>CATYVH010000012.1 GCA_958413765.1 uncultured Collinsella sp.
TAGTTGCCAGCGGGCCTGTTCCCGAAGTACACCGTTGAATCGCACAGAGGGGAGGAATGCGAATCAAACTCAACAGGGCAGGCTTTTTCATCGCCTATTGCCTGCTCCGTTGCTGAAAACAATATAGTTCACCGTGGTTTACTTTGCTGCGACAAACCGCGCCGCCATACCTTCTCCATAAGTTAACCTCGGTAAACCTGCCAAAACCACCACAAAGGGGATAGGCACCTTTGTGGTGGTTTAAGCCACGGCAGAGCCGCTAGAGCCCTGCAGGCCAGCGACAGGCGGCCAAGTCGACGTGCATGTCGTCCTTAAACGCCACACCCTCCCCTAGCAAAAGCTCACGTTGAGCATCGGGACCGCCAAAAGCAAAACCATCGCATATGCGGCCATCGGCAAACACCACGCGGTGACAGGGAATCTCGCCGGGGCGCGGATTGCCATGCAGGGAATACCCCACGTACCGCGCACTTCGTGGACGTCCAGCAAGCAGCGCCACCTGACCATACGTGGCGACCATCCCCTCGGGAATCTGCTCGACCACCTCGTACACCCGCTCAAAAAAGCCCTCAGACGCCATTGCTCGCTCCCTTCCACCCGGAATAGCATAAACCACCACAAAGGTGCCTGTCCCCTTTGTGGTGGTTTTGGCAGGTGGGCTAGTTAACGGGCTGGAAGAAGGCTACGGCTACGGCGCCGGGGCCTACGTGGGTGCCGATGGTGGCGCCGATGGTGTGGACGGGCAGCTCGCCCTCGGTGTGGCCAGCCCACAGTGCCGCGCTGTCCTCGATATACTTCTTGAGCACCGCATCCGAGAGGCCCGTATAGCCCAGCGCCAGCGGCATGGAAAAGTCGATGCCGCCTGCCTTTTCGACCTTTTGGTTCAGCAGGTTGCGGCCGTTCTTGGAACCGCGCGCCTTGCCCAACTGCACGATCAGTCCGTCCTCGGCAGCCACAACGGGCTTTACGTTGAGCAGCGTACCCACGGCGCCGGCCGCAGCAGACAGGCGACCGCCGCGCACCAGGTACTCAAGCGTCTCGAGTAGGCCGATAACCACAACGCGGTCGCGCACGGCCTCGACGGCCGCCGCGATCTGGGCCGCACTACGGCCCTCGTCTACCAAGCGCAGCGCATACTCAACTAGGACACGCTCGCCCAGGGTTACGTTATTGCTGTCTACCACGAACACGTCGCCGCCCGGCGCCTCGGCAAGTGCGGTACGGGCACTCTGATTGGTGCCCGAAAGCTTGGCACCCACGGTAATAATCACAGCCTCATCGCCGGCCTCACGCGCCTCGGCAATCGCCTGCGAAAACGTGTACGGGTTGACCTGGCCGGTCTTGGGCAGCTCATCGCGCTCCACGAGCATCTCATAAAAGCGCTGGTGATCGATATCGACGCCATCCATGTACACATCGGTGCCAAAGGTAACGGACAGCGGCAGAACACGTAGAGCGGGGTGCTCAGCCGGCGACATATCGCTTGCGGAATCGGTAATAATGCGGACGGACATAGCGAATCCTTTCTTGCGCAGGTCCCGCGCAGGGAATTTTGACAGCAATGCCCCGGCACAGCATGCGCGCTCAAACGGGACGATGCAGTTGTTAATGGGAAGCAAATGCCTTGGCGGCCTTAGATCTCGCGCAGAGTGTTGAGAATCGTACGCAGCGACGCATACATCTGCTCGCGCTGCTCCACGCCCATGGCCTTGCCGGTGGTGTCGAGCACTTCGTGGATGATGCGGTCGGCCTCGTTCATGCTCTCGCCACCCAGCGTGGTCAGGCGAACCGGGGCGCGGTACTTGACGGCAGCGTCGCCCGAGTCATCAACCTCGACAAAGCCGCCCTCTTCCAGGTGTGCCAACGTGCGCGAAACGGCAGCGCGCGTCACGCCGGCCACGCGAGCCAGGTCGGCGCCGGTCATGCCGTCCTTGCTGCGCTCCAGGTAGTACAGGCACATGACGTCGGAGCCCTTGAGGCCCAGCCTTGCGCCCTCGGACGTCTTGATACGCTGAATCTCCTTGTAGAGCCCGCTAATCAGTCCGACAAAATCCTCAAAACGTGTCTCGTCGTTCTGCTGCATGGGAGACGACCGCCTTTCGCTTGCATGATGCTAACGGGTAAACATCTTAGCCGCACTCAGCGACTGCCGCCTCCACGCGACCCATTTGTTAACCCATCAACATAAAAACCACCACAAAGGGGACAGGCACCTTTGTGGTGGTTTGGGACATCAATAGGTTCTAGGCGCCGCTACAGCTCCACGCAGGGATTGTCGCGGGTCACAAGCGTCTTAACGACAACCGTCGCTCCCAAATACCGCTCGAGCAGCTCGGCCAAGCGATCGATGGCGGCCTGGCAATCCCCCATCCGTTCGGGCTCTACACACTCAATCGCCAGGAACGCATCGGCCGAATCGTCGGACAGGGCCGTTCGAACGCCGTCGCGCCAGTTCCAGCAGCGGCACACGGCGCCTGCATCGTCGATATAGGCAAGCTCACCAGGCAGCGTCGGATCGTCCGCCTCCTCGCCAAGCGGCAAGAACGCATCGCCACCGTCGGTCACCTTCAAGCGAAGGTCTCCCTCAATCGCATGCAGATCCTCGCCTCCCACGGGCAGCGCATAGGTCAACGACACCGTGTTGTAGATGTCCACCGCGGGCGTAATGTGGCCCACCGGTTTGCCCTTGAGCACGCGCTTGAGAAGGTTCTCGATCGAGCAACGCGCGCCCTTTTTAGTCTTGAACAGCCGGTACGCGTCACGCCAAGCCTTCACCGGCGCGTTCTCGCTGATGGTATCGCTGGTCAGGTGGCGCTCTGCATCGATGTTGGCGCGGTCAAGCAGCGCGGCGATCGCATCCACGTCCTCCTGGGGAATCTGAGCCGCGGGCTTCATGCCCTTTACGACCACGACGCCGACCGCCGCCTGCGGAAACAGCTCCCAAAATGAATCCTCTGCAACAAAGCCCTTCATACGCTCTCCCTTCATTGTGCGCGCCCGAGCGAGGGCACCTAAACAAAAAGCGCCCTCACAGCGGCCGCCTTCAAAGTCCTACGGTGCCGCCACAAGAGCGCTTACGCTGTCCCCATCCGGAGAAGGGGACGATATGTCAGGCGTATTGTAACCCGAGTCATCCGCGCGAGCAAAACCACCACAAAGGTGTCTGTCCCCTTATGGTGGTGTTGGATCTGAGGCGACGCTAGTGGCGGAGTCCCAGCAGGCCGCGGCCGCGATGACGGGCCTCGGCGGGCACCTGGGCGTGCGGGCCGGCGGCCTTGACGGAATCGGGCAGGTGCGAGTACTTCTTCTCGAAGTTCTCCTCGAACATCACCGCCAGGTTGTGCGCTGCCTCGTCGTAGCGCGCGGTGCTCTGCCAGTATTGGCGCGGCACCAGGATGCCGTCGGGCACGCCATGACACGTGGTGGGAATGTCGACGTTAAAGATATCGTCGTGCACGAATTCGCTGTCCTCGATGGTACCGTCGAGGGCGCGGGCCACCAGGGCGCGCGTGTAGGCAAGCTCGATGCGATGGCCCACGCCATAACCGCCGCCAATCCAGCCAGTGTTGACCAGATAGACGCGGGTGCGACCGTCGGCGATACGCTCGCCGAGCATCTTGGCATAGACCATAGGGTCGAGCGGCATAAACGGCTCTCCGAACAGCGAGGAGAACGTGGGCGTGGGCTCGGTGACGCCGACCTCGGTGCCGGGGATCTTGGCCGTAAAGCCCGTCACAAAGTGATACATGGCGGCGTCGGCCGTCAGGCGCGAGATGGGCGGCAGCACGCCAAAGGCGTCGCAGGTCAAAAACAGCACGACGCTGGGAGTGGTGCCCATGCCCTTGGTCCACGCGTTGGGGATATGCTCGACGGGATAGGCCACGCGCGTGTTGTGCGTAATCGAAATATCATCGTAATTGGGCTTGCGACCCTCGTCGAGCACCACGTTTTCGCAGATGGCGCCAAAGCGAACGGCATTGAAGATCTCGGGTTCGTGGAACGCATCCAAGCCCTCGCACTTGGCGTAGCAGCCGCCCTCGATGTTGAAGATGCCCATGTCGGACCAGCCGTGCTCGTCATCGCCGATCAGCAGGCGCGTGGGGTTGGCCGAAAGCGTGGTCTTGCCGGTGCCCGACAGGCCAAAGAACACCGCGGTCTCGTGCGTGACGGGATCCATGCTGGCCGAGCAATGCATGGGCAGCACGTCGTCCTCGACGGGCAGCAGGTAATTCATGACGCTGAAGATGGACTTTTTGATCTCGCCGGAGTAGCCGGTACCCGCGACCAAAATCACGCGCTCCTGGAAGTTGATGACCACGGCGGCGCTGGAGTTGAGGCCCTTGATGGCGGGATCGCACTGGTAGCCCGGCGCGGCGAGCACGCAGAAGTCCGGCTCGCCGGTGCGCGCGATTTCGCGGGCGAGCGGGCGGGCGAGCATCTGCTTAATGAAGAGCGCCTGGCTGGCACGCTCGCAGGCGACGAGCAGACGGCGCGTGTGGTTGCGGTCGGCGCCGGCCATGCCGCGGGTGACGAACACATCGCGCTCGTTGAGGTAGTCGACGATGCCGGCCTTGATGGCCTCATAGCTCTCGAGCGGCAGCGGGCGGTTTACGGCGCCCCAGGCGATCTTGTCGTGCACGTCGGGCGTGTCGGCGATAAAGCGGTCGTTGGGCGAACGTCCGGTACGCTCCCCCGTCTCGATCACCAGCGCGCCGTTGGAGGCCATGCGACCTTCGTTGCGGCGGATGGCATGCTCGACGAGCTCGGCTGCCGGCAGGTCAACCAGCAGGCGGGGCTGGTTCTCGGCGGGGTCTTCGACCAGCGTAATACCAAAGTTGGACAGAACTTCTGCAGGGGTAACACCAGGCATGGGGCCTCCTTTAAAAACGCGGCACGTGGACGCGGCGCGCACTTTACTCACGTAAAGCCCGTTGTACCCGATATGCAAAAACGTTTTTGCGGCAACGGCGAAGCGCCCGCCCAACGGTCAAAAATCGCACGCAAGCGGCCTAGTCATTGGGGCCTAGTCATTGGGAACGTTCTTAAATGACTAGTCGTTGGGGACACTCATGAACAGGCAACAACCAAGGAGTGTCCCCAGATGCCAGCACTTAGGGACGTTCCCAAGTGCCGGCACATAAGGAACGTCCCTAAGTGCCGACCGCACGTTTGCCGGCAAATAACAGCCGACCGACGAAGTTATTGAACAACCTGTTCAAAAACACGAATGGACGCCACCGCGTCTATACTAGAGCGCAGAAGGAGAAAGGAACCGCCTTGAGTATCACGCCCCTCGACAGCATCCGCCGTGCCATCGCCCGCCGCAATGGCGTCGCCGACCCCGCCGTAGCGAGCGGCGGCACCGCAAAGGCCCAGGGCGGACGCATCGAGAACGGCCTGTTTCCCGCCTCCCACACGGCCGAAGAGCTCGCGCGCATCCAGGAACTGAGCCAGCGTAACGCCGGCGGCCCCGACAGCAGCCAGGCCACGCGCCGTCGCCGCGAGCGCGATCGCGAGCCCGGCCCCATCCACCGCATGGTCAACGCGTGGTGGAACCGCCTGCTCGGCGCTGTCTACGGCGGCGGCTTCTCCACGCAGGAAGCCGAATACGAGGAGCACGCCACCCGCCGCGACTATCTCTGGAATACCCTGGGCACCGCCGTGTGGGGCTTCGCGTTTCCCCTGCTCACCATTGTGTCCACGCAGCTTGTGGGCGCCGAGGAAGCCGGAAAGTTCTCCATCTCCTTTGTCACCGGCACGCTCATCATGATCGCGTGTAACTACGGCGTGCGCAATTTCCAGGTCTCGGATATCGACGAAACGACGTCCTTTGCCTCCTACCAGCTCAACCGCTGGCTTTGCGGAGCGCTCGCCCTAGGCTGCGGCCTCATGTACAGCAGCGCCCGCGGCTATGACGCGCAGATGGCGACGATCGGCCTGGGCGTCTATCTGTATAAGGTGATCGACGGCGTGGCGGACGTGTACGAGGGCCGCCTGCAGCAGGCCGATAAACTCTACCTGGCCGGCATGAGCCAAACGCTGCGCTCCGTCGGCGTCATCGCGGTCTTTAGCGTGGCGCTGTTCCTTACGCGCAGCATGCCCATCGCGGCCATGGCCATGGGCGTCACCGCCATCGCATCGCTCGTGCTGGTCACCGCGCCGCTCGCCCTGCTCGAGACCGAAAAATCACGCCGCGTGAGCCTGCGCGAGGTCGGCCACCTGTTTGTCCAGTGCGCTCCGCTCTTTGGCGCACTGTTCCTGTTCAACCTCATCGAGAGCATGCCCAAGTTTGTGATGGAAGGCACGCTGGCCTACAAATACCAGCTGTACTTTAATGCCCTGTTCTTTCCGGCGCAGGCTATTTTGCTGAGCATCGGATTTGTCTATAAACCGCAGCTTTTGCGTCTGTCGAGCATTTGGGCGAATCCGCGCAAACGCCGCCGTTTTGACTTGATTATTATTGCCGTTATGGCGCTGATCGTGGCCATCACCGGCGTGTGCGCCGCATTTATGGCAGGCCCCGGCATTCCCCTCATGAGCTTTATGTACGGCCTCAACTTTGAGCGCTACCGCACATTGGCGCTGCTGATGGTCGTCGCCGGTGGCGTAACCGCGGCCATCGATTTTATCTACGCCATTATCACGGTGCTGCGCCACGCTGGAGACGTCACCAAGATCTACCTGATCTGCTTTGCCGTGAGCGTGGTGCTCCCGGTGATCCTAATCAACCTGCTGGGCCTGATGGGCGCCGTGGTGAGCTACCTAGCGGTCATGGCCCTACTGCTGGTGTTGCTGATAATCGAGTACGCCCACATCCGCCAACGAATCGAGCGCGACCGGAACCCGTACGGCGCCTAATTCGAATCAATTTAAAGAAAAGAAACGTCGATGTTTTGGCACCGACAGCGAGCAGTCTCGAAGTGCCCCAGGTTGGCGCGAAAGAGGAGCGACGCGTATTTCTGTACACGAGCGACGGTTTGAGCGACAAGATGGGGTGCTTCGGGGCTGCGCAGCGTCAACGTGACCGCCGTTCGGTAGAACGGCGGAACAAGGTTATTCTCCAGGCTTGATATTTGCGTAGAACTCCGCACCGTCGTCCAGGCGCAGGATCCCGACGCGGCCGAACTCGGAGCCGGTGGCGGCGGCGCAGTCGATGTCGATGCGGTCGGGAACGCCGGCGGTATCATCGCCGCCCAGGCGCACAATCTGTCCGCGCCCCGACTCCTCGTCGAGTCCCGCCAGGCCGCCTACCTCGCAATAACGCCCGAGCGACACCGTTGGCGTGTGGCCACTCACCACGACCGGACCCTTGCCCTCGGCAGAAAGCAGCCCCGTCGGCGCATCCCAATAGCCATGGCGAATCCACAGCAGGTCATCGGACGACTGCACGGCAAGCATCTGCTTCAGCAGTTCGCGATCGGCGCCAACCGCTCCGGCACCATCGGCACAATCCACGTCGTGTTCAAGCAAAAACGCCCGGGCCGCCTCGGTCTCAATACCGGCATGCACTAGCAGGTACGGGCGCTCATCGGTCTCAGCCACCGCACACAGCGGCAGCCCGGCCATCCAGCGCACAAGCTCCTCGTACGCCTCAAATTCCATGTCGTTAAGCTGCTCGCGCGTCGTCCAGCCACCGTTGATATCCCATGTCTCGGCATCGAGCGGGTCCTGGCCAATAATGGCATCGAGCATGATCTGCTCATGGTTACCCTTGAGCACGCGCGCGTTGGGCAGCGATCGCACCAGCTTAATAACACCGACCGGATCGGGCCCGCGATCAATCATGTCGCCCAGCACATACAGCGTATCTTCGGACGCCAGCGAAATCTTGGAGAGGGCCTCGTCAAGCGCACGCACGTGTCCGTGAGCATCAGATGTCACATAGATCGCCATGGAACGCCTTTCCCTACCTTGTGGCCGAAGCCCGGAGCCGCAACTAAAACTTCAAGTTGAACTTAAACGTTACCCATTGTACTCCCTTGCAATAAAGCTGGGAAGGGCCGCGTGTCGCCAACGGTCGTTAGCGCCCATGCGTCCACGCGCGCCGCTCTCGGTGCACCGCCGGCAGCTGCTCACCGACCGGCGTCGCACACGTCGCAGCCTCGTGTCGAAAATGCGCACGCCCGCAATCCGCCCCCATGAACCCACCACCTTTGGGTACAAATAACCGCAGACAACTGACCGTGCCACGCCAACCACCCAGGAGCGGACACTATCCATGAACCAGATACTTCTCTTTATCGGCCTCGTCATCATTTTGTGCCTGACCATCAAACCCGTCGGCAAAAAACTCCCCTTCCCCACCCTCCTCATCTTTATTGCGCTCGGCATGCTGCTCGGCGTCAACGGTCCGGCGCACATCGACTTTAGCGACTACGCGCTCACCGAAACCGTCTGCAGCACGGCGCTGCTGTTCATCATGTTCTACGGCGGCTTTAACACCAACATCGACCGTGCCAAACCCGTCGCCGCGCCCGCTGTGCTGCTGAGCACGCTCGGCGTTATCGCCACCGCCGGCATCACTGGCGTGTTCGCACACTTCGCACTGGGCTTCGACTGGATCGGCGGCCTGCTGCTGGGCTCGGTCGTGGCGTCGACCGACGCGGCGAGCGTCTTTAGCGTGCTGCGCGAGCACAACCTGTCGCTAAAGGGCGGCACCGACTCGCTGCTCGAGGTCGAATCGGGCTCCAACGACCCCGTCGCCTACATGCTCACCGCGGTACTCGCCACCCTCGCGGCGGGTGGCAACATCGACATTCCCGTGCTGCTGGCCAAGCAGATCATCCTGGGCGTGGGGCTGGGCCTTGCCATCGGCTGGATATCCAGCCGCCTGATTGAGCGCGCACACGCAACGGCCGAGGGCGCGCAGACTATCTTTTTGTTCGCCGTGGCGATCGTCGCCTACGCACTGCCGAGCTACCTGGGCGGCAACGGCTTTTTGGCCGTATACCTGGCAGGCATTGTGCTGGGCGCGAGCGACATCACCGGCAAGGTCGAGATGGCGCACTTCTTTGACACCCTTACCGAGATGGCCGAGATGACGATCTTCTTCTTGCTCGGCCTGCTCGTCACGCCCGCGCGCCTGCCGCAAATGCTGCTACCCGGCCTGGCGCTCATGGCGTTTATGCTCTTTGCGAGCCGCCCCATCGCCGTCGGTCTGCTGCTGGCGCCCTTTAAGACGAGCCCTCGCCAGGTTGCGCTCGTAAGCTGGGCGGGCTTGCGCGGCGCGGCTTCGGTCGTCTTTAGCCTCTTTGCTGTGGTGGCCGGCGTTCCCGGCGGACACGACCTATTTGACCTGGTGTTTGTGATTGCCGTATCGAGCATTGTGGTGCAGGGTTCGCTACTGCCGGCGGTGGCGAAGAAACTCGATATGATCGATGCGGCCGGCGACGTGCGCCGCACCTTTAACGACTACCACGACGAGGACGGCATGTCGTTTGTAAAGCTCAAGGTGGGCGCTGGCCATCCGTTTGCCGGGCGCTCGCTCGCCGATATTGGCAGCGCGACGGACATGCTCGTGGTCTTGGTGCTGCGCGACGGGGCACACCCGGTACTGCCCAACGGCGATACCGTCATCGAGGAAGGCGACCTTCTGGTGATGGCAGCCCCAACGTTCGAAGAGCGTGCCGAGGTTACGCTGCGCGAGGTCACCGTGACGCCCCACGGTCGCCTGGCCGGTCAGCGCCTGCGCGACGTGCCGCAGGGCAAGCACCCGTTTATCGTGGTGATGCTCAAGCGCGAAGGCCAAACGATCATCCCCGACGGCGACACCCTCATATACGCCGGCGACGAAGCCGTCATCGCCACGCTCGCGTCGTAGCGGCCAGGGACAGCCGTCCCGAATTGGCTACATTTGAGCATAAATCGCCCCGACAGGGGTCTCGTTGCGGACAATTAGTGTCTCTCAAAACTAAGTGAGTAGACTTTTGTCGAATCGCCGACCACGTCACCAAAGCACAAGTCTGTGACCTGCGGGTTTGTTGAAGCAAATTAGTCGTGCGCTCAGGATTTCCAAAAAAGCCTACTCACTTAGTCTGCGGGCAGTCAAAATAGAGCAATTGCAAGGTCGTTAGACTCCATTGCGACGGCTTATCGCGTATTTTCGAGCGGTCGCGGATGCAGACGCGCCGTCCCATATTAGCTACCTCCGCCCCTTAGTCATCATCGACGGCAAAGTCGCGGAGGTCGAGGCCTTCGCGTTCGGCTCGGGCTAGGAGCTCTTGGGGCGACTCGTCCTCGATATCCACTACGTTGAGCATAGCGGCCGGAAAGCCCACGCCCGCCGCACTCCCCGCACGATCGAGCTGACTCTCGCGCAGCTGATCTACATCAACGTCGATCTTCAAGATGAAACCTCCTACCAGACCAGGACCCTACTCACTAGCACCGAGCGCGTCCACGGCAGCAACAAAAGCCGCAACCTGCTTGTCGTCCATCTGCGTGGCCAGGCGCCCCACGGGTTCATCGTAGGCGAACTGCACCTTATCGATAAAGCAATCCCAAGCACGCTCATCTACGCGCACGGCGGCCTCGCAATACTGGCTGAGCTTTTTGAGTCCATACCAAAACGCATTCACATGGCGCGCGGGGTCCTCGTCAAACACGCCATCGTAGCAACGTCCGTTAAACTCGCGCATGCGCGCCACGGCAACCTCGAGCGAGTCGCCGCCCTCAGTCGAAGCCTCATCTACCAGCTCGGGAATCGCAACCTCGCGCCGAACAGTATGCCTGGTTGCACCATCGTACTCGCCCACCAGCACGTCCTCATCAAGCCGAGAATCGTAGTCCAAATAGCTCGTGCCACAACAAATGCCGTGCGGGGAGCCCGTGCCAAACGCACAGAACAACCCGCCGTCGGCAACAACACGGCGGTAGGTCACAAACGACTTCTTAACCTGAGCGAGCAACTCGGAAAGCTCCCCGGTATCGCACGCCGTCTCGCACGCAACGCACGCAGACTCGGGCAACGATACCGGCTCCACCGTGCTCCTCGCAATGCGGGCGGCGCGCTCCGCCCGATATGCCTGTGCCGCCAAGCGCGCTCGCTGCGCAGCGCCGCGCACGTTGGTAAGTTCACGCTCCAACGCCACATCACCAGCAACATCACCGGCCACGTCGCCCACAAACCCGTCAGCGCTCTGCGGGCCAGTCGCGCTCAGCTCGGACTCAAACGTCGCTGCGATCATGCCCGCAAGGTCCGTCGCATCGGCGGCACAACGCAACTGCTCCAGCTGCGTACACAGCAGGTCGGCATCCAAAGGCACGGCATCCACAACGCGCACGTCATTCAGGCGCGCCACGGACTGCAGCACCATAGCTCCCGCAGCATCGTACGCTGCACGAACCCTGGCCGCCGTATTGGCCCGTAACTTTACCTCGATAAACGAAAGCGTCTGCTCCAGGCGCGCCAGCAACTCGGCCTTGTCCTCCATGCGCAAAAAGGCAGCATAGCGGCGCTCCATCTGCAGCGGACCCGCAACGCCCGCCTGCTTGCGAGCGCGTGCAAGCGCAGCGCCTTCAACACGGCGAACATACCCGTCAACAGCCCGCACGGCAGAGTCGCGCGCAGCGTGCTCGGCAGCCTCGACGCCCCTAAGTACGCCCAGCAGCTCGCGGGAGCGCGCCTTGCGCACCAACTCTCCGCGATCGTACTGCTCAAGCGCCGCCTGGCGCTTGGCCACCGATTCAAAGCCAAACAGCTCGTCGAGCAGCTCACCAACAGAACGCTCGTCCGCCATGGAAAGGCCTCCTCACGCACTACGCACCAACTGTTCGCGGAACGCCCGAGCACCGGACGCCCCGCACGCTCGCACCCCTACAGATCCAGCGCCTTTTTCGCGGCATCGACCGGGTCGCCATCCATGTAGAACACCGGGCTCAGCCCCGAGATAATCTCGGACGAAACGCTCTGCAGACCCGCGATGGCACTCAGCGGCAAAATCACACGCTTGGCGCCGGCGTTTTTGGCCACGCGCATAATGTCCTCGAGCCCACGAATCTCGTCCATGGAGCCCGACATACGTAAGATTCCCGGAATCGCCAGCGCGGGCATCACCGGACGGTTGCACGCCGCAGAGCACAGGCCCACAAACTCGGCGAGCGAAACTTCTTCGGACAGGCCCTTGCTCTGCAGGTCGTTGTAGAACAGCAAATAATCCTTGGAGCCGATGTGCATGCCCGGCGCCACGCGGTTCGCCAGGTTCACAAAGTTGTCGAACGCGGCCTCCAGCGTATCGCGCACCGGCTTGTTAAAGGCCACGCCCTCGTGCTTAAACTTGCACTCGCCGGCAACGGCCTTGTTCTCCAACTTGTACACGGCAACCTCGCCGCCCTGCGACCTGCCCACGCCAAACACGTGACCGGACAGCAGCGGCCCGTCGGGAATCAGCGTATCCTCGGACTGCTCGGGCACGCGCACCACGTGCACGTCCTGCGGATTGTCGGCATCCATATAGCCCAGGTTGACGTCGATAAACTCGACGCCCGCCATAATCTTGAGCTGCTCCTTTACGCGGCGACGGCCCTCGATGGCGTAGTCCAGCAGCCAACGAACGTCGTCCTTGTCCATAGCCTCGTCGGGGAACAGCAGCTTGGCCAGGCCGCTAAAGGACTTGCGCACGGCGATCTCGTCACGCTTGTTAAAGTCGCTGTTAAAGCGGAAGTAGCGGTCGATATGATGCGTAAAGTCCTTGCGGCGCATCTCCTTGCAAAACTCCGACAGGCAGTCGGTGATTAAGCCGTAATGCCCGGTCAGCAGGCTCGAGCGCATCTTGGGAATCTCCCAGCCCGGCAGGTAATAGTGGATACGGTCGAAGAAGGCCGAATCGTTGTTAAACTCCGGCGGGAACGGATCAAACAGGTGCGTGGTCTTAAGAACGTTTTGCACGGTGTCGTTGATGTTGCCCTCAAAGACCATGGAGGCATCGGCGTTAATCTGGTCGCGGCCACGCGCGTAGCTGCCGCTGGCCATGTAGTCCTTCATGATCTGCACGGCGTTGGTGTCCTTAAAGCGCATGCCGGCGACCTCGTCGAACGTCACGCAATCCCAGTGACCCACCAAGCCCACGCGATCGGCGCGCATGGAGTTCATGCGGCCGAACAGGTTGGCCGTGGTGGTCTGCCCGCCCGAAAGCAAGATGGCGTAGGGCGAGACCTCTTTGTAGATATGGCTCTTGCCGGTACCGCGGGGACCAAGCTCGCACAGGTTATAGTTGCGCTCGATCAGCGGCACCATGCGCTCGATAAAATGCAGGCGCTCCTTCTCCGAAAGCTCGCTGGGCTCATAGCCGGCAGAGCGCAGCAGCATGTTGAGCCACTCGTCGCGCGAGAAATACTGGCGCTCGTCGATCATGGCATCCAGGTCCAGGTTGGGCATCTGGATGGGCGTGAGCGAAGCTACGCTAAACGGAGAGTCCTCGGGCCCGCGCTTTTTGCGCTTGGCCTTGGAGCGGCGCGGCGCATCGTCGCCAAAGACCTCCATGCCAAACTCGTCTTCCTCTTCCATGGGATGACGATACTCGATGCTCATGATGCACCAAATACCGCCCTGGAGAATCTTGGAATAGTCGCGCACGTACTCGGCCGGCATCACAAACGGCTCAATGGTCAGATTGGCAAACGACGCCACGTAGATGTCTTTGTACTCGTCGAGCTTGGCCGTCACCTTATCGATGATGGTAAAGCGACCCAGCTCGCGAATCTTGGACTTGATGCGCTCGGACTCGTCGGGGCGCACATAGTTATCGGTGAGGATCTTGCGGATGCGCTCCAGGCCCTCTGCCACGGCATCCTCGTCATCGGTTGAGCAGTACATGCCCAGCAGGTACTCCAGCACAAAGGTGGGCACGTTGGCGCCACGCTTCATAAGGGCCGTGAGGTCCTTGCGCACGATCTTGCCGCCAAAGTGCTCGAGCAGCTTGCCGTCCAGTCCATCCATATCGTAGCCGTCGTCCTCGGGAGCCTCGGCCACGGCTTGGGCATAGCCATCGGTCGAGGATTCGTCCTCGGCGGGCGCCACGACCTCAGCGGGCGCAGCGGTCTCCATCGGCTCCGGGACAGGCGCAGCGGCCACGGCCTCTGCGGCAGCCTCAGCCTCCGGGGCAGGCACGGCCTCCCCTGCAGGCACCGCAGCCTGCACGGGCGTATTCACATCAATCGAGGGAACTTCCCATAGATTGTCGTCATGGCTATCAAACATAGGGCACACTCCTAAAAACCAAAATCAGCAACAGGGGCAAACGAAACAGCGATGGTGTACGTCTCGCGCCAAACGATCTTGCCCGTCTCACGTTCGCGGCAGACCAGATAGTACGGATCCTTGGCCGAGAACCCATTGGCCGCATGCAGCGCAAACTTGGCATGCACCACGCGATCCTGCGAGTTTGCAGAGACCTTGTTGGCATGCGCTTTGACCGTATCGCTCACCTCGTTGCCGCTTGCGTCGGTAAACACCAGCTCGTACTCACACGGAAGGATCTTGCCCCGAGCGGGCTCTTCCTGGATCAGGTTGACCGAGAAGAGCGAGTTGGTCACACGGCGTCCCTCACTTAGTACGCGTAGCGTCGCTGCACGCGTATCGACAAAGTCCTTGGAACCCGAGCGTGCGCGCCAAAATCCGATAACGGGCACGCAAAGCTCCTGCAGGCTCATGCCGCCGTGGACGTAGTTGTTAGTACCGCCGGGACGCCTAAAGTGCACGTTCTCGCGCGGGGCAAACCCCTCAAAGCCGGCACCCAAAAGTCCCATATCAACATTAACAAACACCCCGCGCGCCTCGTCCGAAAGCTTGGTCACGGCCTCGTTGGGCACCACCAGATGACGCTTGCCGTGCATAACGGGAGCGTCAAGGAAGGGAAGGTCTGACTTGCCGAGCATCTGGCACTCGTTGAGTTCCCGACGCGTGTAGATAAAGCCGTGATCCGCCGTTATAACAACACGTGCGCCCGGGGCGTCGGTGCACACGCGACGCGCCAACGTGGCAAGTTCCTCCACGGTGTCCGCACAGGCATCGAAGACGTCATCCTGCGTAGCGGCCTTCTCGCCCGTGGCATCGATCTTGTTGTGGTAGAGATAAACGAGCTTGGAGTCTTTGAGCAGCGCTTTGCGCTCGGTTCCCGCCATGTTGAGGTATGCGCTCGAGCGCAAAGCGCGGCCCGTAGACTCAACGTTGGCAAGCACGGCCTCGCGCTGCGGAGTCGTCGAAGTGGGCATGCCGTCAGCCAGCACGTACGTGCCATCCGCTGCAAGCCCAAGCGCCTGGTGCGGCAGCAGCGCGGGCATACCCACCTCGGTAATGGAGGGAAAGACCGCCTGCATGCTAGAGACCTTGACGTTGCCGCCGCGCTCGCGCTCGAGCAGCGCCGCAACGTCGCGGGCCACCTCATAGCGCAGCGCGTCGCTCACGATAACGACCGTCGTTTTGGTAGAGCCCACAAAGGTGGGCAGTACATGCCAGTAGAATTCATCCTGCCGTGCGGGACCCTCGATGTAGCCGCAATCGGCCCACTCCCCTTGCGCAGCGGTCGCCCAGCATGCATTAGCATCGGCCAAGAACCAGTTACTGTAGAGATTCTCCGCCCAGTCCACCACAGCTCGGGCAGGCTCCTCGAGCACATCGCACTCGACGGAGCGCGCCCGCAGATACGCGGTGCACATATGGCGATAGGCAGCGTCCATGGCATACCAATCGGACGTGTAGGCATCCCACACCTGCTGGGGCTGCGCCAGATGGAACCCGCCCGCGTGCGCCTGCCTAAACGCACACATATCGGCCACAGCGACAAGCAGGTCAAAGTAGCTCTCGACACGGCGGTACCAGCTTAGGTCGCAGCGACACGCCGCAAAGGCGCGCGCATCCGCAACACGGTCCGCGCCCTGAGCAAACGAGCAGAACAGCTGCGAGAGTACGGCCTCATTGACGCACGGGAACACATCAAGCGAGGTCAGCACATCGATCGACAGGGCCTCAAACCGTGCAAAGAGCCCGCGGGCATCCTCCACCAAACGGCAGATCTCAAATAAATCCTCGCTCGACGCCCGAGCATCGGCAGTCTGGTCCCACGTACGCACCGCCTCAAGGCAATAGGGTCCGTAGGCGGGAGCCACATAGCTTTCGAGTCCCTTAAGCGCCCCCTCGGGAAGCGCGGTGGATGACGCCGTGATGAGCACATGGGATGCCAGTGCAAGCAGCGAATCACGCTTATACAGCGGTCCCTCAAACCCATAGCAACGTACAATGAAGGCAGCGAGGACATCGCGCACGCAGTACTTGTCCACCAACTCGGCCAGCGCTTCGGGGCCCTCGTGCAGCAGCGTGGTCATACAGCCGCGCAGCACAAACGCGGGGCGCGCGTCGCCAACCTCTTTACCGCCAAAAATCACCGTAAGGATACCGAGTTCGATATCTGATGCGCCCGAAGCATGCGGAACGCACGCGGCAAACTTAACGCAGCGGGTCTTGGCATCAAAGAACGTCTTGTGCTCGCGCAGACTCTCGCGCACGGCGTCGATATTCTCGATTCCCAGCTGATCGGCCAAAAGCGAAAGATAGTCAGCCTGGAACTGATCGGCATACAGCTCAACATCGGCAAGCCAATCGCCCTCAAGCCTGCCGCGCGGGCAACGGCGATACAGCAAGATATCGTTCGCAAGGTCATCGCGGTTGATGAGCTTCTTTACGGCAAACATGCAGCCCTCGCAAGCCTCAACAAACCGCACCGGGCGCTCAAAGTCACCGTGAGCGGGCATAACGCCGTCATCGGCCCCCGCGCCGTCGAAACCCTCGGCAGCCAATCGCTCAAACTCAGGAGCAAACTCGCCGTCCGCATCGTGCCAAATCACCACACGGCGCAGCATACATGCAGTCAACGGCTGCAAAAATCGCAGCTTGAGCTGTTCTTCTACATCGATCTTGGGCATGAATATCCTTACCGTATCTGCAGTTATTTAATCTTCGCCAGCACATCCTGAAACTTGGCGTAATTGATCTTGACGCCGTCATCCAGGTCGATCTTAATCATCTGGTCTGCCAAGTGGTGTAGTTTCTCCTCGTAGGCAATGGTCTCTTTGAGCTGGTCATTGAGCTTTTTGACGCGCTTATCCAAACACACGCGCTCGCCGCGCTCGGCACTGGCAAGGGCGTCGTTGGCATAGCCGATCTGGGAGCGATAGCGCTCCTGCTGCTCATGCACATAGTCGGTGCGGATGCGAGCCAACAGGTCGGGCTGGTAGCGATGCATGTAAACAAGGCACTTGAAGCCATTCTTCTTGCCGCTGTCGAACAGCCAGTAGATGGGACGCTTCTTATAGGTCTGGCAGTGGTCCTTAAAGAAGTCCTTCAAAAAGTAGGAACGGATTACCTCGCGCGAGGTACCCTTGCCGCCGAGTGCCTCGGCAATAAAGGCCAGGTTCTGCTCGAGCGTCTCCTCGCCGTACACGGTGCGCACAAAGTCGATAAAGTAGCGCACGATGTCGTCGTCAAAGTACTCGTCATCGGTAATGGGCAGCACGTTATCGCCATCGGGCATAAAGGTCACGTGGTCAGGGTTGGGCATCTTTGCCAGATAGTCGTCGACCGTGGCGCCCTGATCGGCCAGGACCAGGCCATCCACGTCCAGCGAATAGCGGCCAAACATGCAGCCCACGGCGTAGCTTATGAGCGAGACGATCTCGTCGCGTCGCGTGCGCACGTACTTGTTGCCCTTATAGCTCTCGGGGATCTCCTCCGCCGTATCGAAGATACGCGCCACCGAGACGTACTTATCCTCGACCTCGATGGGCACCTCGCCCTCCATGTTGTAGATCTTGGCAAAGATTCGGTTGAGCTCTTCCTCGTTAGCGCGAAGCTGCTCAAAACGAGCGTTGACCTCGGCCTTGCGGGCCTCGTATTTATCGGCCAAAAGCGTTGCCATTATGCCGCCTTTCGTTTCCGTGGGTCTTACGAATAATCGTCGTTTCCTAAAATCTTGCAGTTACGAAGCAGCTGGGGGTTCCCGGCATTTTTGTTCTAAGCACGATTATTCATCTGTTTTATTTCCCTGCTCGATTTGCCAATTCAAATGATCAATTCTATGGCTCGTCAAATGTCCCTTCGGTAAGGCGAGGTTGCAAACAGCGACCCTCTGGCGGAAAAGGTCAGACGCAATTCTGTCGCATACATCCTTATCCCATTTCTTTTCTTCGAGCATTTCTTCAATTTTCAGCTCAGTCATTCTGATCCAATGCAAAGTATCTTGTCCGTCCGTGAGGTAATCGAGCGATTCCCTGTAAGGCGAAGTCTTCAAATAACGCTCTAATTCCGACCCATCGGACGAGTTTTCAAGCTGTTCAACATACGTTTTCAAAACGTCAAGGTAACGAGATAATTCTTGAACATCCTTTTCAAAACTCTTACGAATCTCTTTTTGAGTATCAGCATTGTGCGTGATTATATAAACGATATAACTCGAAACAATAAGCATTAAAACGTCATAGGTAAATTGTAGCCAATCAATTTTGAGACCGGTAAAAGCAAAGCCAACCACAAAAGAGGAGAAATCGAAATATGTAATCATCGGCTTGTCTTTCTATGCACAATTACAGCAAAGGATGTCGCTTGAAATCCCAGGAGGTTTCGAACGAATCCCAGTCGAGCATCGCCTGACTAATTGCAGCGCTACAAATCTCTTTGACATCACCGCGATTGATATCCACATCCCCGCAACCAATAGAATTTATTGTTCCAGGGGGAAAGCTGGTTGACGGGTTAAGCATCTCAAGCTCAAGCGCCACAATTGAAGAATTAAGAAACGAAAGAAGAGCAAGCTGAGAGTCCCCTTGCCCAGACTGGGAATACATGCACAATCCGCCCATGTTGCTAAGGAACCCAGCCGGGAGATACCTAAACGAGAGTCTGCCCGAACCGATTCGATTCCAAGTAATTGCAGGTTTATATAAATTCGAAATGCCAGTTATTGATGCATGTCCCGTGGCAATCATTTCTGCACCATTGTTGGCAAAATTGGTGACAACATAGTGGGATCCGTACCATTTACGGCTTTCGCCAGCCTTTGCAGTAATATGCCATTTCGGTGACAATCTCCTTTTTCTGATATTTGTTTGACATTCGGATACCTCAAACCAGTACTTCAAAAATCGATCATTATCACCAGTTTTAATACCTTCGTTTGCAACCGAATATCGAGTGATTAAATCAGAAAATAAATTGATAAATCTATCGCTAGCCCAGTAGGCTATGGGGGTGCCGGGGATTTGTTTGAAGGTGTCGGCGTCGCGGCGGTAGAACCAGCCGCAGGCGGGGTTTTGGATGGCCTCGACCAGTTTGAGCCTCTTGGCCTCAGAGCCGTTGATATCAACAAGGCGCACGTAGGCGCCCTCGTATGCCGCGCGGCCGTTGTAGATGACGTCGGCGGTAACGTTGACGACCTCGCCGCCGATAGCATCAAACGCGCGAGGGCCCAGATGGGCCATGGAAACGATTGTCTTGTTGTCGATAACCTTGGCGCGTATCTTCTCGAAGCTGCCCAGGAACATCCAGCTCTGCATGGTGACCATGGCCGCGTAGCCGCGGTCCTTGGCAAGGCTGAATCCGCGCTCGATAAAACACGTGCAAAGGTCGCTCTTCACGTGGGAGTAGTTCTTCTTGACCCATTTGCTCATGAAGGGGTTAAAGCTACTGCTGCCCATATACGGAGGATTCGCAACGGTGCAGGTAAAACGACGGGACAGCTTCTCGCAGATGGCGGCAGCGCTTTCGAGCTTAGTTTTGGCCGTAGCGGCAAAAAGGTCATCGGAACAACTCGCGGCGGCAGCCTTGAGCTCGTCGATCTCGTCCTCTGAAGGGTTGAGCAGCGAACCGATCTCGCCCAAATGACTCAGCTCCTCGGCGAGCTTCTTGTTACCCGGCAGCTCGTCCTCCCCTAGCGGGATGCTCGAGAGCACGGTAACGTCGGCGCGAACGTCACGCCTAAAGAAGCGACGGTCGTGCTCGCGGGCGCACATGGCAAGCGCCAGCTCCGCGATCTGTGCCGCGCGGGAATCGATCTCCATACCTGCAAGGTTTTTAGTAAGAATGAGCTCGGGAATCTCGCGCTCACGATAGCCACGCTCTTCGTACATATGAAAGAGCAGCTCAAACGCATAGACCAGGATATGGCCCGAGCCACATGCGGGGTCACAGAGGGTTATCTCCTCGGGGCTCGAGATGCGGATGAAGTCCTCATGCTCAGCATCGGGCTCGATGTAATATTTCATGCGCTCGCGTAGCGAACTCCCCGGATTGTTGAGCATCCACAGACGGCCGAGCGAGTTCTCGACCATATAGCGCACGATCCACTCGGGGGTGAAGAGCTGCGTGGCGGGCGCGATGTCCGCCGCCGCTGCCTTGCGCTTGGACTTGAAGAACTCGTCTTTAACGTCGGCATTGTAGTACTGATACATCCAGCCCAGAACGGTCACGCCCTCGCGCCAGTCCTCGTCAGTGAGGACGGCATTGAGTTTGCCCACCACACTGTCGGCCATCATGAGGCCCTGGGGCAACAGCAACTCCATGGCTCCGCCCACGCGCTCAAAGACACCCGGCAGGCAATCGGCAAGCTCCTCGCACTGAGCCACAAACAGGTAGCGCCACAGCGGCTCATCCAAGCCCGCCATCTTGAGCTCGGCTATGCGATCGGTATCGGCCGTCGCTATCTCCACGTCCAGCGCGTTCTCCACGGCCTCGCTGCCATGGCTGCCGTCCGCACGACTTAGCATGCGCATACGGCTGGGGAGCCATCCGCGTGCATCCATGAAGCGAATGGCCACGATGCGGTTGAACCAGGTGTAGGCCGCTCGGTCGCGCAGCGCCTCGTGACCCACCTCTGCCTGCATGCGCAGTAGTTCGTCGCGTTGCTCAATCTCAGCCGGACTTAGGGGCAGGCCGTTGACGGTCTCGGACCCAACGGGCGCGGGTGCAGGTTCGGTGATGCCGTAGCGCACCATCTGCGCCTCCACGCCTTTGATGAGCTCCGTACGGGCCCAGGTGCAGAAGCTCTTAAGAGCAGAATCGTTCATGGTTGATGAGCCTTTCTAAACGCCATAAGCCACCGGTGCGCGCTTTGGCACCGGTGGCTCCGCGGGTTAGTTGATACGGATCTCGTCGTTTGCAGCGAGCGCCTGCATAAGGCGGGAGCGCAGGTCGTCCACGTAGCGCTCCACGTCCCCTGCGGACAAGAGACGACTCGGCTTGGCCAGATCGGCGCGGCGCACAGTCTTGATCTTGCGCTGGGGCACGGGTGCAGGCGTGGGCGCTGACGACGCAACGGCCTTGTTGGAGATCTTCTTGACCACCTCACCCGTACTCGTGACCTCGGTGGTGCGGCGCTCGTTGTCCATACGCATGCGGGCCGCATCCACAGCGTCGTACATCCCGTTGGTTGCTGCGCTGAGCCAGTTGGCCCAGTTAGTCGCGGCAACACTCAGCTCGTTGAGGCTTTGAGCACTGTGGGCACGGTTTTTGAACGACTCGTATTTGGCGCCGGCGTCTGCTATGGCATCCTTGGCTTGATTGACAAAGCCCTTTTGACTCTCAGCCTGTGCCTGCAGGTCTTGCAGATCGCTCTCGATTCGGCACAAAAACTCATTGCGGCGGATGCCCAGCAGCTTTTTCATGTCGTCCTCGACGGGATCCATAAGCGGCTGCAGGTCTTTAATGCGGCCGTAGGGCTTGGGATCTTTGAGAACCTCACGCACCTTTGCCACATTCTCAACCGCGCTGGAAATGTCATCGGAGGCATACTCGATACCCTCGGTGCGGCTCAAGAAATCCTTGGCGTGGTCAAACGCTGTTCGCTGGTTGGACTCGAAGAACTCAACCACCTTATCAAAGTCTTCCTTGGCATCGAGCAAGCGGTCCTCATGCTTGGTGAACGTGGTCAAGAACGCCTCGGCCTCGTTCTGGTCCTTAAGGACGTCGGCCACCTCCGAGCGCATCTTCTCGCACTCGTCCTCACCGGGATACGGGTAGGCCGGCTTGATGCCCGTGTAGCAGTCGCGTGCCATGGCGAGGCACGCCTCGCGCAAGCCCTCAAGGCGCTCTTTGAGCTCGGCCACGAGCTTATCCTCGTTGGAGGGCACGGTCTTGAGATCAAACAGATCACGCATGAGCTCGCCCGTGGCGCGCAGCAACCGGTCGCTCATGCGCACGCGCAAGCGCACCTGGGCCTTATCGGCATCCTTGCGCAGGAGCGCCACCATGCGGCTATCGTTAGCTTGAACCGTCTGGCCGCCAAACAGCACCTGCGCGCGCTGCTCCACCACAAGTTGCGCCACCACATTGGCGATGTCGACCTCGCGCCAGCCAAAGGGCCTTTGCTGGTACTGGCGCTGGATATCGCCCATAGTGGTATCCAGATGGCGCTGGTGCTGTACTTTGAGGTAGTCCTCAACCTCCTTGAGCGCACGCGTGTTACCCGCGTTCATGCCAGCGAGCCCCGCTTGAACGTTGCCCGCCAGAGTGGAGCGGATATCGGAATCGCTCGTGACCGGCGCGCCGATATAGCCGGCCTTTTCAAAGACCACATCGCACAGCTGCGCCAGCACCTGCTCAAAGACCTGGGCGGGTTTGGCAGCACGGATCTCAATCATGCGCCCGTTGACGGCGCATCGTGCATGGAGCACTGCCTCAGCCAAAAGGGCGTCAGCCTCTTTCTCGTTAAAGTCCTTCTCGCGCATTTTGGCCTCGACGATCTGGCGGGTACTCGGCGGTAGCTCCTGCAGGTTGCGCGTCTGGGCGTACATGCGAATCTTAGCGGCGTTGACGAGTGGGGCCCAATAATCCACCTCGTCGCTCAAGGCCACGATGGCCTTATCCACGGATTTCAATGCCAGCTCGGCATCGTCCGCACGGCCCAGATCGCTGGCCATGGTCACCACGGATAGTTCCATGCCGCCCATGTTGGATCCATGAATCGAGCCATCCACGTAGCGGTCAAAGGGGAAGTCGTTGGTCCCGCGGTTGAGTTTGCGCGCAGTGTAGATGCTTTCGAACAGGCGCTTCTTGATGTACTCAATCACCTTCGCGTTGTCGATCGGGGTGCGTGCGATCTCCTGCGCTATCTCCTGCTCCTCGTCGGTGAGGAAGCTATAGGTATCGCCCTGGCGTGCCACGTAGCTCTCGCGCTCCAAACGGGCGAGGGATTCCTTGACGCGGTCCTTAAGGGCGCGCTTGTCCACGTCCAGGCTATCGATCATAAGGATGGAGATGTTCTCGACCGTGGCCTTGACGTAGCCGATGTAGCGGATCAAGTACAGGAGCTTAAGCACCTGAACGTCGTAGGGTTCAAGGCCCTCCGCGTTCTCGGCCGCACGGACCGCGCGGTCGACCACCAGGCTGATGCCGTGCTCAAGATCTTTGGAGATAGTGTCGAAGAAGCGCCAGAACGGCACGAGCGCACCGGTCTGGTCATGCTGGATGACCTGAGCGCTCTCCTGGAATGCGCTCAGCATGGAGCGCTCGCCCGTGGACATGTGCTTGGCCTTGACACCGTGCTTGCGCACCTCGGTCATCACGTCGGGCAGGAGCTTAAACTGATAGCCCACAAACGGGTAGCTGGCCACAAAATCCTTGGAGTTGGCGTAGCCGGCAAGGTCGGAGCGCGAGCCACCCTCAAAGGTAAAGTTGTTTTTGAGGACGGCGGCGTCTTGCTCGTAGACCTTTGCAAGCATATCGGCCGCCGGCGCGGTCTTCTCGAGCACACGGCGTTGGATGACCTCGTCTACGCTGGAGCTGGAGAGCGAAAGGCGGGTATTGAAACGGCCCTGGATCTTTGAAAAGTCGTTGCCCACGGGCAGGCTCAGGTTGTCGATGGCCTCCTGGCTCGTGACCATCACCCACACGCGGCCACCGCAGGCGGCACCCAGCTCCTCGACGATGGTCTGAAGGCTCAGCATAAGGCTTGGGTCCTGGTCGTTTGTAATAAACTGACCCACCTCGTCGACCATAAAGAGCAAACGGAAGTTGCCGCCGTGGGCCGCTGCCTGAGCGTCCACGTAGTCCTTGACCTTTTTGGCAAAGACATCAGGGGCCAAAACCTCGTCCTCAGAACCCTCGAGCCAGTTCCATGCGGCCTTTTCGCTCATGCCGAGCACGCTCTGCAGCACCTCGACGACGTCGTCCTCAAAGTAGCTGTAGGTATCGCGGGTCTGGAGCCAGGACTCGCCGTTGACGCGCTCAAAGGCCTCGCGGAACTCCTGGGTCTTGCCCAGGGAATCGATGTGGTCCTCGAGCTTTGCAAGCTTGAGGTCCTCGCCGTAGAAGCCGCGCGCCTCGTAGAACATGCGCTCAAAGCCGCGAAGCAGCGCCGTGGGAGCCGTATCGCCCTGCTTCCACTGGCCCGCCTTGCTATCGATGTTAAAGAGGATGGCCTGCGTGGGCACCGAGCAGGCACGCTCCATGGCAGCCTCGACCATGGGGTCGACGATCTTGCCGTCAAAGTAGCGGATGGCGCTCTTTCCGCCGATCTGGCGATTCTCGAGCAGGTAGCTCAGCATCTTGAGGAAGTGCGATTTACCGGAACCGAAGAAACCGCTGATCCACACGCCAATCTTGTCGGTGCGCGCATCGATGGCATCACCGTAGGCCTTGAAGAACGTGGCAAAGTGCCTCTGCAACTCGCGCGTCACCACGTACTCGTCAAGCTCCTGGCGGATGGACCCGTCTTTTGAATCCTGGACCTTGACCACGCCGTTGATGGAGCGGTTGATGTCTTTTGCAAAGAGGTCGCGAATGATCGTGTTGTCCATGGGTGCTCCTTTGGGTTTGGGAACGTTATGGCAAAGGGTTGTTACCGGCGGCAGGGACTTGCCTGCGGGGAGCCGTGCTTACGAGATATCGATGGCGCGGTAGTAGTTGTCGGCCGGCAGACGGTTAAAGAGCTGGAAAGAAGAGCCGTTGAAACTGCCCGGATAGGCGGCGACCACAGGCACCTCATCAAAATCCGCAAGCATGCAATGGAGAAGCGTGTGCATGCGAAAGAATGGGAAGACCTCGCCCGCGCCGGTGAGGAGAACGACGTCTCCAGGCGCGTGCGGCTCGGTCTGCTCAAGGATGTACGCGGCGACTTTCTCGGGCGAGGCGAACTTGGCCACGTCCTCGAGCACGCGCTGGGTACCGCGGCGCTCCTCTTGGTGCGGGATAGCCTTGAGGACACGGCGCTTTTCGAGAATTGCCAGCACGGCGTCGTAGAGGTTCACGACCTTGAGCGTGCACGGAAGTTTGTCGGCCTCGGCATCGCGTGAAAGGGTGTCAAATAATGCACGCGCCTCAAACTCCAGCGCGGGGTCATAGCAAAAAGTGTGGAAGCCGATCTCATTGCCTATGCCCTTGTTGGCCAAAAAGTCCTCGCTGCACAGGCACTCGCGCAGAAGCTGCGCGCGGCGCTCAAATTCCTGACGGGCGTGCTCGGAGCGGACATGCGCCGCCACGACGCTCTTACGGGAATGGATGCCGATATTGGTGGTGAGATCGGTCGCCGGGGTGATAGCAGGGTCGGCGGCGCTGTTGACGGGAGCCACGCTACATCACCACCCTGCCGGTAAGGGCCGCGATAAGCGACTGCTCGCCCAGCTGAACCAAGGCTCGCTCGACATCGGAATCGAGGAAGAGTGGTGACAGGCGCTCGGACTCCGGACCCATACCCTCGCCGATAAGGCCGGCATGGCGGAGCGTCTGGCGGAGCGAGCCCTTAATACGCTTGACCGTGGCCTCGGTCCAGCGGGCCGCGTCCGGATACTCCGTGGTAAAGCGCGTCATAAAGGCGTTGAGGTCAACCGCCGTAAAGGCATAATCGAAGTTTTGTAGGCGCTCCCCTATCTCGACGAGCACGAGCTCGCGCACGATATCGTAGCGGCAGATCATGCTGTAGAAGATGGCCTGGTCCGCCTGCGTGGGAGTGCCGGATGCCATGAGCCTGGTTAGGGATGACGCAGCCTCGACGGCGGTTTTGGGGTCGATGCCGCGCGCGGCGCATACGGCGTCCGTGGGCACCATGGCGTCGAGGCGGCGAAGGCACACGGTTGCGCGGTTGGCGACCATGCGCTCCGTGGGATATTGAAAGAGGTTCTCACTCTTTACGCATACAATGACCTGCTCGTCGCTTGCGCCCTGCATACGAAGGGCAGCGACGATGCGCATCTCATGCGGGAGGAATTGCTCGCGGGTGAGCACCCCCCCCCGAACGCTTTTTGTGGTTACATCCACAGTACACGCTCCAAGGGTGTCAAAGGCTGTCACAAGTGCGCCGCAACCCGGCAGGCAGGCGCGGCGCACATGACAATAATCATACCTGTTGGTAAAAAAGTTACCACGCCCAGAGTGTCAAATGTTGAGCAACAAAATTAAATCCGGTTAACGGTCATTTTCGCAGCTCAGAAGCTTTGCCGAGGTCGCCCCAAATCACACTTGCCAGACAACCGCGCTTGTGAATCTGTCCCCACCCTCCGCTACACTCAACATAGAGTGAAGGCCGAGACGGATCGGATGCGAGCCTCGAGCTAAGCCCTCCCCCATGTAACCATCCTGTAAATCATAGCGGCGCACTCGAGTTTTACCGTGATGCGGTCGCGCCTGACGCTGCACTGTGCTAAAGTATCCCGAACGTTCAAACGACTACGAGGGGAACTAGAAGATGGCACGTGTGCACAACTTCTCAGCTGGCCCGGCCGCGCTGCCTACCAGCGTGCTCGCCGAGATCGCCGACGAGATGATGGACTACCACGGTTGCGGCATGTCCGTGCTCGAGATGAGCCATCGATCTAGCATGTACCAGCAGATCATCGACGACGCCGAGGCAACCCTGCGCCGCCTGCTGAGCATCCCCGATAACTACCGTGTTCTGTTTTTGCAGGGCGGCGCCACGCTGCAGTTTGCGGGCATCCCGATGAACCTCATGCGCCGCGGCCGCGCCGGCTACGTCGTGACCGGCAACTTTGCCAACAAGGCGTACAAGGAGGCCGCCAAATACGGCGAGGCCGTGCTGCTCGCGAGCTCCGAGGACACCAATTTCGACCGCATTCCCAACATGGCCAACATCAACGCGCGCATTGCCGCCGAGGCCGCGGGCGACGGGCTCGACTACGTCTACATCTGCCAGAACAACACCATCTTTGGCACCATGTACCACGAGCTGCCCGATTGCGGAGACGTGCCGCTGGTCGCCGATGTCTCGAGCTGCTTTTTGTCGCAGCCGCTCGACGTCGAGCGCTACGGGCTCATTTACGCCGGCGCGCAGAAAAACGCCGGTGCCGCGGGCGTGACCGTGGTCATCGTGCGCGACGATCTCATCGCAGATGGCCCCGCCTTTGCGCAGACGCCGCAGTACCTGGACCTTAAGACCCAGGCCGCCAAGGGCTCCATGCTCAACACGCCCAACACCTTTGGCATCTACGTGTGCGGCAAGGTATTCCGCTGGGTCGAGGAGACCGGCGGACTTGCCGCCATGGCCGAGCGCAACTGGGCCAAGGCCAACCTGCTCTATGAGCTGCTCGAGCACAGCGAGCTGTTCCATAGCACCACGCAGGCCGACAGCCGCTCCATCGCCAACGTCACCTTCCGCACCGGCGACGCCGAACTCGACGCGGCCTTTGTCGCAGGCGCGGCCGAGCACCAGATTCAAAACGTCAAGGGCCATCGCCTGGTGGGCGGCATGCGCGCCAGCGTATACAACGCCGTCACCATGGAGGACGTGCAGGCACTAGCCTCGTACATGAAGGACTTCGAAGCGCAGCATAGTTTGAGTCCGCGATCTAACTAGCCCGCAACCCGCGGGCCGACCAGCCACCTCAGACCACCCTGTTTAGATCAAAACCTGCTAAGGAGTTTTTCCATGCGTAAGATTAAGACCATCGACGACATCACCAAGGACGGCAAAGTCGAGTTTGGCGAGGGCTACGAGTTTGTAAGCACCGCCGAAGAGGCCGACGCCATTCTGATGCGCTCGACCGACCTGCACGGCTACGAGCTGCCCGAGGGCATCCGCGCCATCGCCCGCTGCGGCGCCGGCGTCAACAACATCCCCGTCGAGGAGTACGCCAAGAAGGGCGTCGTCGTCTTTAACTCCCCCGGCGCCAACAGCAACGCCGTCAAGGAGCTCGTCCTGGGCATGCTGGTGCTTTCGAGCCGCGGCGTGGTGCAATCGATGAACTGGGTGCGCGACAACGCCGACGATCCCGAGATTCAGGTCGACGCCGAGAAGGCCAAGAAGGCCTTTGTGGGCCGCGAGCTCAGGGGCAAGCGCATCGGCGTCATCGGCCTGGGCAACGTAGGCTCCAAGGTCGCCAACGCCTGCGTCGACCTGGGCATGGATGTCTACGGCTACGATCCGTTCATTTCCGTTGAGCACGCGTGGGTGCTAAGTCGCGAGGTGCAGCGCGTGGGCACGCTCGAGGACCTGTGCCGCGGCTGCGACTACCTCACCGTGCACGTGCCCAGCAAGGCCGACACCATCGGTATGATCAGCACCGAGCAGATCGACCTGCTGGCCCCGGACGCCGTGCTCATCAACTACGCGCGCGAGACCATCATTGACGAGGACGCCGTCGACGCTGCCCTGCGCGAGGGCAAGCTCAGCTGGTTTAGCTGCGACTTTGCCACGCCCAAGACCGTCAAGATGCCCAACACGTTTATCACCACGCATTCGGGCGCCGGCACCGGCGAGGCCGAGGCCAACTGCGCCGACATGGCCATCAGCGAGCTCAAAGATTACCTGGAAAACGGCAACATCGCGCACAGCGTCAACTACCCCGCCTGCAGCATGGGCAAGGCGCGCGCCGCAAGCCGCATTGCTTGCCTGCATGCCAACGTGCCCAACATGATCGGCCAGATCACGGCCATTCTCGCCAAGGACAACGCCAACGTGCAGCGCATGACCAACGAGTCCGCTGGCGAGAACGCCTACACCATGTTCGACACCGATGAGCACCTGGACGGCAGCACGATCGAGGCGCTCAAGCAGATTCCGTCGATGTATCGCGTGCGCGTGATTAAATAGCGCCGGTGCCAAGCCTGCCAGACAGACCACGAAGCCCATTCGCCCCCCGTTTTCACGAAACGGGGGGCGATTTTGTTGCTCCGGACGACTTTAAAATGATACCCAGAACAAGTTTTTTCAGATAATCGATAGTGAGGCTCCAGTCGCTAAGCACACCCGCTTTGATAAACAGCTTTATCAGGGACTTTAGTAGGTAAAAATCGGTCTCTATGTGCCGAATGTAAGTTGACTGTCCATTTTCCGAAACAACTTATTCTAGGTAGCATTTTTAAGGCCCTTCCAAGGCAAAATATAAGTATTTTGCGACCAAAACTCTAGTCCGCGCGACCGTTTTCCGCCCGCGCGGCTACATTCCCGCCCAATCGATAAAAATCTCCTCACGAAGCCGCCGTTCGAGCTCCTGCTGTCGCGGCGTCTTGTCTTTCAGCGGCACATCGAGATAGGACATGATGAGCTCCATCACCACGCGGAAGGCATCGGAGTCGGCCAGCTGACCATAGGTCATCAGAATGACGGGATATCCCATCGCTTGCAGCGCCGTCGTTCGATCGGAGTCCGAAATCTTGGATTCAATGGATCCGTGAATGGCTTTACCCTGGCATTCAACCAGACACTCTCGGCTGCCGTCCTTATTTGCCAGCAGGATATCGGCATAGCGCCTATCAAGCCCCGAAATCAGGCGGGCGCTGCGCGTCATACGAATCTCAACGTTATTGGTAAGGCTCAGCCCTTCGCCGCCGCGCAACCTCGTAAGGCCAAACAGCATCGAAGCCTGGACCTCGAGCGGCGATGCCGCCACCCCCGTAATGCATTTCGCGGCTCGTATGAACGATTTAGCGCCGCGGAGCCCCCGGACCTTATCGACGAACTCTGTAAGCTCAGAGAGCTCGATCAAGGGAGGTCGTTTCCACAAGTCCGTTGGATTCCCCGAGACATCCTTTACGTTTTCCCAGCCCGACCGTGCGTCACCCCACCGGCCCCCGTATGCCTGCTCAAGTGCCGACTTTACCTGAGGCGCAATCTTGCACACGGCAAAGGTGCCGCACATCTCATACATGCACATGATCAGACGCTCGTTTGAGACCGAGGAAGCCAGGGTCAGCAGGGTAAAGAGTGGGGACGCAACATCGAGGCCAAACTCCGTCTGCCGCACGGAATCAAACGGCCTCTCCCCGTTCCAAACATGCCTGACAATGCGATCGCCCTTACGTCCGCAGCCGCCCTGCGCCAACACGTGTAACGGGGTGCCCAGGAAATGCGTGACGAGCGGATGCTCACATAGGTGCTCCCTGCGCGGATCGTCCGCAGAATCGGGCAGGTCCGGCATTATTGCCAAGACCTGTGGAGGTATCCGGTGATACCGAAAGGCAGATATGTCGCACAGCATGTCGTCCATGAAGGGTACGTACCCGCTGCGTCGCTTGTGAACCCGCCCGGACGGCAAACGCGCTGGCTCGGCCTGCGAACGGTAAATACTGCCACGCCCACGTCGCGGATCTCTCAGGAGGCTTACAATCGGTTTGGAAAGCAAACTGATTGTGAGGTTGCATATGGTTGATGAGGATTTTGCCTGGCGGCTTGCGCAGGAGCTCGTGCGGATCGACAGCTCAGACCCGGGCGCGTATGAGGATGAAATTGAGCGCTTCATTAAGAGGCTCATTGAGCAGCAGCTGGCACAACTTGATAGTTCTGCGCTCGATGCCGTGCAGATTGAGGAGCTCGAAGTGCTGCCCGGGCGCCGCAACCTTAAAGTCACCGTGCCGGGCCAAAGCGACGAGCCGCGGCTGATCTATATCTGCCACATGGATACCGTCACCTTGGGCGATGGCTGGGACGCAGACATCGAACCGCTTGGGGCGGTTGTGCGCGACGATAAACTCTATGGCCGCGGTGCCTGCGATATGAAGGGTGGCCTGGCCTGCGCCATTGCCGCACTGGTCCATACGCTCGAGCGCGTGGCGGCGGATGGCGCGCTGCCACGCCGCGGCTTTTCGCTCATCTGCTCGGTCGACGAGGAAGACTTCATGCGCGGCTCAGAGGCCGCGATCGATGCCGGCTGGGTCAGCTCGCGCGAATGGGTGCTGGACACCGAGCCCACCGACGGACAGATCCAGGTGGCGCACAAGGGGCGTACGTGGTTCGAGATTGAAATGGCTGGCGTGACGGCGCATGCGAGCCAGCCTTGGAAGGGCGCGGATGCCGTCGCCGCCATGGCCGAGGTCGTGTGTTCGCTTCGTCGCGCGTTTGCGGCGCTGCCCGCGCACGATGAGCTGGGGCCTTCGACCATCACGTTTGGCCAAATCGAGGGCGGATATCGCCCCTACGTCGTACCCGACCGCGCCAAAGTCTGGGTCGACATGCGCCTGACCCCGCCGACCGATACGGCCGCCGCAATCAATATGGTCGAGCATGCCATCGCCGTCGCCGAAGCCGCCGTTCCCGGTTGCCATGGCAGCTACACCGTGACGGGCGACCGCCCCGCCATCGAGCGCGACCCGAACTCTCCCCTTCTAGCAGCGCTCAAGCGTGCCGCCGATGACGTGACGGACGCGGACACGACCGTCGGCTTCTTTACCGGCTACACCGACACCGCCGTCATTGCCGGCAAGACAGGTAACCGCAATTGCATGAGCTACGGTCCCGGGTCGCTCGCGCTCGCGCACAAGCCCAACGAAAATGTGCCCCACGCCGACATCGTTCGTTGTCAGCAGGTGCTAATCGCGCTCGCCGATAACGTGCTCTGGGACGCGAGCGGCCAAGTTGGGGCATAATAAGCCGCGAACAAACCGACTCGTGCGTTAGGACCTCCCCATGAAAGCACTTCCGTTTCCCTGCATCCGCCCGGCTCAGGACCGCGTGCTCGAGGCACTACCTGCAATGGGCAGCATCCTGAGCGGCAACGATGCTCTGCGCGGAGCCATTGCCGATGGTCTGATGCTCAAGGACCCGGGTGCGGCGTATTACGTGTACGAATGCTCGGGCGAGCCGGGACGTGCGACGGGCGTCGTGGCGATTTGCCCGGTTAACGTGCTGACGGGCGGCGACGAGACTGCCGCCGAGAGCATCGACGCACTCGCCACCGCGCGCGCGATCGCCGAGCTCAAGGTGCAGCCGCGCCCCGTGTCGCTCGCCTACGAGGCGTCGCCCGTCATGGATATCATTTTGAGCGCTGCCAAAGAGGGCGCATCGCTCTACGCCGTCACCGATCCCGCGGGCGTCACACATCGCGTGTGGGAGGTCAAGCGCGAGGACGCCGTTGCCGCCATCCGTGCCATGCTCGATCAGGCGCCCGACCCGGTGTTCGCCGGTGACTCCGCCTATGTCGCCGCACTGGCTGGGGCATCGCAGATTCTGGCCGACGAGGCCCGCGCTGCCGGCGCCTACTCTGGCAAAGAGCCGTTCAACTTTGCTGTAGCCGTGCTGTTCCCCGCCGCGCAGGTCAGCGGCAGCGCGCCGCAGGTTCCGACGGGTCTGCTCACTCACCAGGTCTCACGGTTCTAGCGAACTCAAACGCTAAGCTGGAAAACCCAGCATCCAAACAAACAAGGGGCGGGGATGCAATGCCCGTGCATGCATCCCCGCCCCTTTCGCATCAAACAATTTCGCCGGCAAACCGCGCCGCAACGCCAGCGCTACCCGCGCTGCGGGCCTACTGCCGCTACAAGCGGTTCAAGCCCCAGCTCGCGCGCGTAATCCTCCTGCGTAAAGACTTCGACCAACTCAAACGTACCGGCCTCGTCGTCAAACACGAAATGCAGCACCGAGCAGTTGCCCGGCACGCGCTCGCGCTCGTCGGCCGCCGCTCCCCTCACGTGGTCCAAAAACTCCTTGATGGCCGATCCGTGGCTCACCGCAAGGACGCACTCGTGGTCCGGGCGTCGCATGAGCTCGGTCAGCGTCGTCACCATGCGCTCACGCACCTGCACCTGACCCTCGCCGCCAAACTGGCGATAGAAATCGCGCCACGGGCGCTCGGGCATGAGCATCACGCGCTCGGCCTCAAAGTCGCCAAAGAACCACTCACGCAGGCCGTCCAGGCGCTCGTACGCCAAGCCCGGCCACAAGTTGGCGATGGTCTGTTCGGTGCGGTGCAGCGTAGAGGTGTAGGCGTGGTCGGGCTCAATGCCGCGCGCACGCAAGAACATGCCGGCACGCGCCGCCTGATCGCAGCCCAGCTGTGTGAGCGGCGAGTCACTCCACCCCTGAATGATACGCTTAAGGTTGAATATCGTCTGTCCATGACGGACCAGATACAGATCTTTATTCATAGGGGTCCTTTCGTTCGTTACCAACCCAAGAGCGAAAACGCCCCATCGCAATAGCCAAAATGAAGCACGGCACCGTTGTCGGGTAGCTCCCCCCCGCCAGTCACATACTCAAGAAACTCCTGGCAGGCTGAGCCGTGGGAAACCGCCAGCACGCAGTCGTGCTGCGGCCTGGCCATGATGCGGGACAGCGCCGCGACCATGCGCGACTGAAGCTGCACTTCCGACTCACCGCCAAAGGCCACCGGATAATCGCCCCAGGGCTGCGGCGGCATCTCGCGATTTGATGTGCCCTCCAGCGAGCCAAAATGCCACTCACGCAGGTCATCGACCAGCTCAATGGAACGGCCCTCGCCAACGATAAGCTCGGCCGTATGCCGCGCCCGGCCCAACGGCGAGGAATACACATGATCAAAGGCCACGCCACGCGCCGCAAACGCCGTACGCGCCGTCAGCGCCTGCTCGCGCCCGCGCGCCGTAAGCGGCGAATCGTGCCAGCCCTGCAAAATGCTCTGCACATTGAGCTCAGTCTGCCCATGCCGCACCAAATACAGATCTGCCACACACCCTCCCCTCGTACCACCACAAAGGGGACAGGAGCCTTTGTGGTGATTTTGCCGCCGGATTGCACCGCAACGACGCACAACTACAGCAGCACGTCGGCAAGCGGACGCTTGGGTACGTGGTGCACCTGCGCCTCGTCGCGCCAATAATTGATGGAGCCGTCGGGGTTGGAATCGATCGCATCGATCACCTGTGTCTCGGCCGGAACGCCAAACGCCATGATCAGCTTGAGCTCATACTTGTCGTTATTGAGCCCCATGGCATCGATCGCGCGGGGCGTAAAGGCCTTGAACATGCAGGCTGCCACCTCGGGCGTGGCGCTGCGGGCGGCGAGCATCATCGTCTGCGCGGCAATGCCCGTGTCGACCTCGGTAATGGGAGCGGCAGGCTTGCCCGGAACGGCGCGCTCGGCCAGAATCGCGATATAGCCGGTCGGACGCTCGCCCTCGGCAGGACCCGGCCAATCCTTAAACGCGCCGGCCCATGCAAGCTCATCAAATACACGCGCGCAATCCTCGGCACCGCTCACCACATGAAAACGCAGACGCTGAGCATTGGCGCCGCAGGGAGCCAGGTGCGCCAGTTCCGCCAGCTCGAGCAAAAACTCGCGCGGCACGCGCATGGACTCGTCAAAACGGCGGCACGTACGGGCGCGGCGGACCAGCGCGTCAAACGTGTCCAGGCCAAGCTTTTCGCAACCCTGCTTTGCCATCGACTCGGCGCTTACCGGCGCCGCGGGAACAGCTTCGTTCATAAGACCCCCAATAAAAGCCAATTGTTCTTAAGAAAATCTAACCTAAAACGTAGGCAATTACACACAGCGGCGCAATGTTCCACACCTGTTGAATATTCCGCATCCAAACGGGAACAAAGGTAACAATTCGGGAAGATGAGGCTCCCATTCGCCCTTCCCGCCCCACGCGACGGCGCCCTTGGGCGATACTGGTTGCAAGAGCTACGGCTTACGCCGCACGGAAAGGAGACATCATGGGCATCTTTAAGAACGATGACAAGCAATCGAGCGCGTTTGGATTTGACGAGAAAAGCATGGCAGGCAAGGCCGTCAAGGCCGTGCGCTGGATTTACGCCATCACGGGCGTCTTGGCGCTCGTCGCCGGCATCGCACTGCTGTTTGCGCCCGCCAAATCCCTCGTCTTCCTGACGACCGTCTTGGGCATCTACTTTGTGATCACGGCCGCGATCAGGCTGTTTACCGCTGTTTTCGAGCCGCTGCTGCCCACCGGCTGGCGCGTTACGAGCATCATCTCCAACCTGCTCATCATTCTGGGCGGCGTCATAATCCTGCGCAACCAGGCCTTCTCGACCGCGACGCTCACCACGCTCGTGGTGGTCGTCGCCGGCTTTGGCTGGATCGTCGAGGGCGTCATGTCGATTCTGGAATCCGAGCTTTCCGCCAACCGCGCCCTCGCCATCCTGAGCGGCGCGCTCTCCATCATCGCGGGCATGTTCGTGTTTATCTATCCGCTGTGGTCGGCCAAGATGCTCGTCATCTTTAGCGGTGCCGCGCTGCTGGTGTTTGGCGTGACGCTCATTGTTCGCGCCATTCAGTTTGGCAAACTGGTGCGCTAGATGCCACGAACGCTCTTTATTGATGCAGACGCCTGCCCGGTCACACGCGAGTCGATTGACTGCGCGCGGCGGGCGGGCGTCGCCGTTGTTATCGCCGGCAACAGCACGCAAAACCTGGAACGGCACATTCGCCGCGACGACCCGCGCGATGCCGAGCACGCGCGACGCGGCTTTTGGGTCACGACGCTCGACGTGAGCGTGGGCGCCGACAGCGCCGACTTTGCCATTGTCGAACGCCTGCAGGCGGGCGACGTGGTCGTGACGCAGGACATTGGCTTGGCGAGCATGGTGCTCGGGCGCGATGCCGCCGCTATCGGTGTGCGCGGACGCGTCTACGACAAAGCAACCATCGACATGCAGCTGTTTATTCGCCACGAGGAAAAGAAGGTACGCCGCGCCGGCGGACGCACTCGCGGTCCGGCAGCATTTACCAGCGAAGACCGCGCCCGCTTTAAACGCAACCTCACCGAGTTGCTGCACTAACCAAGGTAGATTTTTGAGACATGCCTAAAATCTACCTTTTTGTTTTGAGCGGTGTGAGCGCTCGGAATCCATTGCTCAACAAAAAACGGGCTTCAAAATGCCATGCGTCGCCGCATTGCGCAGGCGCTGAGCATGGCTATTTGAAGCCCATTTTTTAGGCCTACTTAGAGGCCAACGGCGGAGAGGATGAGGCCCCAGCCAGCGCCGATGACGTACATCATGATCAGGAACACGGCATTTTCGCGGGCGCTGCGGTTGGTGCGGAACAGCACCAGATAACCCACGCCGGCGGAAATGAGCGTGCCGGCGAGCATCGGCGCCAGTTGCAGCGCGCCTTCCAGATACAGCTGTGTAATGACCACGCTCGCCGAGCAATTGGGAATCAGCCCGACAAGCGCCGAACCCAGGACAGCGAGTGTCTCGTTGCCGCGCAGGAACTGCTCGATCGCGGACTCGCCGAACGTCTCGAGCACGGCGACCAGAATCAGCGTCACCAGAAAAATGAATACCGAGACCTGCACGGTGTGCGAGATCGCACTGCGGATGATCGACAGGACAGGCGTCCCTTCGTGGGAGTGAGAGTGACCGTGACCGTCATGGTGTTCATGTTCGCCCTCATGACCGTGATCGTGGCCATGTCCGTGTTCGTGCTCGTCCTCGTCTTCATCACAACCGCAATGGTCGCGCTCGCACAGCTCGTGGATGTGGTCGGCGCTCACGCCTGCCTCGGCCACCTCGTCGATGATGTCACCGCCGCTGTGGTCGTCGTGCGCGCAGTTCACGTGGGCCGGGTTGGCCGCGGTTCCCAGCACGGTACGGCGAATCGCCGCGTGCGCGCGGGCGTTACGGCGCAGGCCGCGAATGGCAGCGTCCACGATAAAACCCGTGACCAGTGCGATCAGCGCTTTCGAAGCCAAAAGCATCGCCATAGTCTGCACGGGAACCTGCTCGGCAAGCAACAGCGGCAGCATCTCATCGGAGGTCGAAAGGAACACCGCCACCAACGTGCCCAAGGTCACGACACGGCCGGCGTACAGCGTTGCTGCCATGGCCGAAAATCCGCACTGCGGCACCATGCCCAGCAGCGAGCCAACCACGGGACCCGCAGCGCCGGCGCGCTTGATAGCGCCGTTGACGCGGTCGCCCGCAACGTGCTCAAGTGTCTCGAGAGCAAGATACGTCACCAACAAAAACGGCAGCAGCGACAGCGTGTCCTTGCCGGCGTCGAGCAGAATATCAATCAGTAAATCCATGACGGATGGAACCTTTCGTGTCTTTCGGCAGCATTGTAAAAGTCCTAGCGGTCAACTAGGGTATTGTAGTTGTCCCGGGCGCGGTGCCAATAGTTGCCTATGGTAAACTATCATCTCGCCATAACTCAGTAACCTCGAGCCGCACAACGCGGCCCGTCCAAGGAGTAGCATATGAACGTATCGCAAGCACTCGAATACGAGCGCCAGCCGTTTATCCCCATGTTTATCTACGGCGACCACGGCGCCATGGAGTCCGAGCGCCAGAAGGGCGAGGAGGCCCTCAAGGTGCTCGAGACCGAGTACTTTACCGCCGAGGGCGACCCCGGCTTCGACTTTGCCACCGTGCGCGACCTGGCCGACCGCAACCGCGACCTGTGCGACCAGATTGGCGAGGCGCGTCTGCGCAACGTGACGCCCGCGACGCTCTCGCGCGGCCTGTCCGATGCCGACACCTGCGCCGCCATCGGCAAGATGCAAAAGCGCACCGCCGCGTCCGTTATGCGCGAAATCCGCGGCGACCGCGACGCGCTCGGCGTGGCCTACGCCCGCAAGCCCATCCAGGGCACCGTGCTCGGTATCGACATCGAGACCACCGGCCGTGCACCCGAGCGCGGCTATATCATCAACGTGGGCTGGGAGATCATGGAGCTCACCAGCGACGCCGTCCCGCATGACGCCGAGGCACACTACTGCGGCCTGCCCGACATCTACCGCGGCGAAGATGTGCCGCTGTCGAATATCCACCACATTACCTGGGACGACATCGACGGCAAAACGCCCTTCCGCGAGAACAAGGAGCTGCAAAAGCAGCTGCTCAAGCTTATGAAGAAGTACCCGTACATGGCGCATAACGCCGCCTTTGAGGACAGCTGGTTCAAGATTCACCTGGACGGTTACGCCGAGGCACGCCGCGCGGGTAAGATCATCGTCATCGACTCGCGCCAGATCTGCCGCAGCCTGGACGCCGACGCGCGCTCGCTCCCCCGCGAGTCCGCCCCCGCCGCGCTCGAGAACTGGGCACGCCGTCGCGGCACCCTCGCGCCCGACGCCAACGAGCAGCATCTGGGTCTGGACGACACCGACCTCATGCTCCGCACGGTACAGGCCGAGTTCAACCTCAAGAACCTGTTTGCGAAATAGCAACGCCTGCGACAAACACTACTTGCTCACGAGCGGCCTCGCAGCGGGAAACACCGCAGCGGGGCCGCCCTACGTTCCACAGATAGATCTGCCATCACAAATTCTGAACCCTCATTTTGAACGATTTCGGCCAATTCCCGACACGTAATTCGTTGTCGGATGGTGATGCATCGATATCAAATGTGCAGCAATTGAGTTTTTATATGCTATAGCTAAGCTGCGATAACATTGATTTTAGGCATGCCAACCCATAATTGCGTCAAGCTTTTGGACAGCATTTGGTTAGGCCCCTAAAACGACTTTCCCACTCAGCGCCATCAGCACGGCATTAGCTGACACGATATATACCATGAGTATCGTATTGTCACATACCACTGCAAAAGCGGTCTACCAGGCCGCGCATTCGGCGTCTACGAAAGACACCGAGCCCTGTAACCCTGCCGCGATTTACGGATCATGTCCCACCGGAACGCTCCTTGACGCAGCCGCAGAATGGCTCACCAAACACGATGTTTCCCTTGACGCAAATGATTGCCTCGAAGTAATGGTGTTTGATCGCAGGAATGCGCGCTATGCAATGAACTGTCAATGCCACGTTTCGTCAAAACGATTCTCGAGCTCACGCTTTATAGAGCTCAAAGATGGCATCTTCATTGTTGGCGTTGAGCTTTGCGCACTTCAGGCCGCCACCTATCTCCCTTTTCGCGAACTGGTGGAGTACTACTTTGAATTGTGCGGCGCTTACTCCCTTGGAACCGGCTCTTCCACCTCGTATAACGAGCGTTTCGCGCTCACCTCGACCGAAAGGTTAAAACAGTTCTTTAATTCCATTACCAGATGCGACGGTCTGGCCCTTGCCCGAAAGGCGATTCAATGTGTGCGCGACGGATGCCGGTCTCCTATGGAAACGGCCTTTGTCATGATGCTAACGCTGCCTAAAAGCGAAGGAGGGCTTGGTATTAAGGGAATTGAGACCGATTGCGAGGTGCAGGTCACCGCTGCCGCAAAGAATCTCACGAGACGCAAAAAGTTCTTTATGGATGCGTATCTAAAGAAATCTCGCACAGACATTGAATACAACGGGTTTTATCATGACGCGGAAGAAGACCGCGCCATCGATGAGGAGCGCAAGAATGCGCTTGCGTCCATGGGATACGGAATCATCACCGTCAGTCGTTATTCCTTTATGCATGCCAGCGCTTTCGTTAGGGTCATGGAGGCGATCCAACGGAAAGAGGGCATACGCCCCTCGCGTCTGCCAAAAGACTTTCAAATCATGCAAGAGGACCTGAGACAGTTTGTGCTCAGAAGGTTTATAGAAGAGAAAAAGCGAATTCAGAAGCAGCTTCGCCAGGATTCCGAAGATCGTCAACGAATCGACCTCGAAAAAGCAACACTCGAAGGTATCGCGCTGGATGACCCGACAATAAATGAAGTTCCGGCAATCGATGACATGCAGACTGTCGAATCCGACAGCCCATCATTTGCCCAAATAAGCAGCCTCGCGCCCGAGGGCAGAATCTTCGGGGCCGGAAGCTAGACCGACTAACAAGGTGGGTACCCTAGCGATGTGCAAAATTGCGAGTATTCAGCAGGGTCGGCCCTCCAGCACCCACAAGTTAATCCAAATGAGAAACAAAAACGCTATCGAACGGGAACGTTAGGCAACATTTGAGGAAGACCTTGTCTGTTTACCGCCCTTGGATAACTCTTGAGCGGCTTTATTTGGCCTGGAATAGATTAACGGACCCCCTATAGTTGCAGAATACTCCAATTTTTGCACGGCGCGGGGGCACTCACCCCGGCATCGGCTATCAAAACCGCTCAGTCCGGAATCTCGTCCACTATTCCCCATCATTTTGTGCGACGAATTACCTGAACGTCATTGACATATGAACATGCGCTCATATAATCGGAAGTAAGTTATATGAGCGCATGTTCATATGAAAGGATATTGCAATGAGCAGCCACGCTGATGAAACAAAGACTGGCATCGAGGCCACCGAGCCGATCGTCCCCACCACCTGCTCGCCCGAGGACCTTCCCGACGAGGAGCTTCTCTACGACCTTGCCGACCTGTTCAAGGTCTTCAGCGACACCACGCGCATCAAGATTCTCTATGCCCTCATGGGCCGCGAGCTCTGCGTGGCTGACATCGCCGAAGCGACCGCGACCTCGCAGTCTGCGGTGTCGCACCAGCTGCGCACGCTTAAGCAGTCGCACCTGGTCAAGTTCCGCCGCGACGGCCGCAACATTCTCTACTCGCTCGCTGACGATCATGTCTATACCATGCTTAACCAGGGCATGAGCCATATCTGCGAATAGCAATCACCCACGGTATCAGCGCGGCCGGCACCCAGACCGCTAACACAGGGAAAGGAACCCACCATGAAAAAGCAGTTTAAGCTCGACGAGATCGATTGCGCCAACTGCGCGCGTGAACTTCAGGACGAGCTGGCTAAGCTCGATGGCGTCAAGTCCGTTTCGGTCAACTTTATGACCCAGAAGCTGACGCTCGAGGCCGACGACGCCAAGTTCGACGAGGTCCTGGACCGCGTCGTTGAGTTCACCGCCGACGCCGAGCCGGACTGCGAGATCATTCTCTAACCCGCGCACACGTTGACCTGTAAGGCCGCGCTTGCCGCGGCCTTTGCTCGCGAAATTATATGAGCAAGTGTTCATACACTCAAATGGGAGGTTTGAATCATGGCAGCCGCCGACCCCAAAAAGAAAAAGAAGAAGCGCAAGAAGAAAGAGTCCCTTGAGCACAAGCGCAACCGCATCCTGGTAGCACTGGGCATTTTTGCCGTTGTTTATGCCCTCGACGAGCTCGGCGCCCTCACTATCGCATTTGGGGAGCCCGGCAACATCTACGCCAGCTTCGCGCTGTTCCTCGTGCCGTTTTTGATTGCCGGCTACGACGTACTGCAAAAGGCATTCAATAACATCCGCCGCGGCAAGGCCTTCGACGAGAGCTTCCTCATGGCCGTCGCGACCATCGGCGCGTTTGCCATGGTGCTCTTCCCCGACACCGACCCGCACATGGCCGAAGGCGCCGCCGTCATGCTGTTCTACCAGGTCGGCGAGTTGTTCCAGGCATACGCCGTGGGCAAGAGCCGCAAGTCGATCAGTGCCATGATGGACATCGCGCCCGACTACGCTAACGTCGAGCAAGCCGACGGCACACTCGAACAGGTCTTTCCCGATGACATCGCCGTCGGCACCGTGATCGTGGTCAAGCCCGGCGAGCGCGTGCCTATCGACGGCGTCATCGTCGAGGGCGAAACCCAGCTCGACACCGCCGCGCTCACGGGCGAGTCAGTCCCCCGCCCCGCCAAGACCGGCGACGATATCATCAGCGGCTGCATCAACATGACGGGCCTCATCCACGTGCGCACCACCAAGCCCTTTGGCGAGTCAACCGTCGCGCGTGTTCTGGAGCTCGTGGAGAATGCCAGCGAAAAGAAGGCGCGCACCGAGAACTTCATCACGCGCTTTGCCCGCGTCTACACCCCCGCCGTCACTGGCGCTGCCGCGGTGCTCGCGCTTGGCGGCGGCCTGGTGACTGGCGCTTGGTCCGATTGGATCCTGCGCGGCCTGACCTTCCTGGTCGTCAGCTGCCCGTGCGCCCTCGTGATCAGCGTACCGTTGAGTTTCTTTGGCGGCATCGGCGGCGCGTCCAAGCTGGGCGTTCTCATCAAGGGCTCCAACTACCTCGAGACGCTCGCCGACGTGGACACCATCGTCTTCGACAAAACGGGCACCCTCACCAACGGCACGTTCTCAGTCGTCGCGGTGCACCCCGAGGCTGGCTATACCGAGCAGTCGCTGCTCGAAGTCGCAGCCCTTGCTGAGTCGTTCTTCGATCACCCCATCGCGCAGTCCGTGCGCGACGCCTACCAGGGCGAGGTCGACCCCAAGCGCGTGAGCGACTCCGCCAACGACGCGGGCCACGGCGTGACGGCAACCATCGACGGCAAGCACGTCGTCGTTGGCAACGCCAAGATGCTCGCCGCGGCCGGCGTTGAAGCACCGGACTGTGAGGTTGTCGGCACGATCCTCCACGTGCTCGTTGACGGCGTGTACGCCGGCCACATCGTGATTGCAGACACCGTTAAGGCCGATGCGGAGCAAACGATTCGCGACCTGCATGCCGCCGGTATCAACCGCACCGTCATGCTCACGGGCGACCGCGAGGAGGTTGCAGCGTCTGTGGCCAAGCAACTCGGTCTCGACGAGTTCCACGCGCAGCTCCTGCCGGGCGACAAGGTCGAGCGCGTTGAGGCGCTACTCGCGGCCGAAAGTGGCAAGGGCAAGCTCGCCTTTGTCGGCGACGGTATCAACGACGCTCCTGTGCTTACGCGCGCCGATGTGGGCATTGCCATGGGCGCCATGGGCTCCGACGCCGCGATCGAGGCCGCCGACGTGGTGCTGATGGACGACAAGCCGTCCAACATTTCCCGCGCGATCCGCGTGGCGCGCAAGACCATGTCGATTGTTTGGCAGAACATAATCTTTGCGCTGGGCATTAAGCTGCTGATCCTTGTGCTGGCAGCGCTGGGTATCGCCAATATGTGGCTTGCCGTCTTTGGCGACGTAGGCGTGGCGATCATCGCCATCCTGAACGCCATGCGCGCGATGGGTGTCAAGAACCTGTAGCGCCTGTGGTCCCTCCGGCCGGGACCGGGCTTGGTTTTGAAAACGTCCTCGACCAATGAAGCGCCCCCGTTCTGCTCCTTCGGAGCTACGAACGGGGGCGCTTCTGGTCTGCGGAGTGTTTTCAAAAACCAAGCCCGGTCCCGGCCTGCGGTAACGTTGCTGGCGGTTCTTGGGCATCGCTTGCTGGCGGGGTTCCTTGTCTGAGTTGGACTTGGTTGGCGGGGCTACTGGTCCCGGTCGCTGCCCCGTCCCAGCATCGCCCTCAACTTCTCGAAGCTTTCCTCGCTCAGGCAGTGCTCCATGTGGCAGCCCTCTTGCGACGCGACCTCAGCCGAAACACCCGCATCCTCCAGCAGCCCCACGAAAAAGCAGTGACGCTCCCACATTTGGCGAGCGACCTCCAGACCACGCTCCGTCAGATGAACGTCGCGCTTGCCCATTTCGACATAGCCGTTGCTTTCCAACGTCGCCATGGCCTTGGAAACGCTCGCCTTGGTTACGCCGAGGTACTCCGCAACGTCGATCGAGCGCACGATGCCCTGACGTTCCGATAGAACGTAGATCGATTCGAGATAGTCTTCTCCGGATTCACGCAGGGCCATGGGCCGCCTTTCGCGATGGCTTCTAGTTAGCCTTTGGATACTTTCCTTGGCTTACTTTACCGCAAAAGTTGACCATGTCTTACTGCATTGACCAAAAAGTTAGCCGCGTTTCACAAAACGTGCGAGATGAAAACAAAATGGGAACGCCCCGCAAGGAGTGTCCCCAGCTGCCGGCAGATAAGGAGCGTCCCCAAGTGCCGGGTCGCAGCTACACGAGGCCAAAGTGCTTCGCGGCGTTGTAGATGCCGTCGTCATCCACGGCGGTCGTTACGTAGGTCGCCGCGGCCTTCACGGTATCCTGCGCGTTGCCCATGGCCACGCTCGTGCCCACGGCGGCAAACATCGACAGGTCGTTCTCGCCGTCGCCAAAGGCAATCGCCTCGCTCGCGTCGATACCAAGCCGCTCGAGCGTCGCCGCCACGCCCAGGTCCTTGCCGCCGTTAGCGGGAATAATGTCGCAGAACAGGTCGCACCAGCGTGTAGTGAGCGAATGCGACACCGCATCAGTCACGATATGCTCGTCGGCCGGGTCCACAAAGGCGCAGAACTGGTAGACTGGCGCGTCAAAGGCGTGCTCAAACGGCTTCTCGTGGTAGACAATCCCCGCGTTGCTCCCGGCCGTCACCACGCGCTCGGACAGGCGGTTCACAAACGAGTTCTCGCCCTGCATGCACAGCGAGTCGTAGCGCCCCTCGGCCACCTGGTCCACGATCACCGCGACGTCGTCCGGATCGATCGGGCAGCTGCGGTAAACCCCCTCGGCATCAAAGCAGTGCTGGCCCGAAAGCGTAATGTACGCATCCCAACCAAGATCGAACAGCCAATCGGGCATCTGATAGGTCGGGCGACCCGTGGCGATCACGCACGCAATCCCCTGCTCATGAAAGCTGTCGAGCACCTGCTGCGCCGACGCCGGAATCCGATGGGTCTTAAAGCTCAGCAACGTGCCGTCGATATCGAAAAACGCGGCCTTGATCATCCTCGCCTACTCCTCGCCCTCGAGCTTCTCGCTCGCCTCGAGCCACGCCATCTCCAACTCGTCCATGGCGGCGTGGGCCTCGTCGATCTTTGCCTGCTGCTCGCCCAGCGCCGTGTAATTGGTGGGGTCGACCTGCGCCATCGCAGCCTCGGCCTCCTCCACGCGAGCGCGCTGCGTCTCCATCTTGCGCTCGAGCGAGCTCACCTCGCGGCGGAGCTTCTGGCGCTCGGCGTTGGAAAGACCGTTGGGCTGCCCGCTCGTCTTGGGCTTTTCGGCCGCAACCGCTGCGGCGCCGGTGTCGAACGTGCCGGTCTTGGCACTCGGTGCGCCCACGGGCTCGCCCTCGGCCGTGGCGTTGCACAGGCGCAGGTACTGGTCCACGCCGCCGGGCATATGCGTCAGGTGACCGTCGAGCAGTGCCCACTGCTGGTCGGTCACGCGCTCCATCAAGAAGCGGTCGTGCGTCACCAGGATCAGCGTGCCGGGCCAGCCGTCCAGCAAGTCCTCGACAATCGCCAGCATGTCGGTATCCAGGTCGTTGCCGGGCTCGTCCAGGATGAGCACGTTGGGCTCGTCCAGGATCGTCAGCAGCAGCGACAGGCGACGGCGCTGGCCGCCCGAAAGATCGCCGATGCGGCTCCAGAGCTGCTGCGTCGTAAAGCCCAGGCGCTCGCAAAGCTTCTCGGGCGAAGTCTCCTTGCCGTCGATGACGTAGTACTTCTTATAGTTGCCGAGCACCTCGCGGATCGTGTCACCCATGTAGGGCTCGAGTTCCTCGAGCTGCTGCGACAGAACGCCAAAGCGCACCGTCTGGCCAATCTTCACACGGCCGCGCGTGGGCTCAATCTTGCCCTGGATCACGTCGAGCAAGGTCGACTTGCCGGCGCCGTTCTCGCCCAAAAGACCATAGCGGTCGCCCGCGCCGATGAGCCAGGTCACATCGGTGAGCACCTGCTTGGGCGCACCATCGGTATCCGCATAGCCGGCATCCACGTCGATGACATCGATGACCTGCTTGCCTAGGCGGCTCACGGCAAGGCGCTTGAGCTCCAGCTCGTCACGCACGGGCGGTACGTCGGCGATCAGCTCGCGAGCAGCCTCAACGCGAAACTTGGGCTTGGTGGAACGCGCCTGGGCGCCGCGGCTCAGCCACGCGAGCTCCTTGCGCGCCATGTTGCGACGGCGCTCCTCGGTAACGGCGGCCATGCGGTCGCGCTCCACGCGCTGCAGGATATATGCCGAGTAGCCGCCCTCGAAGGGATCTACCTGGCCGTCGTGGACCTCCCACATGCTGGTGCAGACCTCGTCCAAGAACCAGCGGTCGTGCGTGACCACGAGCATGGCGCCCTGGCCGCGCTGCCAGCGGGCCTTTAAGTGACGCGCAAGCCAGTTGATGGTGCGCATGTCCAGGTGGTTGGTGGGCTCGTCGAGCATGAGCACGTCGTAGTCGCCGATCAGCAGGCGCGCGAGGTCCACGCGACGGCGCTGACCGCCCGAGAGCTCGCCCACCATGCCCTCCCAGGGTACATCGCTGATGAGGCCGGCGAGGATCTGGCGCGTACGCGGACTCGACGCCCACTCATACTCGGGCGTGTCGCCCACGACGGCATGATGCACGGTGTCGGTATCGACCAGGTTATCCTTTTGGCCGAGCAATCCAATCGTCGTGTCGCGGCGGTGCGTCACGCGGCCGTCGTCGGGCTCCAACGTGCCGGCGAGCACGCTCAGCAGCGTCGACTTACCGTCGCCGTTTTTACCGACAATACCAATACGGTCGCCCTCGCCCACGCCGAGCGTAACGCTATCGAAAATATGCTTGGTGGGAAACTCTAGGCTGACGGAATCGCATCCCAAAAGAATCGCCATATGCCCTGCTCCTTCGTAGAAATTCAACGTTGTCCATGATAGCGAAAACCACCACAAAGGGGACAGGCACCTTTGTGGTGGTTTTGGGCAAGCGCACCAGCACGCGACGCAAAAAGGCGGGCCATCTCCCGCAAGAGATGACCCGCCTCTCCAATCAGCCCCGCGGCAACCGTGGCCGCCGCGGGCCTCAAGCATGTCCCGGACTAGGAGAACATGCCGGTGAGGTAATCATTCAGCCGCTTATCCTTGGGCCGTTGGAAAATCTCGTCGGTCTCGTCGTACTCGACCATATCGCCCATGTAGAAAAACGCCGTGCGGTTGGACACGCGCGACGCCTGCTCCATGTTGTGCGTCACGATGACGATGGCGCGGTCGGCCACGATCGACGACATGAGGTCCTCGATCGCCAGCGTCGAGATGGGGTCGAGCGCCGAGCAGGGCTCGTCAAACAGGATTACGTCGGGGTTGAGTGCCAGCGTGCGCGCGATGCACAAACGCTGCTGCTGACCGCCCGAAAGCGCGTAGGCGCTCTTGTCGAGCTTGTCCTTGACCTCGTCCCACAGGGCCGCACCGCGCAGGCTTTCCTCGACCATGCGATCGAGCTCGTCGCGGTCGGTGATGCCGTGGCGCTTGGGCGCAAACGTGATGTTGTCTCGAATGGACTTGCGGAAGGGGTTGGGCTGCTGAAACACCATGCCAATGGACCGGCGCAGCTCGTAGGTATTCTCGGTCTTGGTGTTCACGTTGCGTCCGCGGTAGCTGATCTCGCCCTCCACGCGGCAGCCGCGAATCTCGCGATTCATCAGGTTGAGGCTGCGCAAGAAGGTCGACTTGCCGCAGCCCGAAGGCCCGATGAGCGCCGTGATCTCACCCTTGTGGAAGTCGAGCGACGTGTCGTGCAGCGCATGGTGATCGCCATAGTACACGTTGACGTCCTTGGTGGAGAGCACGACCTCGTCGCTCACGGCCTTGCCGCTCACGCGCACGTGCTTCTCGCTCTCCCCCACACTCGACAGAAAGTCCTGGGTCTCGGACGTGGCCGCATCGGTTGCGGGCGTCGCATTCATCTCGCTCATTCGGCCGTCATCCTCCTTGCCAGTTGCTTGCCCACGATACGGGCGACTACGTTAAACAGCAGCACGCAAATCATCAGCAGTGCCGCGGTGCCCCAGACGATCTGCTGGGCCTCGGGGCTGCCCTCGCCATAGATCTTGTAGATGTGCACGGCCAGCGACTCGCCGGGACGGAACACGTTCCAGGCGCAGGTGGGGCTCGACAGGTTAAAGCTCAAGAAGTTCAGGCGAACCGGCGAGCTCATGCCCGAGGTAAAGAGCAGCGCCGCGGCCTCGCCAAAGACACGGCCGGCCGAAAGCACGATGCCGGTCACGATGGCGGGCATGGCCTCGGGAATCAGAATGTGCAGCGTGGCCTCCCAGCGGGTGAGTCCCATGGCCAGGCACGCATCGCGCTGGGCTTGCGGCACGTCCTCGAGTGCCTGCTGGATCACGCGCACCAGGATGGGGATGTTGAACATGGTGAGCGCGACGGCGCCGGAGATGATGGAGTACTTCCAGCCCAGCTGCACCGAGAACACCAGAAAGCCGAACATGCCCACGACAATGGAGGGCAGCGAGGACAGCGTTTCGATGGCGGTGGAGGCGATGTCGCGGATGGGCCCATCGGGCGCGTACTCAACCAAAAAGACCGCGCCGCCCAGACTGATGGGCACCGAGATGACCAGGGTGATCAGCAGCAGATAGAACGAGTCGAACAGCTGGTAGAGCACGCCGCCCTGCGTTCCGTTGGCGCGTGCGGGCTGCGTGAGAAAGCCCGGCTGGAACAGCGTCGAGATACCCTCGAACAGGATGTAGGCCACCATGGAGACGACGATAAGCATGACGATGGCGACAATCGCCGTCAGCACGCCCGTGGCGATGCGGTCCTGCTTTTGGACACGCCCGAGTCTCGCCTCGTCGATGTGGATACGCGTGCTAGCCACGAGCCTTCGCCCCCTTGCGGCCAATGAGATGGATGATCAGGATAAAGATGAGGCTCATGCCCATCAGCAGCAGACCGAGCGCCCACAGAACGTCGTCCTGGGCCGAGCCCTCGGCATAGACCGCCATGGACGTGGTGAGCGTGGTGGTAATGGTCGAGGCAGGCGACAGCAGCGACGTCGGCATGGCCTCGATGCCGCCGATAACCATGCGCACGGCGAGCGTTTCGCCAAAGGCGCGGGTCATGCCAAGGATGACCGCGGTCATGAGCGACGGCATGGCGGACTTGAGCACCACGTGCCAGATGGTCTGCCAGCGGGTGTAGCCCAGCGCGAGCGAACCCTGGCGGTAGCTATCGGGCACGGCGCGCAGGCCATCGACCGAAAGCGTGGTCATCGTCGGCAGAATCATGACGGCCAGCACGATGGCGCCGGGCAAGATGCCCAGGCCTGTGCTCACGTGGAAAACGCTCTTCATAAGGCCGACGACCACGTGAAAGCCGATCAGGCCAAAGACGACCGAGGGAATGCCGGTCAAAAGCTCAATAAGCGGCTGAAAGATCTTGGAACCAAACTTAGGCTGGATCTCGACCGCAAAGATGGCAGAGCCGATGGCGATGGGCAGCGCGATAAGCGTGGAGAGCACCATGACCGCAAACGAGGTGACGATCAGGGGCAGGGCGCCGGTATAAGGCAGGCCGTTTTCGGCTGTGTTGGCCAGGTCCCACTTGGTGCCGGCAAAGAACTCGACGACCGAGACGCCGTCCTTGACAAAAGCCGAGAGGCCCTTTTGGGCGACCATAAAGATGAGCGCGGCAACGACAAGCGTCACGAGCGCTACGCACGCACCCGTGACGCCCAGGCCCACGTTCTCAAGGTCGCGCTTTGGCAGCTGTTTTGCCATTGCAAACCTTTCCGGGGCGGTTACTTATTTAGAGGAGACCTTGCCGCTGGCGTCCTTGACGACCTTCATGGCAGAGACGGGAATGAAGCCCTGCTCCTCGACGAGCTTGCCCTGGACGTCGTCGGAGAGCATGAACTCCAGGAAGGCCTTGGTGGCCTCGTCGGCGTCCTTTGCGCAGTACATGTGCTCGGTAGCCCAGATCTTGAAGGAGTCGTCGGTGACGTTTGCGCTCTTGGGCTCGACGCCCTCGACCTTGATGGCGTTGAACTTGGAGTCATCGAAGTGCGAGAAGTCGAGGTAGGAGATGGCGTTGTCGGTGCTGGCGATCTGAGTCTGGACGTCGCCGGACTTGTCGAGCTCGGCGTCGCCCTTAAAGTCGACAGCCTCGTCGCCAAAGACGGCGGCCTCGAAGGTGGCGCGGGTGCCGGAGCCAGCCTTGCGGTTGAGGACGACGATGGTGGCATCGTCGCCGCCGACCTCCTTCCAGTTGGTGATCTGGCCGGAGAAGATGCCCTTGAGCTGCTCGAGGGACAGGTCGTCGACCTTGACGTTCTTGGAGACGACAGGGCCCATGCCCACGACGGCGACCTCGTGGTCGACGAGGTTCTTGACCTGGTCGGCCTCGAGCTTGGTCTCGGCGAAGACGTCGGAGTTACCGATGGTGACGGTGCCGGCGGCGACAGCGGTCAGGCCCTTGCCCGAACCGTTGCCCGAACCGGAGACGGAGACGTCGGGGTTGGCGTCCATGAACTTCTCGGCAGCAGCCTCGACGAGAGCCTGGAACGAAGAGGCGCCGTCGTAGGTCACCTCGCCGGAGACGGACTCGGCAGCAGCAGCGCTACCCTTGTCGGCGGCGTCGGATGCGCCGGAGCCGCCGCAACCAACGAGGCCGAGACCGACGATGCTGGCGAGACCACCAGCGAGGCCGAGGAACTGACGACGAGAATAAGCCTGATCGAGCATGATCTTCCTTTCATACATGCGACTCGCGGGCACCCTGCCCGCTTTGCTGTTTGGAAAGATACG
>CATYVH010000013.1 GCA_958413765.1 uncultured Collinsella sp.
ACAGGCAGCTGAACACGTTGCCCAGGTGCATGCGGCCCGAGGGCGACGGGGCAAAGCGGCCCACGACGGGCGCGGGAACGGGGGTGAACGGCGTCGTTGGCGCGTCCGCGGCGGGCGTTGATATGTTGCGTGCTTTGATATCCATGCGGATGAGTATAGCGCGGGGCGCGGTAGGGAAGGCGCTGCCGTGGCTCGCAAGTTGGCGACGCTGCGCATTGTGCGCGGTGAGTCTGCGACTCAATGCTTCGACCGCTGCACACCGACTCGGCCTTATACACGACAGAAACCCCGGCAGCTCTTCGCAACTGCCGGGGTTTCCGCGGAAAAGGGGGACATGATCCTCGAGCGAACGGGAAAGGGGCAAACCGTTTTCGCTCAACTGCTTTATGCCCTTCGCCCGCAGGCTCAATCAGCGTATTTAGCGGCAACACAAAGCCGCTACACCTGTGACGGAGCTGTGAAGCGGCGCCTGCTGCTGGCACGAGCCATGGCAAGGGGTGTCCCAAGATGCCGGCAGATAAGGAACGTCCCTAACTGCCGGGTGCGGGGGAGGGTGACTTTTGTCCTGTCTGACGCTCCGGTTGCCGAGATATTCGTCCTGTGCGCACGCAAACGTGGGACAATGACGCTGTTGGTTATACAGACAAAGGATGTGCCTATGAACGCCCCCGTTGCCAATGCCTGTCGGCAGCGCTGCCTGTTTGCGCGGTTTGCTTCCATGTGCGCACTCGTCGCGTGCGCGCTGTTGCTGTTGCCCGCCGTCGCGCGCGCCGACGGCTATTCCATGACCCAAACCTATATCAGCGCCACGGTCGAGGCCGACGGATCGCTGACTGTTGTCGAGGGACGCCAGTTTGATTTCGACGACGACATCAACGGCGTGTACTGGGATATCAACACGGGCACCAACCAGCAGGGCGGCTCGGTGAACGTTGATGTGCTGAGCGTCGAGGAAGACAACGCCGCGTTTAACAAGGTCGACAGCGCAAACAAAGGCGACAACGGTGTCTATACGGTTGAACAGTCCGACGGCAGCGTAAGGATCAAGGTTTTCAGCCCCCACGAGAGCGGCGACAGCGCGATCTATTACGTGAGCTACACCATGACCGGTGCGGTTATGAACTGGGCCGATACCGCCGAGCTCTACTGGAAATTTGTGGGTGACGGCTGGTCTGCGAATTCCGACGACGTCGAGATGGAAGTTTACTTCGCGGACAGTGCCATCGGGACGCCGGCGAGCAAGGGCGACAACTTCCGTGCGTGGGGCCACGGCCCGCTGACGGGCGACGTATCGCTCGACGCGGACAAACCCATGGTCACCTACACCATTCCGTGCGTGCACGAGGGCGAGTTTGCCGAGGCGCGTATCGCCTTCCCCAGCGACTGGGTGCCAGGACTATCCGCCTCGAGCGAGGAGCGCATGCCGACAATCCTGAGGGAGGAGAAGGCGTGGGCCGAGGAGGCCAACGCCCGCCGCGCCCACGCCCGCATGATCGCAAATACGCTTGCCGTGGTAAGCGTTGTCGCGGCGGTGACCTTTACCGGCGTAATCGTCGTGCTCAAGCTGCGTCGTCGCAAGCCAAAGCCGCTTTTCCAAGACGAATACTTCCGTGACGTGCCCTCCGCCGACCATCCCGCCGTGCTTTCGGCCCTCATGAGCTGGAACGAGGTGCCCGACCAAGCATATATCGCCACGCTCATGAAGCTCACCGACGACCGTGTGATCAAGCTGGAGCAGGCGACCGTGACCAAGGCCAAGAAGGGTCTGTTGGGGCGCGAAAAAGAAGAACAGACGTATCGCGTGACGGTGAGTGATGCGGGCTGGAAGTCGGCCAAGGGCATTGACCACATGGTGCTCAAGGTCTTCTTTGCCGGTGCTAAGCCCGACGAGAACGGTGATCGCTCGCGCACGTTTGACGAGCTGCAGCACTACGTTAAGCAGCACGCTACGCCCGTGGGCGACAAGCTCGAGGACTATCAGAACACCGTTAAGGGCAAGCTGGCCGATAGCGAGTACGTTGCCTCGGACGGCATCGTTGCAATGGTGTTTGGCCTGGTTCTCGGCATCTTGGTCGCCTTTATCCCCGTGGGGTCTATCTTCTTTACCGACGGCGCACAGGCGAACATTATCGCCGCGGTTATCTCGGTGCCGATTGTGCTGGTGGGTATTGGCGTGGGCCTTACGTTCCGCCGCTTTACGCCGGAGGGCGCCGAGGTGGCGGCTCGCTGCAAGGCGCTTAAGCATTGGCTCGAGGACTTCACGCGCCTAAAGGAAGCCGTCCCCGGCGATCTGGTCCTGTGGAATAAGCTTCTGGTGATGGGTGCGGCGCTGGGCGTTTCGAAGGAAGTCCTGCGTCAGCTTGCCGAGGCCGTGCCGCCCGAGGTGCGCGAGGCCGACGGTTTCTACGACAATTACCCCTGCTACTGGTGGTACTACCATCATTACGGCAACGAGTCGCCGATGGATTCGTTCGACGGCGTGTATCATGAGAGCATCCGTGAGCTCGCGTCGAGCTCCGACAGCTCGGGTGGCGGCGGAGGCGGCGGCTTCTCGGGCGGCGGAGGCGGCGGCGTCGGCGGAGGCGGCGGCGGAACGTTCTAACGGTCGTAAGCTATGGGATGGGCTCTTCTCGGCAGTCGTCGGGGAAAGTCCATCCCCTTTTTATGCGCCAAAATGGGCCGATCTTGCCCCTTTTGGCCCCCTCAAAAGGGGCAGTGGGCAAAAAATGCCAAAAATGAGTACTGTTGCCGCAACGGTCACATTTATTTGCGCTAAATAGTTGGCTCCTAATGAGAGTATTTCTCGTTAAGAGTCAATTTTATTGAACATTTGAGGAAATACGTCAGCTCGCCCGGCTGACCGCCGTGTCTAAAAGCCTCAAAATGCCCTAAATCGCTGCTACTAAAAAGGTAACAGTACTCATATTTGATGTTTTTTGCCCACGGCTATTTGCAGACCCCCTATAAGGCGATGCTAGGCTACTCATTGGGGACAGACTTAAATGACCAGTCGTTGGGGATCAGTCATTGGGGACGTTCTTAAATGACTAGGTGTGGCTGCTGGGCTAGACGGTTAGGTCCAGCTCGTAGAGGAAGCTTTCGCGCGGCATGGCGTGGCGGCGCTCTTCGCGGTTGGCGCGGTGCGTGGCGGTGCGCTTAAAGCCGTGCAGTTCGTAGAACTTCCACGAGCAGTTGGAGTCGGTGTACAGGTGCGCCCTTGTCGCCCCGCGCGAGGAAAGGTACGAGACGGCGGCATCGAGCAACACCGAGCCAACGCCCAGGCCGTGGACTTCGCGATCAACGGCAAGCAGTGTGACCTCGTTGTCGTGCGGCAACGGGCTGCTCTCGAGCAGGCGGTTGTTGGTTCGGATGGTTGTGCGCACAAACGAGAGATGCTCGGTGCAGGCATCGGGCTCCAGCTCGCGCATCTGCGAAAGCAGCGCGCGTTCGGTATCCATCCAATGTTCCTTGACGGTGGCGCCGGAGCTCTGTCCCGCACGCGCGAGCGCAATGCCACGCGCCTGACCGTCGATGACGGCGACCTGCGAAAACGTCGATGACGAAAGGCAATAGGCGAGGTCGCATGCGGCCTCAAGGTGGTTGTACTCATCGTTATCCGAATTGTTATGCCAAAGCTGCTGCAGAATCAGCGCGATGGCGTCGAAATCTTCGGTATCAAACGGTCGGTAGAGAACCCGCGAGACCATGGTGCCTCTTTCTTCTGCGGATACATATCGAGCACAGTTCTACCACGCTATTGGCATCTAATTATGGTGCCCCTGTGTTCCATGAACTCACCGTGCCCGATGCCGTGTCCACCCCCCCGCTCGCAAGCTTTTTCTGCACAGCCGTGCGTTGCGGGGTGCAACGTCGCGCTCGATGCGCTACATTGAATCAGTATTTTCAATGCCGCTGCGCGAGCGCTGCAGATCGACGTATCACCGACTCACAGAGCACGGCGGCGTACCAGACAGGAGGACTGCATGGGATCTGATGTGAAGATCGCACGCGCGTTGATCTCGGTTACCGATAAGACGGGCGTCGTCGATTTCGCACGGACGCTGGTTGACGACTTTGGCGTCGAGATCATCTCTACGGGCGGCACGGCTCGTGCCATCGAGGACGCGGGCGTTCCCGTAACCCCCATCGAGGAGTTTACGGGCTATCCCGAGATGATGGACGGCCGCGTCAAGACGCTGCATCCCAAGGTTCACGGCGCGCTGCTTGCCCGTCGCGACTCCGAGCAGCACATGCAGGAAGCCGCTCAGCACGGCATTAAGCTGATCGACCTGGTCGTCGTCAACCTGTACGAGTTCGAGAAGACCGTTGCCAACCCCGAGGTCACCTTTGCGGATGCCATCGAGCACATCGACATCGGTGGCCCCTCCATGCTGCGCTCCGCTGCTAAGAACGCCGCGAGCGTTACCGTCATCTCTGACCCGGCTGACTACGACGCCGTCCTTGCCGAGATGCGCGAGACCGGCGGTTGCACCACGCTTTCCACCCGTCGCCGCCTGCAGGTGAAGGTCTACCAGACCACCGCCGCCTACGACACGGCTATCTCCCGTTGGCTTGCCGCCCAGGCAAGCGACGTGGCGGACACCTCTGCCAAGCTCGAGATTTCGCTGGAGAAGGTCGACGACCTGCGCTATGGCGAGAATCCGCAGCAAAAGGCCACGGTCTATCGCTTTGCCGAGGGCTGCGAGAACACCGCGAGCTCTCAGTTCCCGCTCGTGGGCTCCGAGCAGATCCAGGGCAAGCCGCTCAGCTACAACAACTATCTGGACGCCGATGCCGCCTGGAACCTGGTCCGCGAGTTCGACGAGCCTGCCTGCGTGATCCTTAAGCATCAGAACCCCTGCGGTTCCGCCGTTGCCGAGGACATCACGGCTGCCTACGACCGTGCCTTTGCCTGCGATCCCAAGAGCGCCTTTGGTGGCATCATCGCCTGCAACCGCGAGGTCCCCTTTGAGCTGGTTGAGCACTTTGCCGATCAGAACAAGCAGTTCGTCGAGGTTATCATCGCCCCGGGCTACACCGACGAGGCGCTCGAGCGCATGGCCAAGCGCCCCAACCTGCGCGTGCTGGCTACCGGCGGCGTAGACCACGGCGCCCAGGTGGAGCTGCGCTCCATCGACGGCGGCATGCTGGTGCAGGAGGTCGACCACGTGACCGAGGACCCCGCGACCTTTACGTTCCCCACCGACCGCAAGCCTACCGACGCCGAGATGGCCGAGCTCGAGTTTGCCTGGAAGGTCTGCAAGGGCGTTAAGTCCAACGCCATTCTGGTCTCCAAGGGCAAGGCCGGCATTGGCATGGGCCCCGGTCAGCCCAACCGCGTTGACTCCGCGCTGCTTGCCTGCGAGCGCGCCGAGGACTTCTGCGAGCGCGAGGGCGTGGAGAAGGGCGGCTTTGCCTGTGCAAGCGACGCGTTCTTCCCGTTCCGCGACAACGTCGACGTGCTTGCCGCACACGGCGTGACCTGCATCATCCAGCCCGGCGGCTCCAAGCGCGACGACGAGAGCATTCAGGCCTGCAACGAGCACAATATTGCTATGGTCTTCACGGGCGCCCGCCACTTTAGGCACTAAGTTTCGCCCTGGGACAAAATAATCTCTGCAAAAGACGGCCGCTCCGTTTGGAGGGCCGTCTTTTTGGTATAAGAGGACGGAATGACTAACACGAAAGGTATGACCATGCCCCAGATTGATGATGCCGAGCTGTTTGGCAATGCCGAGGATCAGCGTGCGTACGAGGACTTTTGCGCCAATCAGGAGGCGGTCGAGAAGTTTACGCTCGACAAGCCCGCGCTTGTCTGCCGTTGGCGCATGTCCAACAAAAAGGTGCCCATGCTCAACCGTCACATCCGCGCGCTGTCCGAGCGCTTGGTGCAGGGCGAGCCGCTTACCCACAACATGCTCAGCTGGGCCAAGCAGCACGTTGAGTGGTCACTTGCCGAGGGCGATTACACTGCGCGCGACGGCGTACTCATGCTGGTGATCGACATCAACGGCAACGCTGCCATGACGGTGGGGGAGTACGAGCCGCTAGCCGATACGTCGGCCAAGGCGCTGCGTGCCCGTTCTGCCGAGGCCCGCTCCGAGGCCGACGAGACCGGCGTGGCGCCCGAGCTGCTCGCTGCAGTCAACGACGGAGAGCTGGCCTTTGTGGCGCCGGCGGACGAGTGCCTGTGCGGCACGGCGACGCTCATCGAGCAGCTGGCCCAGACCAAGGGCATCTCGGTCGCTCGCGTGGACATTCCCGCGCAGCTCAAGGGTGCCCTGTTCCTGGTGAGCGATGAGCATGGCGTGGTTCCCGCCGCCGACGCTGACGCCGCCGAGTCCGATGCCGCGACGGTCGCCTTCTTTGCCGACGGCTACGAAAAGCTCCGTGCCCGCCGCTAAATGATTTTTCTGGGACGGGGATTTTTTAATCATTTGATCCCCGCGCCCGCTGCGAGCGAGGGCGAGCCGAACGCTTTCGTTCGCGAACAGTTCTGTCACCTTGCCGCCGTGCGAGCCGTGTGCCGGCGGTTTCGCGGCAATAATGGCTGTAAGACAACAAGAGGGGGAGCGGAATCCATGGCGCTGATCTATATCGTTGAGGACGACGAGCCCATTCGCCGCGAGCTTGCCGACATCCTTGTCCGTGCAGGTTTTGAGGTCGAGGCCTGCGAATTGTTCGAGCATGTCTCGCGCGATATTCTCGCTGCCGCTCCCGACCTTGTGCTGCTCGACCTCACGCTTCCCGTCAAGGACGGCCAGCATATCTGCCACGAGGTTCGCCGCGAATCCGAGGTTCCCATCATCGTGCTTACCTCGCGCACGACCGAGATCGACGAGGTCATGGCCATGACGCTCGGCGCGGACGACTTTGTTCCCAAGCCCTATAGCGCGCGCGTGCTCGTAGCGCGCATTAACGCACTGCTGCGACGCACCGCCACTGCCGGCGAGCGCAGCACGGTCGTCCACAAGGGGCTGGAACTCGACCTCGCCCGCTCCGCGGTCACCAACACGCAAACCGGCGACAGCACCGAGCTCACCAAAAACGAGCTGCGTATCCTCTCGCTGCTTCTGAGCCGCGCGGGCAAGATCGTTTCGCGCTCGGCCATTATGCAGGACCTGTGGGACTCCGATGCCTTCGTGGACGACAACACGCTCACCGTCAACATCAACCGTCTGCGTACCACGCTCGAAAAAATCGGCATCAAGGGGTATTTGACCACGCACCGCGGCCAGGGCTATTCGGTCTAGGGGTCGGCTATGTCGTTTGCCAAATTCTTCAAAGATGCGCTGCTTTCCGTCGCCGTGTGGACGTGCGGCGTGCTGCTGAGCTGCTTTGTGCTGGCGGTCGCCGGAGCCCCGGCATCTATCGTGGTCGTGGCGGTCGGCGTGTCCTTTATCTTTGGCATCCTGGGCATCGTGATTGAGTATGTGCGCCGCCGCCGCTTCCTGCATCAGCTGGAGCGGGCGGCCGAGGAGCTGGAGAGCCCCGCGTGGGTGCAAGAGATGGTGCAATGCCCGACGTATGCCGAAGGCGAGCTCGAATACGAAGTCCTGCGCCGCGTGGGCAAGGCGGCTTGCGATGAGGTAGCGGAAGGGCGACGTCAAACCGACGACTATCGCGACTATATCGAAAGCTGGGTCCACGAGGCCAAGTTGCCCCTGGCGGCAGCCCATCTGATTCTTGAAAACCTGGACGGCAGCGAAGACGACCTGTCGCGCGTGGACGATTTGGGCCGCGAGCTGGCTCGCGTGGAGCGCTATATCGACCAGGCGCTGTACTACGCGCGCTCGGAAGTCGTGGAGCGCGACTACCTGATTCGCCGCTGGAATCTCAAGGCCCTGGTGACGGGCGCGATTAAGGCCAACGCGCGCGAGCTTATCGCGGCGCACGTGGCGCCGGTGTGCGAGAATCTCGACTTTGAGGTCTTTACCGACGAGAAGTGGCTCGAGTTTATTCTGGGTCAGCTCATTCAGAACAGCATTAAATATGCGTGCGAGGACGGCGCGAAGATCGTGTTTTCGGGTGCGTTGCTGGACGAGGGCCTGGCAAGCGAGCGCATCGAGCTCACCGTCGCGGACAACGGCTGCGGCGTGAGCGCGGCCGACCTGCCCCGCGTGTTCGAGAAGGGCTTTACCGGCGACAACGGCCGCACCACCAAGCGCGCAACGGGCATCGGCCTCTACCTGGTGGCGCGCCTGTGCCCCAAGATGGGCATCGACGTCACCGCAGCATCCGACTCCGGCGAAGGCTTTGTCGTAACGTTTTCCTTCTCAACGAACAAGTTCCAATACTTTGAGTAGCCGGGCCGTCTTGCGGTGCGGACGGCTATGTTCCCGAACGTGAACTTAACTAAGGCAACTGGCGCTATGTTTCCGAACGTGAACATAACTATGAGGCTCAAATGGATCTCTCATAACAAAAACGTGCCGCCCCAAACGGGGCGGCACGCCATTTTTTATCAGCCAACTCGTTGAAGTATGGGACGAAGGCACAAGGCCGGGAGGGGTTATCTAAGCCGACATCCCGCAGCCGCGAAGCGGCGAGGACGTCGGCGTGATAACCCCGCAGGCCTTGCGCCGACGGGAAGGAACCTACTTCACGACCAAAATGTCGCAGTCCGTATTGCGCAGCAGGAACGTCGAAATCGAACCCAGCAGCGCATACTTGATCGAGGACAGGCCGCGGGCGCCACAGAGCACCAGGTCGGGCTTGACCACGTCGAGCATCTCGTCTTTGAGCGTCTCACGAATACGGCCGGCGCGAATCATGACTTCGACCTCGGGAATATCGGGATTGGCCTTGGCCTCTTCGAGCTGCTTTTCGATGGAGTTCTTAAAGGCCTCCTCCAGACCGTTGACCAAATCGACCGGATAGGAGCCGGCGCTCTCGAGCGCCGTGGAATCGATAACGTGGCCGATAATCAGCTTGGCGCCGTTGTTCGCGGCGACCTTGATGGCGCGTGCGAGCACAAAATCCTGCTGCTCAGTACCGTCGAGTGAAACAAATACCTTGGTGTAACCCTCGTTCATGGTTTCCTCCTTGGTCTATCGCACGGGCGCGGGGCTCGTGCGTCGGGCGGGCGCGGGTGCGTTGACCGCCGGACACTTTATCTTGTTGCAGTTATACCCAAGGATTTCGGTTTAACTGCTCGCAATTCTGTGAACGGGCGAGTTTTTTGGTAAGGGTAGGCGCGGTCGCACCGCCAACGGTTGATAATGGGACATCGCCCGCATCGTCCGCAGAACATCTACCGGCGGGTGTCTAACGAGGGGGTCCCTTTGGATATTATCGAGCTTCTAAAATCTGCCTTCATGGGCCTGGTCGAGGGCATCACCGAATGGCTGCCCGTTTCGTCGACGGGCCACATGATCTTGGTGGACGAGTTCGTCAAGATGAACGTGAGCGAGACGTTCTGGAATATGTTCCTGGTCGTGATTCAGCTCGGCGCCATTCTGGCCGTCTGCGTGCTGTTTTTCCACGAGCTCAACCCGTTCTCGCCCAGCAAGGGCAAGGAGGGCCGTCGCGACACCTGGGTGCTGTGGGGCAAGATTGTGCTCGGTTGCATTCCTGCGGCGGCGATCGGCCTGCCGCTCAACGACTGGATGGAGGAGCATTTCTACAACGCTCCCGTCGTGGCGCTGGCGCTCATTGTGTACGGCGTGCTGTTTATCGTGATCGAGAACTGGCGCGCGAGCAAGCGCGAGGAAATGGCCGTTGCCGGTTCGTTTGGTTCGCGTGCTGTGGTGTCGGGTGGACGTCCCGCCGGTGCGCACTTTGCGGCGCCCCCCACGGCTACCGCTGAGGATGAGGACGATGACGAGAATCTGGACTTTGGTTCCATCGCCACGCTCGAGGACCTCAGCTGGAAGACTGCGCTGGGTATCGGCTGCTTCCAGGTGCTTTCGCTGGTGCCTGGTACGTCTCGCTCCGGTTCTACCATCATCGGCGGCCTGCTTTTGGGCTGCACGCGCTCGGTGGCGTCTAAGTTTACGTTCTTCCTGGCTATTCCCGTTATGTTTGGCGCGAGTGCGCTCAAGCTGGTCAAGTACTTCATCAAGGGCGGCACGTTCGGCACCAACGAGATCGCCATCTTGGGCGTGGGCTGCGTTGTGGCCTTTGTGGTTTCGCTCATCGCCATCAAGTGGCTCATGGGCTTCGTCCGCCGTCACGACTTCAAGTGCTTCGGAGTCTACCGCATCATCCTGGGCATCGTAGTGCTCGCATACTTCTTCGTTCTGGAGCCGATGCTCGGCCTCTAACTTAGTCGACGCTGCGCGGCGGCCAGGGCGACAACTTGTCATTCAAAGGGGGTGGCATGACCAAAAGGTCTATGCCGCCCCCTTTTCATGCCAATTTGTTCGCCCTGGCCGCCGCTCGCTACCGTTGCCATGACATCGGTGGCTCCGTGATTGGTACATTGGGGTCAGGTTTCTTTGCACCAACGTGGTGCAGACTAACCTGACACCTTTGCGCCAAATCCGCTGGGGCGGACCTGACGGCGGCGCACGGAGTCGTGGTGTGATTTGCGTCGGTGTCCGCGCGGCTCGGTATACTGGTACGGCTCAAACTATGGCGCTGCCCGCAGGCGCGCCGTCTGTCAGATGAGGAGTCGCCCATGACCCAGCCCTTGCCCTGGGAAAAGAACGCCGCGGTACCCGTGCCGCCCGCGCCGGAACCCGTGCCGCTCGATGCATACACCGCCCCCGCTGCGCCGGAGCCCGAGCTCGTTCCGCTCGACATCTATGACGCTCCCGCGCCGGCGCCCAAGCCTATCAAGCCGCTCGTCGACATCGACAGCCTTAATCCCGCCCAGCGCGAGGCGGTCCTGTCCACCGAGGGCCCGTTGCTGGTGCTCGCCGGCGCCGGCTCGGGCAAGACCCGCGTCTTGACCTTCCGCATCGCACATATGCTCGGCGACCTGGGCGTTAAGCCTTGGCAGGTTCTTGCCATTACGTTTACCAACAAGGCTGCGGCCGAGATGCGCGAGCGTCTGGCGGCACTCATCCCCAGCGGCACTCGTGGCATGTGGGTGTGCACCTTCCATGCCATGTGCGTGCGCATGCTGCGCGAGGACGCCGACCTGCTGGGCTATACCGGTCAATTCACCATCTACGATGACGACGACTCAAAGCGCATGGTGCGCGACATTATGCAGGCGCTCGGCATCGAGCAAAAGCAGTTCCCCATCAACATGATCCGCAGCAAGATCAGCTCTGCTAAAAACGCCATGATCGGGCCCGAGGACATGCTCAAGAGCGCCGATAGCCCCAACGACAAAAAGGCCGCGCAAGTCTACCTGGAGCTGGAGCGCCGCCTGCGCGCCGCCAACGCGATGGACTTCGACGACCTGCTCGTGCGCACGCTCGAGCTACTGCGCACCCGCCCCGAGGTGCTCGACAAGTACCAGGAGCGCTTCCGCTACATTAGCGTCGACGAGTATCAGGACACCAACCACGTCCAGTACGAGATCGCCAACCTGCTGGCCGCCAAGTACCAAAACCTCATGGTCGTGGGCGACGACGACCAGTCCATTTACAGCTGGCGTGGCGCCGACATCACCAACATCCTGGACTTTGAGCAGGACTTTAAAAACTGCAAGACCGTCAAGCTGGAGCAGAACTATCGCTCTACGGGTCATATCCTGAGCGCCGCCAACGCCGTGGTGCGTCACAACTCGCAGCGCAAGGACAAGCGCCTGTTTACGGCCGAGGGCGATGGCGAGAAGATTCAGGCTTTCCAGGCAAGCGACGAGCGCGACGAAGGTCGCTGGATTGCCGGCGAGATCGAAAAGCTGCATGCCAAGGGTACAAGCTACGACGATATCGCCGTGTTCTACCGCACCAACGCCCAGTCGCGTATCCTCGAAGATATGTTCCTGCGCGCGGGCGTGCCCTACAAGATCGTCGGCGGCACGCGATTCTTCGACCGCGCCGAGATTCGCGACGTCATGGCCTACCTCAAGATGATCGTGAACCCGGCCGACGAGATGAGCGTCAAGCGCGTCATCAACACGCCGCGCCGCGGCATCGGCTCCACCTCGATTCAAAAGATCGAGCAGCTGGCGCGCGACAACCGCTGCTCGTTCTTCCAAGCCTGCGAGATCGCGTGCGCCGAGACGGGCATGTTTAGCGCCAAGGTCCGCAATGGCCTGTCGAGCTTTGTGTCGCTGGTGCGCGAGGGCCGCCGCATGGACGGCGAGCTCAAGGACGTTGTCGAGATGATTGTCGACAAGACGGGCCTGCTGCAGGCCTTTCGCGCCGAGGGCACCATGGAGGCCGAGAGCCGCGCCGAGAACATCCAGGAATTCCTGGGCGTGGCCGCCGAATTTGAGGAGACGCACGAGGATATCGAGGGTACGCTCGAGAGCTTAGAGGAGCTGCGCGCGGCCGGTGTTGCCGACGTGCCTGCCGGCGCCGAGCCCGAGCCCGTCGTGGTGAGCGCACCTGCGCCCGAGCCGGGACCGTCTGCCCCGGTATCCTCGTTTGAGGCGCTCGTTGGCGCGCGTGATGCCGCAGGTTCCAATCCGCTCGATAGCCTAGCCGCCCCGGCGCTCTCGCCGCAGGATGCCCTGGCTGCCGCCATTGCGGGCAACGCGTATGCCGCGCCGACGGAGATGCCGGCGGGTGCCGTGCATGCCGACGAGATCGAGCGCACCTACGGTCCGCTCACCTGTAAGGCGCTTCCTGCTCTCATGGAGTGGCTGGCCCTGCGCTCCGACTTGGATTCCCTGGCCGGCGAGACGCATGCCATTACCATGATGACCATCCACTCCGCCAAGGGCCTGGAGTTCCCGGCGGTGTTCGTGGCCGGCATGGAGGAGGGCATCTTCCCGCACGTGCACGACTTTGGCGGCAGCGATGATCCGGGCAAGCTCGAGGAGGAGCGTCGCCTGGCCTACGTTGCCATCACGCGTGCCCGTAAGCGCCTGTTCCTGACCTATGCGGCCACGCGTCGCACCTACGGCTCGACCTCTGCCAACCCGCGCTCTCGTTTCCTTAACGAGATTCCGTTTGAGGATATCGAGTTTAGCGGTATCGGTTCTGCCGGTTTTGAGGGCACGGGCTGGGAGAAGCGCGGCGACCGTCACGGCACCTTTGGCTCGGGCATGGGCTCGGATATGTATGGCGGCAAGGTGTTCGGTTCGCATACGCGCTCGACCGGCGGTTCCGGTTCGCGCGGCGGATCGAGCTTCGACGATTTCTTTGGTGGCAGCACCTATGGCACCGAGCGCCATCGCGGGGTTTCGCCCGACGCCGGCCGTGTTGCCTCGACCTTTGGTTCGGGCGCGCCGCGAGCTAAAAAGCCGTCGTCCAAGGTGTCGCCGACGGTGGAGCGCAAGGTCGATCGCGCCAGCGCGTCACAGGACTTTGCCGCGGGCGATACCGTGAGCCACAAGACCTTTGGCACCGGTACCGTGATCTCGGTCGCCGGAGACATGATCGAGGTCCAGTTCGAAAAAACCGGCCAGACCAAAAAGCTCATGAAGGGCTTTGCGCCTATAGTGAAACTGACCTAGGCGGCTTTCCCAGGCACGGCACCTCGGCCTTCAATCGTCGGGCATGACCTCAAGGTCTATGCCCTCCTCTTTCAGGCCGATCTGCCGCACCTGGAAAACCCGTACATCCGGCTAGGCGGGCGCGCCGGGGGCTTTGGTCGCCTGCTCGGGCAGTCCTGCTCGCACGGAGAGCACATTAAGTGCTCTCCGGCTCGTGCGGAACTCGCGATCGATGTTGCCCCATACACCCGCCCAGGTCCTTGGGTAACGTTGCTGGACGAACATCGCTCTGCTCGTTCGCTTTTTGGTCTGGAGAGCCGGGTGGGCTGATATATAGATACGAGTAGGGGCTCCTCCGTTGATGAACGGGGGAGCCCCTTGTTTCGTTTTGGTTGTTGTTGCGAACTAGAGGTGGCTGATGATCAGTTCCATCTTGCCTTCGAGGTCAATGGAGCTGACGGTGCTGGGTGTCAGCAGGTGGCTTCCCTTGTGGACGGGGTCGCCGCAGACGGTGCCTTCGCCGTTGATGACCGACAGGCACATGAAGGGCCAGCGCTGGTCGAGGGTCTTGCTGCCGTCGACACGCACACGATCGACGGTGTAGCAGGGATTGGACTCGAGCTCGGTCACGCCGTCGACCTCGGGCGCGGTCACGGTGCCGTCGGTCGGCGCCTGAACATCAAAATCGATGCAGTCGAGGCTCTGCTCAATATGCAGCGGGCGCAGCTTGCCGTCGGTGCCGGGGCGGTCGTAGTCGTACAGGCGATAGGTCACATCGCTCGACTGCTGCGTCTCCAAAATGAGCGTACCGGTCTTGATGGCGTGCACGGTACCGGAGTCAATCTGGAAAAAGTCGCCCTTGTGAATCGGCAGCACGTTGAGCATCTCGTCCCAGCGGCCGTCCTCGATCATCTGTGCTGCCTCGGCGCGGTCCTTGGCGCGCTGTCCGACGATGATCGTGGCGCCGGGCTCGCAGTCCAGCACATACCAGCACTCGGTCTTGCCCAGGCTGCCGTTCTCGTGCTCGGCAGCGTACTCGTCGTTGGGGTGAATCTGGATCGAAAGGTCGTCCTTGGCGTCCAGAATCTTAATGAGCAGCGGGAACTCCTTGCCCTCGCAGTTGCCAAAGAGCTCACGGTGCTCGGCCCACAGCCACGACAGCGTGTGGCCGGCATACGGGCCCTCCGCAATCTGGCAGTCGCCGTTGGGATGGGCCGAGATAGCCCAGCACTCACCGATGGGACCCTCGGGAATGTCGTAACCAAATACGGTTTCGAGCTGGCGGCCGCCCCAGATCTTCTCGTGGAAGATCGGCGTCAGTTTAATCAAATCGGACATGTTCATACCCCCATGGTGTTGTGCGGTTGCCCACTCTAAACGAGCCATAACGAGCGCCCGCATGACTACAAAACTATGCCAACGTTACGTTGTGCAGCTCAAAGCGGTCACCAACGTTGCGCGAGATCGAATGCTCAAAGGCGGTGCCGCTATCCAAAAAGCCAATCTGGTTGAGCTCGAGCAGGGGAGAGCCGGGTTTGGTGTCCAGGCGCTCAGCCTCTTCCTCGGTTGCCGCTACGGCGCGAATGGTGCGGTGGAAGCTCGAAATCTTCAGCCCGCATTGCTCGCGGATGAAGCTGTAGACCGATCCATACAGGTCTTTCTTTTTAAGGCCCGGAATCAGCTCGAGGGGCATGTAGGTGTACTCGATAACGATGGGCTTCTCGTCGACCTGGCGCACGCGCACGATGTGATAGGCAAAGTCATCCTCGGCAATTCCCAGCTGAGTTGCGACGTCCGCTGGTGGATTGACAATCGAGAAATCGTAGACCACCGAGGTTACCTTCTCCCCGCGGTGCTCATACGAAAAGCCCTGGGCGCGGTCGTTCTTGCCCTGGAAAAACGCCTTGTCGGGAAGCCCCGCCGTGTCTTTAACGTAGGTGCCCGATCCGCGCCGGCTGGTAACAAGACCCTCTTCGGTGATCTGCTCGATAGCTCGTTTGACGGTGATTTTGGAAACGCTATAGAGCTCACAGAACTCAACGACGGTGGGTAGCTTGTCGCCCGGTTTAAGAGCGCCATCCTCGATGCTTCGACGGATATCTGCAGCTATCGCCTCGTATTTGGGAATCATGGAACCTCCTTTCCGACATATAAGAATACGCAAGTAAGTATAACCCCCAACGAGGCACCCATATTACTTTTATATAAGAAGTCCGAGAAAGAAAAAACAAAAAGACGCTTTACTTTAGAAATTAGAGCGCTATAGTTGTACGCAACGAACGGAACCCTGCCGCCGGCAGGGCCGACCGTTTGGGGACGGTTTTGTTTTGGCGGGCTGGATATCTGGATAACCGGTGCGCGCCCGCGCCGGATAACTTGCCAAAGCAAACCCGTCTCCAACCGAAAGCTCTAGACACGAAAGCGAGGACTTTGATGGCTCAGTATCAGCTGCCCCGTGACTTCTTCTTTGGCGCCGCTATGTCCGGCCCGCAGACTGAGGGTCAGTGGAACCAGGGCGGCAAGCTCGAGAACCTGTGGGATACCTGGTCCATCCAGGATCTGGATTCGTTCTATAACCGCGTTGGCTCTTATGCTGGCAATGACTTTATGGCTAAATACCAGGAGGACCTTCGCATTTTGAAGGACTTGGGCCTGGATACCTACCGCACCTCCATCCAGTGGAGTCGCCTGCTCGATGCTAACGGCAACCTCAATGAGGAGGGCGCCGCGTGGTATCACGAGCTGTTCCGTGCCTCTCGCGAGGCCGGCCTGGAGCCGTTCGTCAACCTGTACCACTTTGACATGCCCACCTACCTCTTTGACCGTGGTGGTTGGGAGAGCCGTGAGGTCGTCGAGGCGTACGCTCATTACGCCGACGTTGCCTTCCGCGAGTTTGGCCAGGAGATCAAGTACTGGTTCACCTTTAACGAGCCCATCGTCGAGCCCGAGCAGCGCTATCAGGAGGGCGTGTGGTACCCGCAGCTCCATGACTATAACCGCGCCCGCACCGTGCAGTATCACATCTCGCTGGCGCACGCGCTGGCTGTGGCCAACTACCGCCGCGCCTATGACGAGGGCGCCGTTCGCGCCGACGCCAAGATCGGCATGATCAACTGCTTTACCCCGGTCTATACCAAGGAGAACCCCAGCGAGGCAGACCTCGAGGCCGTGCGTATGACCAGCGGTATCAACAATCGCTGGTGGCTCGACCTTATTACCAAGGGCGAGCTTCCCGCCGACGTGCTCGACAGCCTGGCCGAGGGCGGCGTTAAACTTCCGTTCCGTGCCGGCGACCAAGAGATCCTCAAGCAGGGCGTTGTCGACTGGCTCGGTTGTAACTACTACCATCCCACGCGCGTTCAGGCTCCGGCGAGCAAGATCGACCAGTACGGTCTGCCGCACTTTGCCGACGAGTACGTATGGCCCGACGCCGTTATGAACGAGAGCCGCGGCTGGGAAATCTACCCGCAGGGCCTCTACGACTTTGGCATGGACTGCGCTAAGAACTACCCCGATCTTGAGTGGTTTGTATCCGAGAACGGTATCGGCATCATGGACGAATACAAGAACCGTGACGCCGAAGGGACCATTCAGGACGACTACCGCGTCGACTTTGTGCGCCAGCACCTGGAGTGGGTTGCCAAGGCAATCGCCGAGGGCGCCAAATGCCGCGGATACCATTATTGGGCCGTCATCGATAACTGGTCTTGGGCTAATGCCTTTAAGAACCGTTACGGCTTTGTCGAGGTCGACCTCATGGACGGCTACAAGCGCCGCCTTAAGAAGTCTGCAGCTTGGCTCAAGCAGGTCGCAACGACCCACGTGGTTGACTAGCGACCGGGCGAGCGCCCAGACCGCGCGCCGCCGCGCGCAAAACATGGCACATCTGGTGGCAAAGGGCGACAGACCACCGTGCGCATAGGAAAAGGCCGGATTTGATAGTTAGGAGCAATCATGGCCAGTGAAAACGGAAAGAGCTTCCTCGACAAATTTGCCGAGGTCTCTGCGAAGGTGGGAAACCAGGTTCACCTGCGTTCCCTGCGCGATGCCTTCGCAACCATCACGCCGCTCTATATCCTTGCGGGTATCGCGGTTCTTATTAACAACGTCGTGTTCCCTCTGTTCCCGCTCGATGCGGCGGGTCTTGCCAATCTTCAGACCTGGGGTTCGGCAATTACGCTGGGCACCCTCAACGTCTCTGCCATTGTCTTGGCCGGATTGATCGGCTACAGCCTCGCTAAGAACGAGCGCTTCGATAACCCGCTTGCCTGCGTGGTCGTCGCCATCTCCGCTTTCGTTATCATGATGCCGCAGCAGATCACCGCCACGCTTGCCGCCACGAGCCCGCTGCTCACCGACAAGATCACCTCTGCCGAGGTCACGGGCGCCCTTTCGACTGCCAACACCGGTACCAACGGTCTGTTCGCGGCTATTATCATCGCCCTGCTCTCCGTCACGCTCTTCATCAAGATTTCCGGCGTCGAGAAGCTTAAAGTAAAGCTGGGCGAGGGTGTGCCCCCCGCGGTCTCCAACTCCTTTAACGTCATGATCCCGATGCTGCTCAACCTCTCGATCTTCGCAGTTGCCGCAGCGCTGCTCGCCGTGTTTGCCGGCACCGATCTGTGCACCATCATCTCCACGTGTATTTCCAACCCGCTCAAGAGCATCATGAACGCCGGTCCGTGGGCTGTTATCCTCATCTACACTCTTGCGAACCTGCTGTTCTGCGTCGGCATTCACCAGTCCACCATCTCTGGCGCTACCGTCGAGCCGATCCTGACCATGCTCATCGTCGACAACATGGCTACCTTTGCCGCCGGCGGCACCATCCAGCCCGATCACTACATGAACATGCAGATCGTCAACAGCTTCGCCCTTATCGGCGGCTCGGGCTGCACCCTCATGCTCCTGCTCGATACCTTCCTGTTCTCTAAGAACAAGGCTTCCAAGACCGTTGCCAAGATGGCTATCGTTCCTGGCCTGTTTAACATCAACGAGCCGGTCATCTACGGTTACCCCGTCGTGTACAACCTGCCGCTCATGATTCCGTTCGTGCTTCTTCCCGACCTGTTCATCGGCATCACCTATGGCCTGACCTGCGCGGGCATCATCAGCCCCTGCATCGCCCAGGTGCCTTGGACCATGCCTCCCGTCATTAACGCCCTGCTTGCCACGGGCTTTGACTGGCGCGCCGGCGTATGGCAGGCCCTCGAGCTTGTCATCGGCATGGTTGTCTACCTGCCCTTTATGAGGATCTCCGAGAAGGCCATCGCCAAGCAGGAGGCCCTTGCCGAGCAGAACGCCTAAACGGTTCGTTTTCCCTTTCATTGTTGCGGGCGCCGGTACGCGGTGCCGGTGCTCGCGGCTCTCCCTGCGTAAAGACGCAGGGGGTGGGTACAGTAGCCGCAAGGAATAAAACCAGTTGTCGTCTGCGCGCCGCGCAGTTATAAGGAGGAAACCATGAAGAAGATCATGCTTTGCTGCAATGCCGGCATGTCCACGAGCCTGCTGGTCCAGAAGATGCAGTCCGAGGTCGCAAGCCGTGGTCTGGACATCGAGGTCGAGGCCCGTCCTATGAACGAGGCTCACGATCACCTGGACGAGTGCGATATCTTGCTGCTCGGCCCGCAGATTGGCTACACCAAGGGCGATTTTGAGAAGGAGGCCGCTGGCCGCTTCCCGGTTGAGGTCATCAACATGGTCGACTACGGCCGCATGAACGCTGCTGGCATCATCGACCACTGCGTCAGCGTGATGGGCTAGGTGCAGCGCATGGAGGATATGAACGAGCTGCAGATGACCTGCTTTGAGATCATCAGTTTCGTCGGAACCGCCAAGAGCATGTACATCAATGCCGTGCAAAAGGCCAAGGAGGGCGATTTTGACGCCGCCGAGGAGCTTATTAAGCAGGGCGACGAGGCTTACAACGGTGGCCACGATGTCCATATGGGGCTCCTTAAAAAGGAGGCAAACGGCGAGCGTAACGGCGAGGCCCCGCTGATTCTGCTGCATGCCGAGGACCAGATGGCCGGCACCGAGACCATGCGCGTCATGGCCACGGAGCTCATCGAGGTCCACAAGCTGCTGCAGGCGCTTAAGGCCTAGTCGGCGTTATCGCCGCGATGGACCGCGGTCCAACAGACAACACAGTCCCTTTGACGGGCGCCGGGAGTCTCCGCCTCCCGGCGCCCTTATATTTGGCGAAGGCCCTGCGCGACCTTTTGAGCGGTCGTTTGCGTTTTCCCAGATAAAACCTGCCAAAACAAACCTGTCCCTTTTTGGCAGGTTTTTGTCTTAGGAGCGGTACCATACAGGCAATGTTTAAACGAGAAAGGTGGGCTCCCATGGAACCTAAGCAGTACTATATCGGCATCGACGTCGGCGGCACTTCGGTCAAGGAGGGCCTGTTCGACGAGGACGGCAACCTGCTTGCCAAGGCCAGCGTGCCCACGCCTCCCATCGTTGATGCTGCGGGCTTTGCCGCGGTGACCGAGGCTATCGACCAGGTGGTCGCCAAGGCGCAGATCCCGCGTGCCTTTGTGGCGGGCATTGGCCTGGCCGTTCCGTGCCCCATTCCGGCTTCGGGCGATGCCAAGGTCAAGGCCAACATTGCCATCAACCTGCCCGAGCTTAGGATCGCCATCCAGGAGCACTGCCCCGACGCGGTCGTTAAGTACGAGAACGATGCCAACGCCGCTGCCATGGGCGAGGCCTGGCTCGGTTCTGCCAAGGGCGTGCAGAACGTGGTGATGGTCACCATCGGTACCGGCGTGGGCGGCGGCGTTATCGTCAACGGCGACGTGGTGTCGGGCGTTGTGGGTGCCGGCGGCGAGATTGGCCACATGTGCCTGAACCCCGAAGAGGAGCGCACCTGCGGCTGTGGCGGCCATGGCCATCTGGAGCAGTATTCCAGCGCCACCGGCGTGGTGAGTAACTACCTTGCCGAGTGCAAGAAGGCGGGCGTCGAGCCCATCGAGCTCACCGGGCCTTCTGATTCCAAGGACGTGTTCCAGGCCTGCCGCGAGGGTGACAAGCTCGCGCTGGCAGCTGCCGATACCATGGCCGACTATCTCGGCCGCGCCCTGGCGCTTATTGCCAACGTGGTCGATCCCGAGATGTTCCTGATCGGCGGCGGCGCATCCGCTTCGGCCGATGTCTACCTCGACAAGGTCCGCGAGCACTTTAAGCAGTACGCGCTCTCCGCCTCGCGCGAGACGCCCATCAAGGTCGCTTCGCTCGGAAACGACGCCGGCATCATCGGTGCCGCTTACGTAGCCCTGCGCGCCGCCGGTAAATAGCTGGTGCGGGGGCAGGTGGTGAAAGGGGGACAGGCTTCGTCCCTGACCTCGCCTCAGCGCTTGCCCCAAATTGTGCCGCGACCCTTCCGTCTCATAAGGTTCGGCGTCAGCGTGCTACCATAGCTACGTCCAAGTACACATATCAAGTGGAGGATATCCATGGCAAACGTTCTTGTCTTTGGTCACCAGAACCCCGATAACGACGCCATCATGAGCGCCGTCGTCCTGTCCCAGCTGCTCAACCAGGTTGAGTATGCCGGCAACACCTACGAGGCCTGCGCCCTTGGTCAGCTTCCGGCCGAGTCCGCCAAGCTGCTTGCCGACGCCGGCATTGCCGAGCCCCGCGTGATCGAGTCCGTCGAGGCCGGCCAGCTCGTCGTCCTCACCGACCACAACGAGTCCGCCCAGTCTGTCGCCGGCCTTAAGGACGCCACGGTCTTTGGCGTCGTCGATCATCACCGCATCGGCGATTTCGAGACCGCCGGCCCGCTGCACTACATCTGCCTGCCCTGGGGTTCCAGCTGCACCATCGTCACCAAGCTCGCCGGCGTGCTCGGCGTTGAGCTTTCCGACGTCCAGGCCAAGCTGCTGCTCTCGGCCATGATGACCGACACGCTCATGCTCAAGAGTCCCACCACCACCGATGTCGACCGCGCTGTCGCCGCCAAGCTCGGCGAGCAGGTGGGTGTCGACCCGGTCAAGTTTGGCATGGAGGTCTTCCTCACCCGTCCGTCCGGCTCCTTCACCGCAGCCGAGATGGTCGGCAACGACATCAAGATGTTCGAGCCCGCCGGCAAGAAGCTGCTCATCGGCCAGTACGAGACCGTCGACAAGAGTCGTGCGCTCGGCATGATCGACGAGATTCGCGAGGCCATGCGTGCCTACGCCGCCGAGAAGGGTGCCGATGGCATTGTCCTGTGCATCACCGACATCATGGAGGAGGGCTCGCAGGTCCTGCTCGAGGGCGAGACCGAGGCCGCTCAGAAGGGCCTGGGCATTGCCGACGAGCACGACGGCGTCTGGATGCCGGGTGTCCTCTCCCGTAAGAAGCAGGTCGCTGCCCCCATCATGGCCGCCTGCTAGGTTTAGTTGACCAAACGCCACGACCGGATCGCGGACGTCCCGCGCTCCGGTCGTTTTTTGTGCACGGCGCCGCGTCGTCTCTTGGACAGGCGTGCCCGTGCCGTTGAGCAAATAATGTTCAACCTGTGGTTCCGCTTTTCGGCCACGCCTGCGTGCTTGTCGTGCAGGGTAGGCTAGATGCAAGCGTAATACGTTAGAGCGCGGCGCCGCCACTTGGGCGGGCCGTGCTTTTTTAAGACGGGAGCTTTCCCGAGAAAGGAGCCGCCCATGGCAGCAACTGAGCAGCTGTTCAACGTTCGTGAGCGCAAGCGCTTTGAACGTCACGACATTTGGGAGCGCATCGCCGAGAACGGCACGATTTCCGCCGCCGTCATGGTCTTCGCCGCTATCGCCGCCGTTATCTGCGCCAACACCGATGCCTACGAGGCCATCCATCACTTTTTGGAGACCCCGCTGTATGTGGGCCTGGGCAACCTTACGGCTGGTCTCACCGTTGAGCTTTTCGTCAACGACTTCCTCATGGCGATTTTCTTTTTGTTGGTGGGCATCGAGCTTAAGTACGAGATGACGGTCGGTGAGCTCAAGAATCCGCGTCAGGCCATGCTTCCCATGCTGGCGGCCGTGGGCGGCGTTGTCGTTCCCGCCTGCATCTACCTGATCTTTAACCATGCCGGCGCCCGCAACGGTTGGGCCATCCCCATGGCAACCGATATTGCCTTTGCGCTGGGCGTGCTGTCGCTTTTGGGCAATCGCGTGCCCAACGGCGTGCGCGTGTTCTTCTCGACGCTCGCCATCGCCGACGACCTCATCTCCATCGCCGCCATCGCCATCTTCTACGGTCAGAGCCCCAATCCGTTTTGGTTGGGCGCCGCCGCGCTTGTGACCTGCGCGCTCGTGTGGCTCAACAAGACGCAGCACTACCGCCTTGCCCCGTATTCGGTACTGGGTCTGCTGTTGTGGTTCTGCATGTTCAAGAGCGGCGTGCACGCTACGCTTGCTGGTGTCATCTTGGCCTTTACCATCCCGGCCAAGTGCGGTGTCAAGCTCGATAGCCTCACCGATTGGTTGGGCGAGTGCCTGCCGCTGCTCGATGATCGCTACGACGACGAGGCGCACATCCTGGGCCAGCATGACTTTACCGTCTCGACCACCAAGGTCGAGCGCGTCATGCACCGCGTGACCCCGCCGCTCATCCGCATGGAGCGTCTGATCTCCACGCCGGTCAACTTCGTGATCCTGCCGATCTTTGCGTTCGTAAACGCTCAGGTTCGCTTAGTGGGCGTGGACATGAGCACACTGCTCACCGACCCGGTGACGCTCGGCGTGTACTTTGGCATGCTGCTGGGCAAGCCGATCGGCATCTTTGGTATGACGTTTGCCCTGGTTAAGCTTAAGGCCTGCGAGCTGCCGCACAATGTCAACTGGCACATGATTGCCGGCGTGGGCATTCTGGGCGGTATCGGCTTTACCATGTCGATTCTCATCAGCGGCCTTGCTTTCCCGACGGCCCAGTTTGAGGTTCTTGCAGCCAAGGCCGCTATTCTCGCCGGTTCGGTCACCGCAGCCGTGCTCGGCATGATCTACATGAGCGTGGTCTGCAAGCATCCCTCGCCCAAAGACGAGTAAGAGCGCGAAAACCGGCTCCAGAACCGATTCGGGCGCGTTCAAAATGCGGATTCGGGCGGTGCTTGCCGCCTGCCAGACACGCCAGTGGTCAAAAAACGCCGTTTGTGAGTACTGTCACAAACGGCGTATCATTTTAGGTGCGGAAAATAATGAACAAAGTTATAAGAACTGTACGTTAATGAGTGACCATCGACTTCCAATTTGGCGCTAGCTGACGGTGATTAGGGAGTTTCAAGTCGAGTTTTGCCGATTTCGACCAAGAAACGCTGCTACTAAAAAGGTGACAGTACTCATATTTGCCCTTTTTTGGCCACAAGCCCTAAAACAAGCCTCGCCAGGGTCGGGAAACGGGCCAAATGCCGGCCTCGAGGCTTATTCCACGGTGCCGTAGACGGCGCCCCAGCCGTGGGCGGCCAAGGCGGAGTTGAGCTGGTCGCAAAGTGACTGGCGGTCGTAGTAGCCGGGCGGCAAAAGGTTCACGATTTCCATGAGGTCGGGCGCCAGGTCCAAGATTTCGGCCTGTACGATCAGATCCAGGCGGTCGATGGCGTGGCGGTCGTAAAACAGTCCGTCGACCAGGCGCTGCAAGTCGCCGAATTCCTCGGCCTGAAACGATCCGTACTCCATAGTGCCTCCTTGGGCGCCCCACGCCGGCATGCGCGGCGATTCGTAATTGATTGCGATGAACTTAATCTATCACGGCTTCATAACGTTGCGACGATGGCGGTCTATACTTAGACGAACTGCAACGTACCGCTTCGCGAAAGGTCGCACCCCATGCAGACGATCTACCAGAAGATGGAAACCACCGAACTCGATGCCGCCATCGAGGCGCTCAAAGCCGAGGTCGCCGAGGTCAAGGCCAAGGGCCTGGCGCTCGACATGGCCCGCGGCAAGCCGTCGCCCTCCCAGGTGGACATCTCTCGACCCATGCTCGATATCCTCAATGCCGATGCCGATCTGCATGACGGCAACGTCGACTGCTCCAACTACGGCTGCTTTGAGGGCATTCCCTCGGCACGCAAGTTGGCAGGGGAGTTCCTGGGCTGCCCCGCCGAGCAGACGCTCGTGCTGGGTTCGTCGAGCCTTTTGATCGAGCATGACATCGCCGGCATGTTCTGGCGCTGTGGCTCGTGCGGCAGCGAGCCCTGGGACGCCTACGAGGCCGCGCACGACGGCAAGAAGGTCAAGTTCCTGTGCCCCGTTCCCGGCTACGATCGCCATTTTGGCATCACCGCCGACTTGGGCATCGAGAACATCCCCGTCGCGATGACCGACAACGGCCCCGACATGGACGAGATTGAGCGCCTCGTTGCCGCCGACGACTCCATCAAGGGCATCTGGTGCGTGCCCAAGTATTCCAACCCCACGGGCATCACCTTTAGCGAGGACACCGTGCGTCGCCTGGTCGAGATGCCCACGGCCGCGCCCGATTTCCGCATCTTCTGGGACAACGCCTATTGCGTGCATGACCTGTACGACGAGACCGACGAGCTCGCCAATATCTTCGATCTTGCCCGCGCGGCGGGCACCGAGGACCGTGTGGTGGCCTTTGCCTCGACGTCCAAGATTACCTTCCCGGGTGCCGGTATCGGCTTTATCGGTGCGAGCCCCGCGGTTATCGCGGAGTTCTCCAAGTGCCTGAAGGCTGGCCTCATCAGCGCCGACAAGCTCAACCAGCTGCGTCACGTGCGCTTCCTTCCCACCATCGAGGCGGTCAAGGAGCACATGAAAAAGCATGCCGAGTTCCTGCGTCCACGCTTTGAGGCCGTCGAGCGCAAGCTCACCGAGGGCTTGGGTAACACGGGTTGCGCCACTTGGACTCATCCCCATGGCGGCTACTTTGTGAGTTTTGATGGCCCCGAGGGCTCGGCCCAGAAGGTCGCCGCGCTTTGTGCCGACCTGGGCGTCAAGCTCACGCCGGCTGGTGCCACCTGGCCCTATGGCAAGGACCCGCGCGACACCAACATCCGCATCGCGCCGAGCTATCCCACGGTCGAGGACCTGGAGGCCGCGCTCGATGTGCTGGTGCTGGCTGTCAAGCTCGTCGCTGCCGAGCTTGCGCGTGCCGAGCGCGCCTAACGCGTAGGGCCCCGCAAGTCCGCGCCCAGTACTGTCCGCACTTTCGATACGTAAAGGAGCGTATACATGGATTTGGGTATTTCCACCAACCCCACGCCAGAGCTCTACACCATTAAGGTGACCGGTGAGATTGATATCTCTAACGCCGATAGCCTGCGCAATGCCATCGACCTGGCGCTCGAGCAGCCCACTGAGGCCGTGGAGCTCGATTTTGCCCAGGTGAGCTACATCGATTCGACGGGCATTGGCGTGCTCGTGGGCGCCGCGCACCATGCGGTTGACCACGGCAAGCGCTTTAGCTGCACCAATGTGCAGCCCCCGGTGATGCGCGTGGTTCAGCTGTTGGGTGTCGACCAGGAGATTTCGATCACCGCTGCATAATCTTTGCCCCAAAAGGGCGTGCCGTTTGGCATATGTTTGTGATGCGCTCGGACGTTTTGGCGTCCGGGCGCTATACTTGACCGAATGAATAGACGAGTTCCGGCCGAATGGCGCGGTGCGGGCTCGAATCACATCGAGCCTTGGAGGTATGTGTGTTTGGTATTGGAGAAGGTGAGCTGGCAATCATCGTGGTCTTCGGCTTTTTGCTGTTTGGCCCGGATAAGCTCCCGCAGATGGGCCGTACGATCGGCCGTGCCATCCGTCAGTTCCGCGAGACGCAGGAAAAGATGACGGCGGTTGTCCAGTCCGAGATCATCGATCCGGTAAGCGAGGCCGCTTCGGCTCCGGTCAAGCCCAAGAAGGCTGCCGTCGATGACGATTCCGATGCGGACGAGGATGCCGCCGAGACGGTAGCGCCCGCCAAGAAGGAGACCTTTGCCGAGCGTCGCGCCCGTCTTGCTGCCGAGAAGGCCGCAAGCGAGGGTGCTGCTGAGGGCGAAGGCGCTGTTGATGAGGCCGAGGGTACAGAGCCTGCTGCTGCCGTCGAGCCCGAGCCTGCTGCAGAGCCCGAGCCCGAGCCGGCAGAGCCCACGACGGCTGACCTCTACGCCCGTCGTCCCCGCAAGCGCAAGGCCGTCGTCGACCAGCTCGCTCGCGAGCTCGAGGCCGAGGACGCTGCCGAGACTGCTGCCGCCGACGCCCCGAAGGGAGGCGATGAGTAATGCCTATCGGACCTGCTCGTATGCCGCTCTTCGATCACTTGGGAGAGCTTCGTCGCCGCTTGACCATCGTGGTCGTGTCGGTGTTTGCCGCCGCCATCGTGCTGTACTTTGCCACGCCCGTGGTGCTCGATATCCTGGAAGACCCCATCCGTTCCTTTGTGCCGGACGGTAAGTTCTACATCACCACCACACTCGGCGGCTTTGGCCTGCGCTTCTCGCTGGCCATCAAGATGGCCGTGGTCATGTGCACGCCCATGATCATCTGGCAAATCCTGGCATTTTTCCTGCCGGCGCTGCGCCCCAACGAGCGCAAGTGGGTCGTGCCCACGGTGCTCGCCTCGACGGTGCTGTTCTTCCTAGGTGCCATCTTCTGCTATTTCATCATCATCCCGGCGGGCTTTGAGTGGCTCATCGGCGAGACCTCGGCCGTCGCTACGGCGCTGCCCGACCTGGAGAACTACGTCAACATGGAGCTGCTCTTTATGATCGGCTTTGGTGTGGCGTTTGAGCTGCCGCTCATCATCTTCTATCTGTCCGTCTTTCACATCGTGTCCTATGCGGCCTTCCGCAGCGCCTGGCGCTACGTGTACGTAGGCCTGCTTGTGGGCTCGGCTGTGATTACGCCCGACGGCTCGCCCGTTACGTTGGGTCTCATGTATGGCGCCCTGCTCTCGCTCTACGAGATTTCGCTCGCCATCGCTCGCGTGGTCATCACCGCGCGCGAGGGCAAGGAGGGCCTGTTCGTGAGCCGTCTGGACCTGTTCTCGGACGACGAGGACGACGAGGAGTAAATCGGTATGCACGAGGTTGGCATTGTCAACGGCATACTCGATACAGTGATTCGCGCGGCGCGTGGGGCGGGGGCCTCGCGCGCCGTTTTGGTAACGCTGCGTATCGGGGATATGACCGAGGTCGTGCGCGAGGCGCTCGACTTTGCGTGGGAGACGTTTCGCGACGAGGACCCGCTCACGCGCGGCTGCGAGCTTGCCGTGGAGGAGGTCCATCCACAAAGCGAGTGCCTGGACTGCGGCGAGGTCTTTGAGCACGACCGTTTCCATTGTCGCTGCCCCCAGTGTGGCGGCGCCAACGTGCGCCTGCTGCACGGCCGCGAGCTCGATATCGCAAGTATCGAAATCGAAACCCCCGACGATTAGCCCGCTAGCCATCTAATGATGGGGTATAAAGGGGCCAAAGTAAGGAGCGCTAAGTATGGCCGAGAAAACGATTGATATCGCGTCGCCGATCCTGTCGCGCAACGAGCGCCTGGCAGATCAGCTGCGTCAGCGATTTAATGAGGCAGGCACCTTCGTGATCAATGTGCTGTCGAGCCCCGGCTCGGGTAAGACCACCACGATTCTGGGCACCAACGAGCGCCTGCGTGACAAGGCCGGCCTACGCTGTGCCGTCATCGAGGGCGATATCGCCTCGGATGTCGACGCCATCACCATGAAGGAAGCCGGCATGCCCGCCATCCAAATCAACACGGGCGGCCTGTGCCACCTCGAGGGCAATATGATTATGGAGGCCGTTGACGCGTTCGACCAAGCTGTGGGTCTGGAAAACATCGACGTCATCTTTATCGAAAACGTGGGTAACCTGGTCTGCCCAGTCGACTTTGACCTGGGCGAGAACCTGTCCATCATGATCCTCTCGGTGCCCGAGGGTGACGACAAACCCATTAAGTACCCGGGTATCTTCCAGCACGCCGGCGCACAGTTGCTCAACAAGGTCGACGTGGCCCCGGCTTTCGATTTTGACATGGATAGGTATACTAAGACACTCGATGACCTCAATCCGCAGGCGCCGCGGTTTGCCGTGAGCGCGCGCAAGGGCGAGGGCATGGATGCCTGGTGCGATTGGCTCATCGGGCAGATTGAGCAAGCAAGGGCGTAAGTCGGCCGCCATACGGGCGGGCGTAGCCGCAGAGATACGAGATAGGAGCCTCTTTTGAAGCTCATCATCGCCGAGAAAAACGACGCCGCGCGTCAGATCGCCGAGCGGCTGTCCACGGGTAAGCCCAAAAAGGACAAGGTGTACAACACCGCCATCTACCGTTTTGAGTGGAAGGGCGAGGAGTGCGTGACCATCGGCCTTGCCGGTCACATCCTGGCGCCCGATTTTTGCGACAGCGTGCTGTTCGATAAAAAGCTGGGTTGGTATTCGGTGACCGAGGACGGCGAGATGTTGCCGGCCGATATGCCCGATGGCCTGGCCCGCCCGCCGTACGACACCAAGCGCAAGCCGTTTCTTGCCGATGGTATCTCCATCAAGGGCTGGAAGCTCGAGAGCCTGCCTTACCTCACCTGGGCGCCCGTCATTAAGCTGCCGGCCGAGAAGGAGCTCATCCGCTCGCTCAAGAACCTTGCCAAGAAGTCCGACAGCGTCATTATCGCCACGGACTTCGACCGCGAGGGCGAACTGATCGGTTCGGACGCTCTCAACAAGGTGCGCGAGGTCGCGCCGGACTTGCCGGTCGCCCGCGCCCAGTATTCTTCATTTACCAAGGCCGAGATCACGCAGGCCTTCGACAATCTTGTCTCGCTCGACCAGAATCTGGCCGCCGCCGGCGAGAGCCGCCAGCACATCGACCTCATTTGGGGCGCGGTGCTCACGCGCTACCTGACGCTCGCCAAGTTTGGCGGCTTTGGCAACGTGCGCTCCGCCGGCCGCGTGCAGACGCCGACGCTCGCCCTGGTGGTCGAGCGCGAACGCGAACGCATGGCGTTTGTGCCCGAGGACTATTGGCAGATCCGCGGCATGGGCGCCGCGCAGGGTGCTGCCGAGGACGACCGCTTTAAGATTGCGCACAAGACGGCACGCTTTACCGACAAGGATGCTGCCGAGACGGCATACGGCCATGTCGACGGCATTACGACGGCAACCGTCGCCGCGGTGACCAAGCGCTCACGCAAGCAGCAGCCACCCACGCCGTTTGCGACCACCTCGCTGCAGGCTGCCGCCGCAGCCGAGGGCATCTCGCCTGCGCGTACCATGCGCATCGCCGAGTCCCTCTACATGGCGGGCCTCATCAGCTACCCGCGTGTCGACAACACCGTGTACCCCGCGACGCTCGATTTGGGTGCTGTGGTGAACAACCTGGCAAAGATTAACCCGGCGCTGGCGCCTGTGTGCAAAAAGGTGCTCGCCGGTCCCATGAAGCCCACGCGCGGCAAGGTCGAGACCACCGACCACCCGCCTATCTACCCCACGGGCGAGGGCGATCCGACCACGCTCGATGGCGGCCAACGCAAGCTCTACGACCTCATCGCTCGTCGCTTCCTGGCGACGCTTATGGGTCCCGCGACCATCGAGAATACCAAGCTCGAGCTCGACGTGAACGGCGAGCCGTTCGTGGCCTCGGGCGATGTGCTCGTGACCCCTGGCTTCCGCGAGGCGTATCCGTACGGCCTTAAGCGCGACGAGCAGATGCCGCCGCTGGAGCAGGGCGATACGGTCGACGTGTTCGACATTAAGCTCGAGGCCAAGCAGACCGAGCCGCCCGCGCGCTACAGCCAGGGCAAGCTCGTGCAGGAGATGGAGAAGCGCGGCCTGGGCACCAAGTCCACGCGCGCGAGCATCATCGAGCGCCTGTATGCCGTGCGCTATCTCAAAAATGATCCCGTGGAGCCGAGTCAGCTGGGTATCGCCATCATCGACGCACTGACGCAGTTTGCCCCGCGCATCACGAGCCCCGATATGACCAGCGAACTCGACGGCGACATGACCCGCGTGGAGCGCGGCGAGGACACCGAAGAGCATGTCGTGACACACTCGCGTGCGCTGCTGGCCGGTGTGCTCGACGAGCTGCTCAAGCATACGCAGGAGCTGGGCGACGCCATCAGCGACGCCGTCACGGCCGATGCGCGCGTGGGCGCCTGCCCCAAGTGCGGCAAGGACCTGGTTATGAAGACGAGCGCCAAGACCCGTGGCAGCTTCATTGGCTGCATGGGATGGCCCGACTGCGACGTGACCTATCCGGTGCCGAGCGGCGTCAAGGTCAGCCCGCTCGAGGGCGAGGCCGCCGTGTGCCCCGAGTGCGGCGCGCCGCGCATTAAGTGTCAGCCGTTCCGCCAGAAGGCCTTCGAGATTTGCGTGAACCCCACATGCCCCACCAACTACGAGCCCGACCTTAAGGTGGGCGAGTGCAAGGTGTGTGCCGAGGCCGGACGCCATGGCGACCTGATCGCGCACAAGAGCGAGAAGAGCGGCAAGCGTTTTATCCGCTGCACCAACTATGACGATTGCGGCGTGAGCTATCCGCTGCCGGCGCGTGGCAAGCTCGAGGCGACGGGCGAGACCTGTCCCGAGTGCGGCGCCCCCATCGTGGTGGTCAACACGGCGCGCGGCCCGTGGCGTATCTGCGTCAACATGGACTGCCCGACCAAGGAGAAGAAGCCCGCCCGCGGCCGCAAGACCACGACTAAGGCGAGCACGGCCAAGAAGACGACGGCGGCAAAGAAGACTGCTGCCAAGAAGACGACCGCCAAAAAGACGACGGCCAAAAAGACGACGGCCAAGAAGTCGACTACCAAAAAGACCGCTGCCGACAAGTAGCCGCACGGTCGAGACATCACCTAAAACAAAAACGAGCGAGGACCTCAAAATCCTCGCTCGTTTTTTTATCTGGCAGTTAGGGACGTTCCTTTTCTGCCGGCAGTTTAGGAACGTCCCTAACTGCCGGCTCGGGAACGACAAAGCGCTAGTTCACCTCGACAGGCTTAGCGCCGGGATAGCGCTCCTCAAAGTCTAGGCGGTACTTATTGTCATTGGTGCCCGCCACGTTGTCGCGCGACAGCGGCGCCACGATCTCATTCTTGTGGTCCGCAGGCTTGGCGTATTTCAGGCTGATCTCCCAGGCATCACAGATTGCGTCAATGCGGTGATCCAGGTCGTCGTACAGGGCGATGATATCCTTCCAGGAGCTGTAGTTCTTGGAGCTCGTCGGGACGTCCAGGTCCTCGACGATGTCGTAATACTGCTCGATGGTGTCCTCCGTGCGCTCGGCGACGTCGGCGAGATTTTGACGGGTGGTTCGATCCTCTTCCAGATAGTTGCCGTTGAAGTTCTGCGCGCAGCCACGGACCTGGCTGTCGAGATCTTCGAGCAAGTCGTAGTATTCGCTCAGGCGACGGTAGAGGTTCTGCTCGGAGAGCGTTGCTTCGCCGCCATCCTCGTCGTCATCGTCATCATCGTCGTACAGGCTGTTGGGATTGCCGAGAGGCTTTAGGTCATCGTCGTCGACGTCATGGTGCAGCTTAGCTACCTCGGCAGTCGTCTGCGTGGCGGCGTTGTCGAACGGTCTGATCGCAAAGAAGATGACCAGGGCGATGATGATCGCCACCAGCACAACGATAACGGCGATAAGCGGCCCGGTGCCGCTCTTTTTGGGAGCGGGGGTCTGTGGCGAAGCGGGCACGTATGCGGGAGCCGGCTGCTGTTGGGGCGAGCCGCTCGCGACGGGTATGCGCTGCGTGGTCTCGACGGCTTCGGTCCTTGCGGCGGGGTCGGGGCTATAGGCGAGGGGGTCGTCCGCCTTGGCTTGCGGCGTATCAAGGGAGCCGGTCTGCTCAAAAGCGGGCTGGCTATCGCTCGCGGCTGTTTGCTCAACGGGTGCACCGCACGAGGTGCAGAACTTGGCATTATCTTCAAGAAGCTTGCCGCACGAGGCGCAATACCGAGACATTGCCACTCCTTTCGCCACATTTCAATGCAATACGACGATTATACCCACTGCCCCAAGAAGCCGGCAGTTAGGGACGTTCCTTATCTGCCGGCAGTTTAGGAACGTCCCTAACTGTCGGCTAATCGTTGGGGCGCGCCTGTCCCTGGGGTATCATGGCTTGGTTGATATATCCGCATTTACGCGCCTTGTAGGAAGGGGCTGCGTCCATGGCTTTTGAGCCCGCTCAACATAGCTTTATCACGCTCGAGGGCGTCGACGGTGCCGGCAAGTCCACGCAGGCGCGCCTGCTTGCTCGCGCGCTCGAGCTCGCTGGCCACCAGGTTGTGAGCCTGCGCGAACCGGGCGGCACCGCCATCAGCGAAAAGATCCGCGCCCTGCTGCTCGACCCCGCCAATATGGCGATGGGCGATACCTGCGAGCTGTTGCTCTACGAGGCCGCGCGTGCCCAGCTGGTGCACGAGGTCATCGCGCCCGCCCTCGCTGCCGGCAAGGTGGTCCTGTGCGATCGCTTCTACGATTCCACGACCTGCTACCAGGCGTTTGCCGACGGCCTCGATCGCCAGATGGTGCGCGACGCCAACAACCTGGCCGTCGCGGGTACGCACCCGGCGCTCACACTCGTCTATCACATCGCGCCCGAGCAGGCGGCGCTGCGCATGGCAGCCCGTGGTGCGGCAGATCGCATGGAGGCAAAAGGCGTGGCATTCCAGGAGCGTGTCTACCAGGGCTTTTGCGCAATCGCTGCCGAGGAGCCAAACCGCGTAAAGCTCATCGACGCCACTGCGACCGTCGAGGAAGTCTTCGAGAAGACGGTCGAGCAGGTTCGCGCGTATGGTCTCGACATTCCGCAGGAAGCCGTTGCCGCCGCGCTTGCCAAGGAGGCCGAGTAGCATGGCCCCCGCTCAGGCAAGCCTGCTGGCCAAGCTCGACACCCAAGAGCGCGTGCGCGACTTTTTGACCAATGCCGTCGCTAGCGGTCGCGCGTCGCACGCCTACCTGTTTTTGGGCGCGCCCGGCGCGGGCAAGCTCGACGCCGCGTGGGCGCTCGCCCAAGCCTTCCTGTGCGAGCAGGACGGCTGCGGCGCATGCGACAGCTGCGTGCGCGTCTCTCGACATACGCATCCCGACGTGCACTATTACACGCCCGAGAGCGCCACGGGTTACCTCATCGCCCAGACCCGCGAGCTGCTCGACGACGTGCCGCTGGCGCCCATCCGCGCCAAGGCAAAGGTCTACATCATCGACCGTGCCGAGCAGCTGCGCGCCAACACCGCCAACGCGCTGCTCAAAACGCTCGAGGAGCCGCCCGAGGGCGTCATGTTCATCCTGTTGGGTACCTCGGCAGACGTGATGCTGCCCACCATCGTGAGCCGCTGCCAGTGTGTGCCGTTTCGGCTGGTGTCTCCCACCGTGGCCGCGCAGGCCGTGAGCCGCGCCACCGGGCAGGATCCCGCGCGCTGCCGCATGGCCGTCGCCGTGGCGGGAAGCCCCACGCGTGGTATCGAGTTCCTCAAGAGCGCCGAGCGCCAGGACGCCCGTCGCCAGATGATCCGTGCCATCGACTCACTCATTGCCGCCGACGAGGCCGATGTACTCAGCCGTGCCAAGTCGCTCATCGTCGCCGTCAAGGCGCCGTTGGCCGAGGTCAAGTCCACGCAGGAAAAGGTGCTCGAGCAAAATGCCGACTACCTGTCGCGTGGAGCATTGAAGCAGCTTGAGGACCGCAACAAGCGCGAACTCAACGCGCGCGAGCGTTCGGGTATCATGGAAGCGCTGGCGAGCGCGCGGACGCTCATGCGCGACGTGCTGCTGACGCTTCAGGATGAGGCGGCCGACGTCGTGAACGAGGATGTGCGCGACACGATCGGTCGGCTTGCCGCCGCGACCAATGTTGCGGGTGCCACACGGGCACTCGAGGCGGTCGCGACCGCCGAGCGCAACATCGCCAGAAACGTTACTCCCCAGCTGGCCATCGAGGTCATGCTGTTCGATATCAGGAAGGCACTGAAATGCCGTTAGTCGTACCCGTTAAGTTTACCTACTCCTCGCGCGACCTGTGGTTCGATCCGCAGGATCTGGATATCCTCGAGGCCGATTATGCCATTTGCTCCACTGAGCGCGGAACCGAGATCGGCCTGGTCACGGCCGATCCCTTCGAGGTGCCGCAAGACGAGATCGGTCAGCCGCTCAAGCCCGTGCTGCGCGTGGCGAGCGACATCGACCTGCAGCTTGCCGATGACCTGGCCATCCAGGGCGACGAGGCCATGGTCGACTTCCGCCGCCTGGTCAAGGAGCTCGACCTCGAGATGAAACCGGTGGGCGTCGAGTACCTGTTTGGCGGCGAGAAGGCCGTGTTCTACTTTGCGGCCGAGGAGCGCGTCGATTTTCGCCAGCTCGTCAAGGATCTGTCCTCGACGCTGCACATTCGCGTCGACATGCGCCAGATCGGCGTGCGCGACGAGACCCGCCTGGTGGGCGGCTATGCCCAGTGCGGACAGGAACTCTGCTGCACGCGCTTTGGCGGACAGTTTGAGCCCGTCTCGATTCGCATGGCAAAAGAGCAAGACCTGCCGCTCAATTCCTCCAAGATCAGCGGCGTGTGCGGTCGTCTGATGTGCTGCCTGCGCTACGAGTTCGAGGCCTACAAGGACTTTAAGAGCCGTGCGCCCAAAAAGAAGACGCTCATCGATACGCCGCTTGGCAAGGCGCGTATCCAGGAGTATGACACGCCGCGTGAGCAGCTGGTGCTGCGCCTGGAGAACGGCAAAGTCTTTAAGGTCAACCTAGCCGATATGACGTGCTCGGAGGGCTGCAAAAAGAAGGCCGCCGAGCAGGGCTGCAACTGCCGCCCCGACTGCGTGACGCGCGACGTGCTCGAGCGCATCGAGTCGCCCGAGATGCGCCTGGCGCTCATGGAGCTCGATCGCGAAAACGGCGTCGATGTGGGCGATGGCCTGTCGAGTGCCGACCGTCTGGCCGGCACGTCGATGCCCAAGCGCCGTCGTCGCGATGCTGAATCCGATGCTCGCGCCGGTCAGGGTCAGGGCGAGGGCCGTGGCCGCGGAAAAGGCCGCGGTAAGGCCGAGACACCCGAGGCCGAGGGGGCGGCCGATGGCCGTCGCCGTCGCAAGCGCGCGGGCTCGGGCGATGCTACCGAGGTTGCAGCCGCGGGCAAGAACGCCTCTCGCGAGCGCGAGGTTCAGCAGCCCCAGCAGCAGAATCGCGGCGGCGGCATGAACCCCACACGTCGCCGCCGCCGTCATCTGTCGAGCGAGGAGCGCGAGGACGCCTTCCGCGCCGCAGCTGCTCGCGAGGCCGGTGCCGCTTCCAAGGGCGCCTCGGCCTCCGATGCGCCTGTCGACAAGAGCGGCAAGTCACGTGGCGAGGAGGAGCGCGCGCCGCGTCCGCGCCGTCGCCATTCCTCGGGCGCGCAACAGAAGCCCTCAGTGCCCTCCGTGGCCGATCAGGTCTCGGATGGCGAGGTCAAGGTCACGCGCCGTCGTCCCGGGGATGGCGGGGGAGCGGCTGCCAAGGCTTCGCGTGGCGCCGCTCGCGACGAGCGCGAGCCGCGCGAGAATCGCGGTGGCGAGGGCTCGGCCGACCAGGGTCAAAAGCGCCGTCGCCGTCGTCGTTCCCGCAAGCCGCGCCAGGATGGTGGCGAGGGCTCGACCCCGTCTTCGTCCGCACCACAACCGCCCGCCGGCGAATAACGCCCGCGAGCGGATTTAACCTGCCTTGCCCCGAGCGCATCGGGGTATCATAGCGCCGAATCAACAACCCTCCCTGCGATCGAGCGTAGGGAGGGTTGTGTCTTGAAGAGCCATCTGAACATATTGAGCCGTCTGCAGAGTGCCGGTGCCCTACCGTTTGCGGACGAATTGCTACCGTTTGCCGAGTGCGCGACGTACGAGGCGCTCGAGGCATTGTCGCCAACACGATGTACCGGCTGCGAGCGCGCCGGTGCGCTTATTTGCCAAGACTGCCTGGCCGCGCTCACGCTCATCGACCCACGTCATAGCTGCACCCGATGTGGCGCCCCGTTTGGGGATTTGCTGTGCACTGAGTGTTCGGTCGAGGGCACGTCTTCGGCAATGGCGGAGGCGCTCGACCGCTGCCTGGCGTGCGCCGTCTATGCGCATCCGCTGCCGCGTATCATTAAAGCGTACAAGGATGCGGGCGAGCGACGTCTGGCTCCGTATCTGGCGGAGCTGCTCTACGACACCGCCCTGCATGCCCAGGTCGTAGCTCCCGATCGCTACGGAGGCGTGCTTTCCGGTGCGGATGCGGTGGTGTTTGTGCCTGCGACGGCGGCAGCGTTTCGGCGGCGTGGTTTTGATCATATGGAGGCTATTGCGCGCCCATTTTGCGAGCTGTCGGGTGTTCCTCTGCTCGATGCTCTCGTCAAGTACGGGCATGGCGACCAGCGCGAACTCGGTCGTGAGGAGCGCCGCGAGCGTGCCCGAGGTATGTACGAGACGGTTGAGGACGTGCACGGCCGCCGCCTGCTGCTTATCGACGACGTTATCACCACGGGTGCGACGATGGCAGCGGCTTCGGCGGAACTCAAGCGCGCCGGTGCCACGGCCGTTGATGGCCTCGCTATCGCACGCGTTTGGTAGGGGTGATTCATGTGGCGGTAACAATCAGGTGGTGCAACAAACCGACAAAAGAGCAGCTAGCGGCTTCCGTAATCCTAACTGGCGCCTCGGCGCTACGCATGATGCGCGCCGAGCGCCGGCAGATGGGCTACATAAGCTGGAAGGACCTTAATCCCGATGAAGAGCGCCGTGTGCTGCGCACATCGTCGCCCTCGACCGAGGACATCTATCTTCCCGATTTGGTGCGGATTGGGGCCGCAAGCGGCGAGGTGCAAGAGGATTTGTGCTTGCTGGTAGGGTCTGCAGCGCAGCGCCGCCGTATTCTTGGCGTGAGCTGGTCCGTATGCTCCGAGTTGCCCGCCGGCTCGATTCTAGAGGTGGAACCGGGGGTGTACAGTCTATCTCCCGAGGCCCTTTGCGTAGCCGTCGCGCGCGAGGTCGGCTGCATCCAGGCATTTGCCCTGGCCCAGGAGCTGTGCTCTAAGATTTCACTGAGTGACCGCGGGAAGTATCTGCCTCCCTACACCTCGCCTGTCGTGAACAAATTGGCAAAGGACAAAGACCAGCCGCCAGATGTCGGTTACTTTGAGGTCGAGTCCGTGCTGACACCCGATTGCCTGGTAGATTACCTCGCGGCATGCAAGGGGAGCGCGGCCAAGCAGCTGCGGCGGCTGTGTCCCTACCTGTCAGAAAATCTGCGCTCGCCCATGGAGTGCATCATGCTCGCTCTGTTTTCGCTTCCGTTTTCCTATGGCGGATTTGCCTGCGGTCCCTTTAAGACCGACTACAAGATCGAGTTCGATGACCGCGCGCAGGCAATCTCGGGGATGCCGCATGCAGTTTGCGATGCGTATCAGGAAGCAGCCCAGTTTGACCTGGAATACAACGGTGAGCTGGGCCATTCCTCCCGGAGGGGACGTATCCATGATGAAAAACGCAACACGGGCTTGATTACTATGGGAATCGAGGTCGCGACGGTCAATAACGAGATGCTCTGCGACATGGAGGCAATGGAGGCGCTCGCATGGCGCATGCACCAGCGTATGCGAAAGCGGTACCGGAATCGTGTCGATGCCCGCAGGAAAAAGCAAGAGGCGCTGCTTAACACGCTGCGGGCGTGTTTTGGGCTTAAACCCGCCTAACAATGCTCTGAAACAGGGGGTTGGATATATGCTCTGGCCAAAATATAGCAAATATGAGTACTGCTACAAATTCAGTAACAGCAAAATCAGGGATTTTGGGACTGGAAGATGGGGTAAATTAGAAAGGTATTAAACAAATGTGGAATATCCTGGCATCAATCTGACGTTATAGAGCGTGAAAACAGCTTGCGGAGCCAAAAACTCCTGCTACTAAATTGGTAACAGTACTCATATTTGCTATTTTTTGGCCACGGCGCCCTAAGACGGGTGTGTTGGGGCTTTCCATAGGGGAGCGACGGGCTCAATCAGAGCACGTGCGGCCCGTCCTGACCTGCGAAATCTGTACTCGCGATGCGAATAACGCCCCTAACCTTAAACTTTAGCTTGAACTTAGCTATAATGCGCTTCGTTCCTACCAGGCTGTGGTTGCGGACGGACGAAATGCCCGTCCTAGTCCAAGACAGACGCGGTCAAAGGGATCCACGTAAGCGACCGCGTGCGCGCGGCGCGATCATGGCGCGTCCTAGATGTAAGCCGCACCGTCCGTTCTACTTTCTTTGGGGCAATACCGCCTCGCGGGCGAGCGGGTCAGTCGTGAAGGTGGCTGCGGCCTCCCGAGCAAACACCCCGGTGCGCAAGTGTGGGGTCAAATACCAGGTCAGCTGGTGGGAACAACCTGATATTCCGCGCAACGCACGGATCGTATACGACACAGAAGGCAGGGTAGTGGACATGGTGAGGGGCAGCTTGATGCACGCGGCTCGGTTAGGTGCTGGGACCGCAGCGGTCATCGCCGTTTTGGGCCTGAGCGGATGCGCGTTCAACCCGCTGTCTACGTTCACGACTCCCACGATCGACCAGATCGAGTACGAGACCGTCACGCCGGCGGTGTCGGACGACGCCCTGGTCACTCCCGGAACCCTGACGGTCGCCCTCGATACTTCCGATGCGCCGCAGGCCATGCAGGACGCCGACGGCGAGCTCACGGGGTATGCGGTTGACGCCGCCCGCGCCCTCACAAGCCGCATGGGCCTTAAGGTCGCCTTTGTCGATGCGTCCTCGGCAGGTTCCGCGCTCGGCGACAAAAAGGCCGATATCTTTATCGGCGAGATTAACTCCACGGACGGGGACATTAGCTCGCTCGGCACCTGCCTGTACGATGCCACTTCCGTGTTCGGTAAAATTAGCGATGGTGGGTCGCTAAGCGTTTCCACCGATACCCTTAACACGTCTACTCTGGGTGTCCAGATGTCCTCGGCCTCGCAGGAGGCGCTTGCTAAGCAGAGCATCACCGCCAACCAAAAGACCTACCCCAACATCAACGAGTGCTTTGAGGCGCTCGAGTCCGGCGAAGTCGACTATGTGATCTGCGACTCCACGGCCGGCGGCTACCTTGCACGCCTGATGAGCGAGATCTCCTATGTCGGTGCGCTCGAGGCGCCCTCGACGCTTGGTGTTGCGGGCCTCTCGTCCAATGACGAACTGTGCCGTGCCGTGAGCGATGCCCTCGACGGCATCACGGTCGACGGTACGCTTGAGGCGGTCCACTGCGTCTGGTATGGCACGATGCCTTACGACCTCACCACTAAGACAGTATCTGGTGTCAACCTTCAGTCGTCTGGCTCCGCATCCTCCGGCAGCGAGTCCTCCGATTCCAACAATGAGACCGCATCCTCCGAAGACAAATCGTCCAGCCAGGAAGACACCATCACCGACGACGACATTAACAAGCTTAATAGCTAGTTATTGCTAGGGGTGGCGTCTCCTATGCGCTAGGAGAGACGCCTCTTCACGGTTTCAACACGCACTGCCGGGCTTTCCCAATAGGGGAGCCCGGCTTTTTCATCTCTATAAAACCAGCAGGTCAAAGCCAATTTTCGGGATCAAATACAAAGTCGCTGGCTCCCTCCTATAGCGCACTTTGCCACAGAAAAGTGCGAGACTTCGGTATGCGGTATCAAGCAATCGTTATTCGGGTCTTTGGGAATCCGCGTGATTAAATGCACGGCAATGGGTACATAGCCAGTACAGTAAGTCCCCGAGGCAGATTGGAGCCACGTATGGATATCAAGGTTTCTGGACGCAAGACGACGGTAACCGATGCTCTGCGTGCGCATGTGGATGAGAAGATCGGCGAGGCGCTCAAGGTTTTCGATATCGAGCCCATGACGGTCGACGTTGTACTTCGCTATGAGAAGAACCCCTCGAACCCCAACCCGGCAATCGTCGAGGTTACGGTTCGTGCCCGCGGTTCGGTGATTCGCGTTGCCGAGCACGGTGCAGATATGTACGCCGCCATCGACCTCTCCGCCGATAAGGTCACCCGCCAGCTGCGTAAGTTCAAGACCAAGGTCGTGGACAACCGCCAGGGCGGTGCCAGCGCCGCGGATGTCGCGCCGGTCGAGCGCGTCGAGGATCTGGCCGACCTGCTGCTGCCCGAGGAGGAGGACGACCTGCTCGTCCGCGAGAAGGTTATCGACGTCACCCCGATGACTGAGGAGCAGGCGCTGGTGCAGACCGATCTGCTGGGCCACGACTTCTACGTGTTCGAGAACGCGACGACCGGTCTCATCAATGTGGTGTATCACCGTAAGAATGGTGGATATGGCATCATCAAGCCCCGCATCGAAACACTTGACGAGTAAAATACGTTAACTTGCATGAGTTAACGGTTGGCGGCCATCCCATGCGGGTGGCCGCCTTTTTACGTAAGGAGTCGCTTTGATGGACAAGGCCGCATCCGCTGGTCATTCGGACCGTTGCCGCATCGTCGTCGATACCTGCTGCGACTTTAGCCCCGAGGTCGCCGCGAACCTCGATGTCGATATCTTGGGTTTCCCCTTCATTATCGATGGCGAGGAGCGCACGGATGACATCTGGTCGAGCATCACACCCAAGGAGTTTTACGATCGCATGCGCGCCGGTGCCCGCGTGTCCACCTCGGCTGTGTCGCTCGGTCGCTATATCGAGTTCTTTACCGAGTGCGCCAAAGAGGGCACGCCCACGGTCTACCTGTGCTTTACCTCGGCGCTGTCGTCGAGCTACAACTCCGCGTGCCAGGCGGCGGACGCCGTGCGTGCCGAGTATCCCAACTTTGAGCTGTACGTGGTCGACAACGCTCTGCCCTGCGCGACCGGCGCGCTCTTGGCGCTCGAGGCCGTGCGCCAGCGTTCGGCGGGACTGACCGCCAAGCAGCTGGTCGACTGGGCAAACGAGGCCAAGACCTATGTCCACGGTTACTTTACGCTCGAGAGCTTTGACGCGCTGGCTGCCGGCGGCCGCATTCCGCCCGCGGCGGCACAGCTCACGGCAAAGCTCGACGTCAAACCCGAGCTGTCCTACGACCTGGCCGGCTCGCTGTCGCTGATCGGCGTCAACCGCGGTCGCAAGAAGGCGCTCAAGTCCATTCTCAAGTCGTTCCGCGAGAACTATGTGCCCGATCGCACCATGCCCATCGCCATTATGACGGCCGATGCCGAAAAGGACGGCGACTGGCTCGAAGCCGCCATCCGCAAGGAGGAGGGTTGCGCCGACGTCACGATCATTCGCAGCTCCGTGGGTCCCACCATTGGCTCGCACGTGGGCCCCGGCATGGTGGCCTGCGCGTTTTGGGGTAAGAACCGCGCCGACAGGGCGTCGCTTTCCGACCGCATCGCCCGCCGCGTGCGCGGTCAGTAGGCAAGTAACGCGGCCGTAATCGATCCCAACTCACAGCCCAAACGCTGGCACCGAGTATTCAACCTGGTAACAACACCCAACCCAAAAGGAAAGGTTTCATGGCAAACAAGCTCTCCGTCGCATTCATCGGCACCGGAATCATGGGTGCCCCCATCGCCGGCCACATTCTGGACGCTGGCTATCCCGTCACGGTCAACAACCGCACCAAGTCCAAGGCTGCAGCGCTCGTTGAGCGCGGTGCCGTCTGGGCCGATACGCCGGCAGATGCCGCGGCGAACGCCGACGTCGTCTTTACCATGGTGGGTTATCCCTCCGAGGTCGAGGAGCTCTACCTGGCGGGCGACGGTCTGCTCGCGTGCACTAAGCCCGGTGCGGTCCTGATCGACCTCACCACGAGCTCGCCCGAGCTGGCGCGCGACATTGCCGAGGCCGCCCAGGTCACGGGCCGCATGGCGTTTGACTGCCCCGTCACCGGCGGCGAGTCGGGTGCTATCGCCGGCACGCTTACGGCTATCGTGGGCGCCACCGAGAACGACATTGCCCCGGTCCGCGATATCCTTTCCACCTTTGCGGCCAACATCTGCTGCTTCGACGGCTCCGGCAAGGGCCAGGCTGCCAAGCTCGCCAACCAGGTGTCGCTGGGCGCCTGCATGGTCGGCATGGCAGACGCCATGGCATTTGCCGAGCTGAGCGGCCTCGATCTGGAGAAGACCCGCCAGATGATCCTGGGCGGTACCGGCAAGTCCGGCGCCATGGAGAGCCTGGCTCCCAAGGCGCTCGACGGCGACTACAAGCCCGGCTTTATGGTCGAGCACTTCATTAAGGACCTGCGCTTGGCGCTCGCCTATGCCGACGACCGCGAGCTTGCGCTGCCCGGCGCCGACGTGGCCTTTACGCTCTATGACATGCTCGACGCCATCGGCGGCGCCAAGCTGGGTACTCAGGCCATCACGGTCCTCTATAAGGAGGAGGCCGACGCCATCGCCGCCGGTCTGGACTGGTCGCAGTATCGTCCCGATGAGCATGGTGCTCACGAGGAAGGCTGCGGTTGCGGCGAACATGGCGACGATCACGAATGCGGTTGTGGCCACCACCATGGCGAGGACCACGAGTGCTGCGGCGGCCACGGCCATGACGACGGCCACGAGTGCTGCTGCGGCCACCATCACGGGGAGTAGCGCCCATGAGCTGGACGTTCGTGGTGCTTGCGCTGGTGCTCTTTCTCTTTGCGATCTACATCGGCTTTCTGTGCGGCCAGTGGGCGTGCGAAAAGCGTGTCATCACCAAGCGCGACTACTGGATTGCCAACTTTGCAGGAGCGGCGGCAGTCGTCCTGCTGACCTGGGTGTTCTCGCTGTTCCCGCTGGTGCAGTTTGCGCCGATCGGCTGGCTCGGTGGCTTTATCGCCGGCCTTAAGATGAGCTTTGGCGAGTCCGTCGGTCCGTGGCGCAAGCACGACGAGGTCTTTAACGTCAACAAGGCTCATCGAGCCGCCGCCGACGCGGGCGATGCCGAGGAACGCCGCCGTGCACGTCGCAATGGCGCGGCCGACCGACAGCTCATCTCGGTCACCGATGACAGCAAGGGTGCTGGCAAGCACGCCAAGAAATAAAAAGAAGAGGTAACTATGGCAGAAAACAAAGACGAACAGCTCACCGACGAGGAGCTGGCACAGCTCCAGCTGGCAGAGGAGAACGAGAGCGCCGTCGATCGACTGGTCCAGGAGCTCGGCTGCCCCACGCGCCGCATCCGCCAGTTTGCCGCCCGCGTGCTGCACCTGCTTGCCGAGCGCGATCCGCAGCGCGTCGAGCCCTGCGTACCCGCGCTGATCGAGGCGCTCGACCGCCCCGAGGCGCAGACCCGCTGGGAGGCCCTCGATGCCCTGACGGCGCTCGCCACCACCTGCCCCGAGCAGCTGGGCGATGCCTTTGAGGGCGCCGAGACCGCACTGTTCGACGAGATCTCCTCCACGCTGCGCTATGCCGCCTTCCGCCTGCTGTGCGTGTGGGGCGCCACGAGTGTCGAGCGTTCGCGCGAGGCTTGGCCCATCCTGGACGAGGCCATCCAGTGCTACCACGGCGACCTTGAGTATCGCGATATGCTCGGTTGCCTGTACGAGTTTTGCCAGGGCGAGATTGACGCCGAGGTTGCCGAGAAGCTTGCGCTGCGCCTTAAGTTCGATGCCGAGAACGGCAAGGGCAGCTATCTCAAGGCGCGTTCGAGCGAGATTTGCGAAATGCTTGTTAAACGTTTTGGCCTGGATCTCTCCAAAAAGAAGAAGCGTGCTAGCGTTAAAAAATCTGACGACGCCGAAGACGAGGAGTAACAGATTATGGCGCACGATGTAGTCCTGATTCCCGGTGACGGCATCGGTCCCGAGATTACGCAGGCCATGCGCCGCGTGGTCGAGGCCACCGGTGTCCAGATCAACTGGAACGTCCAGGAGGCCGGTGCCGGCGTCATGGACGAGTTTGGCACGCCGCTGCCCCAACATGTGCTCGATGCGGTCGCCGAGACCAAGGTTGCCATCAAGGGCCCCATCACCACGCCGGTCGGCACGGGCTTCCGCAGCGTTAACGTCGCCCTGCGCAAGCACTTCGACCTGTACGCCTGCGTGCGCCCCTGCCTGTCGCAGCCGGGCGACGGCTCGCGCTTCCGCGACGTCGACCTGGTCATCGTGCGCGAGAACACCGAGGACCTCTACGCCGGCATCGAGTTCGATGAGGGCGCTGCCGAGGTCGAGGAGCTCTCGCAGCTTGTCGAGCGTTCGGGCCAAAAGACCTTCGCCGCCGATTCCGCGATCTCGATCAAGCCGATTTCCATCGCCAAGAGCCGCCGCATTGTGGAGTATGCCTTTGAGTATGCCCGCCGCTGCGGCCGCAAAAAGGTGACGGCCGTGCATAAGGCCAACATCATGAAGGCGACCGACGGCCTGTTCCTGCGCGTGGCGCGCGAGGTGGCCTCCAACTATCCCGATATCGAGTTCAACGACAAGATCGTCGACGCCACCTGCATGGGCCTGGTCCAGAACCCCAACGACTTCGATGTCTTGGTACTGCCCAACCTGTACGGCGACATCGTGAGCGACCTGTGCGCCGGCCTGGTGGGCGGCTTGGGCATGGCCCCCGGCTCCAATATCGGTGCCGACTGCGCCATCTTTGAGGCTACGCACGGCTCCGCGCCCGATATCGCTGGCCAGGATATCGCCAACCCCACGGCCGAGATCCTCTCTGCTGCGATGATGCTCGATCACCTGGGCGAGAACGACGCTGCCAATCGCATTCGTGCCGCCGTGTCCGTCACGCTCGACGAGGGCAAGCAGGTTACCGGTGACGTGCGTCGTGCCCAGACCGGCTCCGTCGAGGGGGCCGTGGGCACGCAGGCCTTTGCCGATGCCGTTATCGCGCACCTGGCCTAAGGTAAGCACGCTGCAAACGCCTAAATAGTACTTAAGTGTTTGCGTATAACCTAAGAATGAATACGCCCGGCGCTCCGTCGGGCGTATTCTATTGAGGACTATGTTTCCTAACAAGGAGTAACTTACTATGGGTCTGATTCAAAAGAAGGACGAGAAGGACGAGATCGACGGTATCCAGATCATCGAGCGCGGCGAAGGCCCCGACGGTGACGAGGACGAGAAGATCGACCTGGTCGCCGGCACGTCTGCCGAGCACATTGCCGCCGGCACGACGGCCGAGGAGGAGGATGCTCGCCTGGAGGCAAAGATCGCCGCGGACGCCGCCGACGAGAACCTTATGCCTGAGGAGCAGGACGAGGACGACGACTCCGACGCGGACGACCGCGCATCCAAGCACAAGAAGACGATGATTGCCGCCTTTGTGGTCGCCGTCGTGATCGCTGCCGTGGTCGGCTTCTTTATCGGCAACGGTGGTTTTGGCGGCAAGGGCGTCGGCTCGGCGACCCTGACCGAGGACCAGCTCGATTCGACCGTGGCAAGCTATAGCTACAACGGCAAGAAGAGCGACATCACCGCGCGTGAGGCCATCGAGAGCCAGTACAGCCTCGACACCGTCAAGGATAGCGATGGCAACTACACCGCTCCTTCTGCTGACGTCATCCTGTCCTACGTGCGCAATCAGATTCTGCTGGACGCTGCCGAGGACGAGGGCATTACCGTTTCTTCCAAGGAAATGAAGCAGTACGCCGAGGATTCCATCGGCACTTCGGACTACAAGACCATGGCCACGCAGTACGGCGTGTCCAAGGACCAGGCCAAGCAGATCGTCCGTCAGTCCGCGACGCTGCAAAAGCTCTACAAGAAGAAGGTGGGCGATAGCTCTGCAAGCATGCCGACCGCCCCGACCGAGCCTGCTGACGGCAACGAGGAGACCGCGAGCAAGGACTACGCCGACTACATCATCAACCTTGTCGGCGATGAGTGGGATAGCTCAAAGGGCACTTGGAAGGATGCCGACAGCACCTATGCCAAGGCCTTCGCTGACGATGCCTTTACGGCCGATAGCGCCACCTACAAGCAGGCCATGACCGCCTATTACACCGCCTATCAGCAGTATTCCTCGCAGGCTTCGAGCGCCAGCTCCAAGTGGACCGAGTACGCTAACGGTCTCTACGCCAAGGCCAACATCAGCATCTACGGTCTGTTTGCGTAAAGATTGCCTGAGCTTACCGATCGCGTAGCCGAACTATCTGAATAAGCCCGCTAGAACGACG
>CATYVH010000014.1 GCA_958413765.1 uncultured Collinsella sp.
GTCGCGAGATTCAGATGGCATATAACGAAGAGCATGGCATTGTGCCCAAGACGGTGCGCAAGGCCATCAACGACATCTCAAGTTTTATTGCCGAGGCCGAAAAAACCGTGGGTTCCAAGGGACGCTCGAAGGGCGACTCTCTTGGCCATGGCGCATTCTATACGCCCGATGAGTCGGGCGAGGGTGGCGTGCCGGAAACGGTGGCGCCCGAGCAGACACTTGCGGAGCAGTTGGAAGAACTGCCGCATGACGAGCTCGTGCGGATCGTCGAAACCATGGAAGAGGATATGCGTAACGCTTCTGCCGCCATGGACTTTGAGGAGGCGGCGCGCCTGCGCGATGCCGTCGTTCAGATTCGGGCGATGCTCGAGGGTGCGTCTGAGGACGAGACGATCGAGCGCTTACGTTCGCAGGCTCGCAAGGGTTCCACGTTCGCATCGGGCAGAAAACGCCAGGGTGCGCGGTTTAAGAAATAGCGAACATGCCCCGAGTTCCCTGCGGAGCTCGGGGCATGCGTCTTTTGCGCGCTGGAATTCGTGCGTTAGAGGTCTGCGATCAGGGCTTCGGCACAACGGATGCCGTCGGTGGCGGCGCTCATGATGCCGCCGGCATATCCAGCTCCCTCACCGCAAGGGTAGAGGCCCGGGGTCGACACGGCATGGCATGTTCGGTCTCGGGTGACGGTGACCGGTGAGCTCGAGCGAGTCTCCACGCCGGTAAGGACAGCATCGGAGCGGTCGTAGCCTCGTAGCTTTTTTCCAAGTAGGGGAAGTCCCAGGCGGAGCGACTCGACGATATGCTGCGGCAGGGCTTCGTCAATTGCCGTCCAGGTCACACCGAGCGGATAGGTGGGCTTTACCTTTCCGGGCGCCTTGCTGGCGCGTCCTGCGAGGAAATCTCCGACGAGCTGTGCCGGTGCGTTCCAGTTGGAACCGCCCAGGCGGTAGGCGGCCGCCTCGCAGGCGCGCTGGAGCTCGATGCCGGCGAGTGGGTCATCGTTGGGAAGGTCCTCAGGCGTGACGTTAACGAGCAGGGCGGCATTTGCGTTGCGTCCGTCGCGGGCATTGAGACTGGCGCCGTTGACGCACAAGTGGCCCTGCTCGGAAGAGGCGGCGACAACCTGCCCGCCGGGACACATGCAAAACGAGAACACGCTGCGGCCGTTGGGAAGATGGGCGACGAGCTTGTAGGGGGCTGCTCCGAGGGCAGGATGTCCCGCCGAGGCTCCGAATTGGGCTCGGTCGATGTCGCGCTGCGGATGCTCGATGCGAACGCCCATGGCAAAGGTCTTTTGTGCGAGGACCACGTTGTGGTCCTTAAGGAGCTCAAAAATATCGCGAGCAGAATGCCCGCAGGCGAGGATGAGGTGCTTTGTCTCGATTGGCTCGCAAGCGGTGTCTTGGGACGATTGGACATCAATACCGGTGATGGCGCCAGACGCGTCGATGCGAATGTCGACGAGCTTCGTTCGATAACGGACGACACCTCCGAGCTGCTCGATGCGCTGGGATATAGCGGTGACGACCGTGGGAAGGATGTCGGAGCCAATGTGCGGCTTGGCATCCCACAGAATATCGCGGGGCGCACCCGCCTCGACGAAGGTTTCGAGGATAAGGCGATGGGCGGGATTTTTGGTTCCCGTATTGAGCTTGCCGTCCGAGAAGGTCCCCGCGCCGCCCAGGCCAAACTGGATATTGCTCTCGGGGTCGAGGATGCGCTCCTTTAGAAAGAGGTCGATCGCCTGCGAGCGGCGAAATGCCGGGTCGCCGCGCTCGATGAGCAAGGGCTTAAGACCTGCTTCGGCGAGCGTAAGCGCAGCGAAAAGGCCGGCGCATCCGGCGCCGACAACGACAGGGCGTTCTTGAGGTACGTCGGAGGCGGGGGAGGGGAATGAAGGCTCATCGTCTTCTATCGCGCGTACGCGCGAGCGGTCACGCTCGGCAACGCTGTCGACCGCTTCTCGCTCGAGGTGGGGACTAGTCAGCTCAACACGAAAGCTCAGGATAAAATGGACGTCTCGTTTTTTGCGAGCGTCGATTGACTTGCGGTGGAGCTCGATGGACTTGATCTCGGAGTCCTTGCAACGTAGGACGCGCTTGGCGACTCGCTTGCCAACAATGAGACAGGCATTTTCATCGTCGGCTTCATCGAGCGACGCGTTGACTTGGGTGATTTCGATCATCGAGGTCTCCTTAGAGGCAAGAAAGAGGCCGTCCGGTATCCCAGACGGCCCGAATGCGTTTTTGATTATAGACTGCGCGGCTACAGGCTGCTTGCAGCGCGAATGCCCGAGATCCAGGCCCACGCAAGGTTAAAGCCTCCGCAATCGGCGTCGATGTCGAGCGCTTCACCGCAGACGTAAAGCGGGGCGTCGACAACGCTGCGCGCGCGTAGGCTGGGTGTTGAGATGCTCTCGACAGATACGCCACCACGCGTGACCTGCGCTGAGCGCTCCTCGGCTGTTCCCTTGACGAGCAACTTAAAGTGCTTGAGGATCGAGACCAGGTGGATGACATCGTTGGAGCCTGGATGGCACTGCTCGAACGCTGTGCAGACGACGCGGGAGAGTTGCGGGGCGAGCATGCCGTCGAGCCAACGGGGATCGCGGGGCGAAAAGCCGCCGAGCAGCTCAACGCGCCGGTTGAGCGTATCGAGCAACTCGTCTTTGGAGAGGTCGGGGAAAACGTCGAGCAGGATCGTATCGCCGTGCTGGATACGACGAGAGAGGTTGAAGACAGCGACGCCCGAGATACCGAAGGTTCGAAACAGCACTTCACCGTCTTCGTGCCAGAGCTCATTATGATTGCGGGCGAGCGTCAAGCGGGCGCGGACGCGCAGGCCATCCAACGTCTTGAGCGCCGCCCGATCGCCAAAGACCGTTGCCGATACGGGGCAGAGGATGGGGCGCAGCGAAGTGAGGGGGAGGCGAAACGTATCGGCGATACCGGTGGGGTTGCCGCCCGTGGCGATAATTACGGCATGTGCCTGCAGGGCCACGTTCTTGCGAGGGACATCAGCGAGCGCTTTCCGAAGCGAGCGGAGCTCCGATTTTCGGTCGTCGTGCTTTTTTGCCTTGAGCGCCCGCGCTGGACGGTCTATTTGGAGTGCCCAGCCTTCGGAAGCTTTGTGCGCCGAGGCAACGTAGGCTCCGCAGATTAAGGTGATACCTAGGCGGTCGCAAACGTTGAGAAGCGCGTCGCGCACCGATTCGGCGCGAAGGGAGCGCGGGTACAGCCGGCCTTCCTCGGAGGTTGTCATGATACCCAGCGAGGAGAAGAAACCCATAAGCTCTTGTTCGGGCTGGGGGCCCATGACGGATGTGACGAATGCTGGGTGGTTATACCGCTGAGGATCGATCGATTCGTTGGAGAGGTTGCAGCGGCCGTTACCGGTCGCAAGGAGCTTAAGGCCGCAGGCGACATCGCGCTCAACGATGCAGACGCTTTTGCCAACGCGTGCGGCCGTAATGGCGGCGGCGAGGCCTGAAGCCCCGCCGCCGATTACCAGGACGTCATAGAAGGCGCTCGCGTTCACTTAGGCCTCGTCGGTCTCGTGCGGGGTAATAGCCTCGACGGCAGAGACTGCCTTGGGCAACATGCCATCGGGCAGCGCGGTCTCGACCTCGCCCTTATCGCAGGCCTCGGCGAGTGCCGGATTAATGGGAAGCTGCCCCAAGATGTCGAGGTTATAGCGCTCTGCGACCTCGGGGAGCTTGCTCTTGCCAAAGACCTCGATCTTCTTGCCGCAGTCGGGGCACTCAATATAGCTCATGTTCTCGACAATGCCCAGAATGGGGACGTTCATCTTCTCGGCCATGTTGACCGCCTTGGCGACGATCATCGAGACCAGATCCTGCGGGCTCGTGACGATGACGATGCCGTCGACGGGCAGCGACTGGAAGACGGTGAGCGCGACGTCGCCTGTTCCCGGAGGCATGTCGACCAGCAGGTAGTCGATGGGGCCCCACGAGGTCTCGCTCCAGAACTGCCTAATGGCGCCTGCGATGACCGGACCGCGCCAAAGGACGGGGTCGGTCTCGTTTTGGAGCAGCAGGTTGGAGCTCATGACCTTGACGCCGTGCTCGGAGATTTCGGGCAGCATAAGGTTGCCAAGGGCATGGACGTGGCGTCCACTCATACCGAACATCTTGGGGATAGAGGGACCGGTGATGTCGGCATCGAGGACGCCGACCTTGTGGCCGTGACGGGCAAGCTCGGTGGCGATGGCACCGGTGACAAATGACTTGCCGACACCGCCCTTGCCGGAAAGCACGGCGATGACGCGCTTGACCTCGGACAGCGTGTTCTCCTCAAATTGCGACGGCGACGTTTGTCCGCCGGCGGCCTGTGCGTGTTCGCAACCCATGTATGACTCCTTTGTATATGCTGGGGCCGGGGCCCCGCGATGTGACACGAGCGTCATTGTACCCTCGTTTGCGAGCGGGAGTCATTTGCGATGCGTTTGGGCCGAGCGTGCTTGCAATACGATGGGCCCAAGCGAATGGGCGGGCTTACTGAACTTTGCTGGCGAACTCGAGGTATTGCATGCGCTGCAGCTTGTCGATCGTCGAGGCGTAGGGGCTGTCTTCCGATTCCAAGTCGTAGCGCAGCCCGTCGGCACCGAGATAGCCGGCGACATTGATGGTGGGCACATCTGACCTTGTCGCAAGCAGGGCCTTTTGGTAATTGGTGAGCGGGGCGCCGATCTTATTAAGGGTAATGGCTGCAATCTCGTTTGCCCCGACGGTGTCGTAGACGTTGAGCTCGGTATTGCCGGCGATCTCATAGTTAGCCCAGACGAGATATGTCGACTGATAGATACGGAAAGCGTGGCTTGCCGTATCTTCCTGAGGGTACAGCTCGTCGTTGAGAGTCGTTGCGGCGCTCGGCTGATGGTCGCCAAAAAAGACAAGAACAACCGGTCTGCCGATGTTGCGGAGCTCGTTGATAAAGTACTCGAGGTCCCGGTCGGATGCGTTGATGCAGGTGAGATAGGTGTTGAGCGCGCTGTTGGCGCCTTCGCTGGCTCCCTCGACCCAATAGTTTGTCAGCTCTTCGGCGGGAACGGTGCCATAGTCGTAGCCGCCGTGATTTTGCATCGTGACGTCAAAGATGAACTGCGGCGCTTCGTCGGTTCTAAGCAGGTCGAGTATCTTGTCGTAGGTGGCGTAGTCGCATACGCCGGCATGGTAATAGGGCGCACCTTCGAAATCGCCGATTGAAAGAAAGTCTCCAAAGCCCAGCTGCTGATAGATTTTATCTCGATGGTAGTTGACGGGGTTTTGCGGGTGCATAGCGGTAGTGGTATACCCAAGCTCTTTAAGGTCCTTTGCCAGGCTGTTTACGCCATTCATCTGATACAGCTGATAGGGGATCTTGCCTAATCCGACAAAGGCCGTTGTCGCTCCGGTCAAAAATTCGAATTCGGAGTTCGCCGTTCCGCCACCGGCGACCGAAGCGAGCATGGTGCCGCGAACAAGTGTGTCGGGAAGCGAGTTGTAGAATGCGGGGCCGGAGTACCCGGCCGCCTGGAGCTGCTCAAAGCACGAAAGGTCGCTAAAACTCTCGTTCATGACGGCAACAATCGTCGGCTTGATTTCATTGAACTGGGCAACGGCCGCCGCGCGCTGTTCGCTCGAGCCATATGTGCTGTCGTAGACGGCGGCGAGCTCCTGCTCGATGCTCTGCGCCTCATCGGGCGTATAGTCTTCGGGCTTCTCAATGGGCAACTCGTTGACCATTTCGGTGAACGAAGTGATAAAACCCTGAGACGCATACGTGGTGATGGGCTGCCAACGGTCAAATCCAAAATCCAGCGCCTGCTCCAAGTCGATGTTGGAAAAGCCTGAGAGCCCCACAACGGTCACTAGCAGAAAAGCACAGAGGTTAGCGGCGATAGCGGGGAAGACATGGGTGGGCGTACGGAGCTTTCGCGGTCGGATGAGCGAAAGAAGCCCCAGGGAAATCTCCAGCAGGGCGAGAGAGGTTACGATTCCGGCGGTAAAGGTAAACTCGTATCCCTCGCTCACTTCCATTGCGGTGCCAAGGGCCAAGATATCGCTTGGCAGGATGGCTTCGCCTTTAAACGTTATGACGAAGTGCTCGGCAATGCCAAGGACGCAACAGACGACGGGCACGAGGACCATGACGCCTCCATGACGCTGTCCCAGCAAATAAAGGGAGAGCAGAACCGTCGCGAGCAACCCGACGGAAAACCCGAATGAGTTGGCGGGAATGCGATAGAACGTTTCGTTGCAGGCAATTTCGATTGAAACGAACGAGAGCGCTGAAACAGCGGCGATGACAAGGATGTCGCGGCAAATACAGGCAACCGTTCCCGTCGCAAGGTCGGTTTGGTCGATAAGTCCCGAAACCAAGGGCTCGACAAGAAGCATGACGGCGGCAGCACCGAGCGCCGAATAAGAAAGGACCCATAGGGAGCTGCCCTCATTTACGAGCGATTGATTCGTAATCCATGCAGCTACCACGCCGAGCGGGATGAGGAGCGTCGCGCACCAAAAGACGCGGGCAATGGGTGGCTTTTCGTTGCGTTTGATTGAAAAATACACGCGCACGACGACGGCGGCCACGATAAGGACGGCGATGAATATGGGCAGATTGGCCATGTCGCTCGAAGTGATTTCAAGGGGGATATCTTCGGTCATGGACGTTCCTCTGGTACAGCAAATTAAGTTCAGTATTAGATTACTGTAACCTTTCCACGGCATTTCGAGAAACAAAGCGCCCGATACGCAAAGCTAAAGGTCTGCGAATCTTGTATTACGAACATCTGTGCGCGTCGAGTGCGCTAAACTCATCGGCAGTATGATTCGATGCAATAGGAGGCAAGGAGCTTCCATGTCTGATTCCTCTATCGTTATTCGCGGCGCTCGTGAGCACAACCTCCGTGATATCGATGTTTCCATTCCGCGTGACCAACTCGTGGTCATTACCGGTCTTTCTGGCTCGGGCAAGAGTTCGCTGGCATTCGACACTATCTATGCCGAGGGCCAGCGTCGATACGTCGAGAGCCTTTCGAGTTATGCGCGCCAGTTCTTGGGCCAGATGGACAAACCCGACTTGGATTCAATCGACGGCCTTTCGCCGGCGGTGTCGATCGACCAAAAGACGACATCTAAAAACCCTCGCTCGACGGTTGGCACCGTAACCGAGATTTATGACTATCTGCGTCTGCTGTTCGCCCGTGTGGGCACCCCGCACTGTCCCGAATGCGGCCGCGTCATTGAGCGCCAGACGACCGACCAGGTCGCCGATAAGGTCCTGGCGGCGGGGGAGGGCCGCCGCGCGTTTGTGCTGGCACCGGTGGTGCGCGGGCGAAAAGGCGAGTACACCAAGCTGTTTGAGGACCTTCGCGCCGAGGGCTTTAGCCGCGTGCGTGTCGACGGCGAGGTTCGCTCGCTTGATGACCCTATCGATTTGGATAAGAAATTCAAGCACGATATCGAGGTCGTGGTCGACCGCATCGTGATTCGCGAGAACTCGCTGGGCCGTATTGCCGAGTCCGTTGAACAGGCGACTGCGCTGGCGCACGGCAATGTGAACGTATACTTGCTGCCCGACCGCGACGCTCCCGAGGGGACCGAAGGCGAGTTGCTGGAGTATTCGCTGGCGTTAGCGTGTCCGGAGCATGGACACTCCATCGATGACCTGCAGCCGCGTGATTTCTCGTTCAACGCGCCCTATGGCGCGTGCCCCGAGTGCGATGGCCTGGGCTTTAAGAAGACGGTCGATGCCGAGGCCCTAATCGAAGACCCCTCGAAGTCGATCGCCGACGGGGTCTTTGGCAGCCTGTTTGGCAACTCTAACTACTATCCGCAGATTTTCGCTGCGGTCTGCAAACACTTTAAGGTGAGCGTCGATACGCCGTGGGAGGATCTGCCTCCGCGGGTGTGTCGTGCGTTTTTAGACGGCATGGGCGACCAGAAGATTTCGGTCGACTATCAAAAGCTCGATGGGCGCCGCAGCCAGTGGGACACCAAGTTCTCGGGTGTGCGCAATATCCTGTACGAGCGCTATACCGAGACGACGAATGAGAACACCAAGGCGCGCTTGGAGAAGTACATCCGCGAGGAGCCGTGCTCGAGCTGCCACGGCGCTCGTTTGCGCCCCGAGATGCTCGCCGTCACCGTGGGCGGCAAGTCCATTTACGAGGTTTGTTGTCTGTCGTGCCGTGAGTCGCTCGAGTTTTTTGAGGGCCTGGAACTCACCGAGCGCCAACAGTTTATCGGCGGACGCATCGTCAAGGAAATCCTGGAGCGCCTGCGTTTTCTGGTCGATGTCGGACTCGACTATCTGACCCTCGATCGTGCCTCGGCGACGCTTTCCGGAGGCGAGGCCCAGCGCATTCGCCTGGCAACGCAGATCGGCGCCGGCCTCATGGGTGTCCTGTACATTTTGGACGAGCCATCGATTGGCCTCCATCAGCGCGATAACGAGCGCCTGATCAAGACGCTTGAGCGCCTACGCGATATCGGCAATACCGTCATCGTCGTCGAGCATGATGAGGATACGATTCGTGCTGCCGACTATGTGATCGACATGGGCCCCGGCGCGGGCGTGAACGGCGGACACGTAGTCGCGGCGGGAACGCCTGCCGATATCATGGCGTGTCCCGAGTCGATGACGGGCGCTTATCTGACCGGCAAACGAATGATCCGGGTTCCCGATGAGCGCCGCAAGCCCGGTCGCGGCTGCCTTAAGATCACGGGCGCCCGCGCCAACAACCTCAAAAACGTTACCGCCAAGATCGAGTTTGGTACGCTTACGGTCGTTACCGGCGTGTCGGGATCGGGTAAGAGCTCCCTGGTTACCGACACTATCGCACCTGCCCTTACGAATGCCATTCACCGTTCGACGCGCCCTGTGGGTCCGTATAAGAAAATCGAGGGCATCGAGTGTATCGATAAGGTTATCGATATCGACCAGTCGCCGATTGGCCGCACGCCGCGTTCCAACCCTGCTACGTACATTGGCCTGTGGGATGATCTTCGCGCGCTGTTTGCGAGTACGCCGGAGTCGAAGGCGCGCGGCTACTCGCCGGGACGTTTCTCCTTTAACGTGAGCGGCGGTCGCTGCGAAGCATGCAAGGGCGACGGACAAATTAAGATCGAGATGCACTTCCTTCCCGATATCTATGTCCCCTGTGAGGTCTGCGGCGGCAAACGCTATAACCGCGAGACGCTTGAGGTCACCTACCGTGGTAAGACCATCTCGGACGTGCTCGACATGAGCGTCACCGAGGCACTGGCCTTCTTTGGGAATATCCCGCAGATTAAGCGCAAGCTCCAGACGCTGTACGATGTAGGCTTGGGCTACGTGAGCCTGGGCCAGCCCGCTACGACGCTCTCGGGCGGCGAGGCGCAGCGTGTGAAGCTCGCCAAGGAGCTTCATCGACGCCAGACGGGCAAGACGTTCTATATTTTGGATGAGCCGACGACCGGCCTTCATTTTGAGGACGTCCGCCAGCTGCTCGATGTGCTGCAGCGCTTGGTCGATGCGGGCAACACGGTGCTGGTGATTGAACACAACCTTGATGTCATCAAGGTTGCCGACCGCCTGATCGATATGGGCCCCGAGGGCGGTAACGGCGGCGGAACCGTCGTGGTTTCGGGCACACCGGAGCAGGTTGCGGACTGTCCGCAGAGTTATACGGGCAAGTTTTTGGCGCCGTTGCTCAGGCGTGACCGGGAGCGTCAGGCTCAACTTGATGCTCAATAAATAGGTGATTCAGTTTATGGGCGCCATCGACTCCTTGTGATTCGATGGCGCTTGCTGTGTCGAAGTGACGTATGCAGCCGAATTGGACATATACTTAATCCTTGCGTCCGAATGCGAGGGAAAGGATATGCCATGGCAAAGGCTGTAAAGACGCCAAAAACCAATGCGATGCGCGAGCTGGAAAGCGCCGGCATTTCCTATGTTCTACATACGTACGAAGACGATGGTGATGAGTCGGCGGGCCTGGGGGTCGCGATTTCGGAGCAGCTTGGCGAGGAGCCCGGACAAGGATTTAAGACCTTGGTCTGCGTGACGCCGTCCAACGACCACGTCGTGTGCTGCATCCCTGTTGCCGACGAGCTCGATCTAAAGTCCGCCGCGCGTGCCGCGGGGGAGAAGTCCTTGGCCATGATGCATGTGAAGGATTTGCTTGCGGCGACTGGCTACGTTCGCGGCGGCTGCAGTCCGGTCGGTATGAAAAAACGCTACCGGACGCTCATTGATGAGACATGTGTCCTTTGGGATACCATTTTTATTTCGGGAGGCAAGCGTGGTTATCAGCTTGAGCTTGCACCTGATGATTTAATTGCATTTTGCGGGGCGACGGTCGCCCCGATTACGAGAGAGGACTGAGCGATGCCGCAGGAAGAATTGAAGTGCGGAGCTCATTTTGCAAAAGAATCTGCGCCTCAGACACCCTCATCCGAAGCTTCTTCGTCGCGAGACGACACTGACGACATGGGCTCGTCGGACTACTCCACGGTTGGTCGTTCCGCCGGGCTTATGACCATCCTGACCATCGTGTCTCGCGTCACCGGTTTTATCCGCACGTGGGCAATGGCGGCCGCTATCGGCATGTCGCTGCTCTCGTCTTCCTATCAGGTCGCCAACAACCTGCCCAATATGCTCTACGAACTCGTGATGGGCGGCATGCTCGTGACGGCGTTTTTGCCCGTGTACATGGGCGTGAGGCGTGAGCAGGGTCGCGAGGCCTCGAACGAGTACGTGGGCAACCTGCTCGGTATTCTGCTATTGGTGCTGGGTGGCATTTCGTTGCTGGGGACCGTGTTCGCCCCGGGCTTTATCTGGACGCAATCGTTCCTTTCGGGTGACGGCGGCAGCATGGATACCGCTGCGTTCATGTTCCGTTTCTTTGCCATCCAGATTCTGTTTTATGGTTTGGGCTCGGTGTTTTCGGGCGTCCTCAACGCACACCGCGACTACTTCTGGTCGACGTTTGCCCCGGTCCTCAACAATGTGATCGTCATTGCGAGCTTTATGGGCTTTGCGCCCGTGTCCGCACAGTTTGGCGAACGTGCCGGCATCATCTTGATTGCGGCCGGTACGACCCTCGGTGTCTTTGTTCAGATGGCATGTCAGATCCCCGCGCTTGGCAAGCACGGCGTGCATCCCCATATCCATATCGACTTTAAGGACCCCGCACTGCGCCAGACGATTGCGCTCGGTATCCCGACGCTGCTCGCCACGGTGTGCATGTTTGTCTCGACTTCTATCACCAACGCTGCTGCGCTGGTGGTCCAGCCCGAGACCGGTCCTTCCGTCATCGCCTATGCGCGCCTGTGGTACACGCTGCCCTACGCGCTGATTGCCGCCTCGCTTTCGACGGCGCTCTATACCGAGCTCTCTCACGACGCACAGGAGAAGGATTACGACAGCGTCCGCACGGGCATTTCGCGTGGCGTCGCCCAGATGCTGTTCTTCCTGATTCCATTCGCGCTGTACCTGATTGTCTTCGCGCGTCCGCTCAACATGATCTACTGCGCTGGCAAGTTCGATGAGTCCGGTGTGGCGCTGGTGTCGGAGTTCCTTATCTACCTGGCACTTTCCCTGCCGCTCTACGGCGTGGTCGTGCTGATGCAGAAGAGCTTCTCTGCCTTGCTCGACATGAAGCCCTATAGCCGCTATTGTCTGTATTCCGCCATCGGCCAGGCCGGCTCGGTTCTGCTGTTTGGCGTTGTGCTGGGCTTCGGTATGCCGGCAATCGCGCTTTCGTATGTCGTCGACTACGTGATCTTGGTCGGTTGCTCGCTGTGGTGGCTGCGTCGTCGTCTGCGTGGTCTTCAGGTTAAATCTATCCTGCATGGCGGTTTCTTTGGCCTTTTGCTCGGTGGCCTGGGTGCTGCCGCAGGCGCCGGCGTCATGTGGGCGCTTGAGCACTTTGTCGGGGCACTTGGCGGCTCGATTCTGATTACTCTTGGCTACGTTTGCGTTGCGGGTGTCGTCTCGCTTGCTGTTACCTTTGGCCTTGCCGTCGTCCTTAAGATGCCCGAGGTCTCGGCGCTGATTCGTCGCAAGTAGGTGCGCGTGGCCGGTCACGACAACATTCCAACGCTTGCCGAGCAGGTTTCGCGCGTTCCCACGCAGCCCGGCTGCTACCTTTGGAAAGACGCCAAGGGCGATGTCATCTACGTGGGCAAGGCGAAAAACCTGCGCGCCCGTATGCGTCAGTACGTGACGCTGCAGGACGAGCGCCAGAAGATCCCGCTGATGATGCAGCTGGTGGCGAGCTTTGACTATATCGTGGTGGAGACCGAGCACGAGGCGTTGGTGCTCGAGCGCAATTTGATTGGTCAGTACCATCCGTACTTTAACGTCGACCTCAAGGATGACAAGAGCTACCCCTTTATCGCCATTACAAAGGGCGACCTGTATCCCGCTATCAAATACACGCGTGAGCGTCATAAGCCGGGAACGCGCTATTTTGGACCTTATACCGATAGCCGCGCGGCACGTGAGACGATAGATACGCTGCGCAAGGTTATCCCCATCTGCTCCGCATCCTGTGCGGAGTGGCGTCGTTGTCGCCGTATCGTCGAGTCCCACAAGGGCGAGGAAGACATCGTCAATATGATTTGCGCGCAAAACGGGCGCCCCTGCTTTGACTACCATGTCGGGCGTGGCCCGGGTGCGTGTGTCGGCGCGATTTCCCCGGCAGACTATGCCAAGAACGTCAAGCGTGTCGAGCGCTTTTTGTCGGGCCATCGCAAGGATGTCGTCGATGAGCTGACCTCCGAGATGACGGATGCCGCTGAGGCGCTCGACTTTGAGCGCGCGGCACGCGTCAAACGTCGTTTGGAGGTCATCAGGGGTCTGGACGATCGTCAGCAAGTCGTTTTTCCCTCCAGTGTCGATATAGATGTCATCGGTTTCTATCGCGAGGAGACCATCTCCGCCGCTTGCGTCTTCGTCGTTCGCGAGGGCCGAACAGTTCGCACCTGCGAGTTCATTCTCGACAAGGGTCTTGATGTTGACGAGGAAGAGCTCCAGTCGGGCTTTCTTAAGCGCTATTACGACGAGACGGCTGATATTCCAGCTGAGGTCAACCTTTCCGTCGAGCTTGAGGATGCGGAAGCGCTGGGGGAGTGGCTTGCGGGCAAGCGTGAGCGTTCCTGCCATCTCCATAGGCCGCAGCGTGGCGAAAAGCACCGTCTGCTCGATATGGCATCCAAAAATGCGCGCCATGCCCTCATGCGCTACATGATGCGAACGGGGTACGCTGACGACCGCACCAATCAAGCGCTCCTGGAGCTCGAAAGTGCGTTGGCGCTGCCATCGCCGCCGTTGCGTATCGAGTGCTTCGATATCTCTACACTGCATGGCACCTTTACGGTCGCCTCGATGGTGGTGTTTACCAACGGGCGCGCCGACAAGAGTCAGTATCGTCGTTTTAAAATTCAGGCCGAATTGGACGAGGCAAACGACTTCGTGTCGATGTCCGAGGTTTTGGGACGACGTTATGCTCCCGAGCGCATGGCCGACGAGCGCTTTGGCTCGCGCCCCGATTTGCTCGTTGTCGATGGCGGTAAGCCGCAATTGACCGCTGCGATCAAGCAACTTGAGGCTCTTGGGCTCGATATACCAGTTTGTGGCTTGGCAAAGGCCGATGAGGAGGTTTTCGTGCCTTGGGACGAGACTCCCATCGTGCTGCCGACCGGGTCCGCGTCGCTCTATCTAATTAAACAGGTGCGCGATGAATCGCACCGTTTTGCCATCACGTTCCATCGCGAATTGCGCGATAAAGCCATGACGGTTTCGGTACTCGATGACGTTCCAGGCGTGGGACCCACCAGAAAACGTGCCCTTATGCGCCATTTTGGCTCGATGAAGCGTTTGCGCGCGGCGAGCGAGCAAGAGATCGCGGAAGTTCGAGGCATTCCTGCCGATGTCGCCAAAGCGGTTCACGAGGCGCTCGTTGCATGGAATGCCGAGCGCGCCGAGGCGGCGGCAAAGCAATCCGAAAACTAAACACGCCTCTAAACAACTGATATACATGATTGCGTGATTTTCAATCATTTATTTCACGGCGATTACCAGCCGATTTCGGGTTTAATTAACGCTAAAACGTTTGACTAGCCATGGTGAACAACCCTGCTATCCTGCGGGTTGACGAAGACTGATATCTCACCTCGTCGATACATACTGTCTGGCGAATCGTTTGTCAATGAATTCGGTGAACGGTAGCAAATACCGTTCAAGCGTATGTATGTATCGGTCGCCGAGCGCGGCACCTCAGTTGGGTTCGTCGGTAGGTAAGGTATATATCGTCCGCAAGTTGCGCGGGGGCACGTCTAGGCGCTCCCGGGTAAGATTCTCTATTGATAGGAGAAGACATGGCCATCATCAACAAGGGTATGTCCAGGCGTTCGTTCCTCGGCCTCACCGGCAGCGTCGCTGCTGTCGCAGGGCTTGGTCTCACCGGCTGCGGTGGCAGCTCTAGCGACGAGGGTTCCGCTTCCGGTTCCACCGATTCCGCCAACCGTGGCGGCGGCGTGATCACCGCTGGTTCCGCTTACGCTCCGTCCAGCTTCGATCCCGCCAGCACCGGCTCCGCTGTGGGCCTGGGTGCTAACTGGCACGTCGTCGAGGGCCTCTACGGCATCGATTACCACGACTACAGCACCTTCAAAGAGCTCGCCACCGACGATCCCAAGTCTGTGGACGACACCACTTTCGAGGTCACCATCCGCAAGGGCGCCAAGTTCTCCGATGGCACCGAGGTCACCGCTGACGATGTCGTTGCCTCCTACACCGCTTGCGCCGCTTCCGCTACCTATGCTCCGTTCTTCCAGCCCTTCGAGTCCATCGAGGCCAAGGACGCCAGCACCGTGACGGTCAAGACCAAGGTCCCCAACTTCTCCCTGCTCAAGGATCGTCTGGCCATCGTCCGCGTTACCCCGGCCACCCAGACCGAGGAGGATCGCGCCAAGCAGCCGATCGGCTCCGGCCCCTGGATGTACGACTCTATCTCCGATACCGAGATCACCCTGGTTCCCAACCCCGAGTACAACGGTGAGTATGCTGCCGAGGATAAGAAGATCCAGTACAGCATCCTGACCGACCCCACCGCTCGCGTTACCGCTCAGCAGGAGGGCTCCACGCTCGTTATGGAGCTCGTTACCGCTGACGCCGTCGACCAGCTCGAGAGCGCCGGCTGCAAGATCGATAACGTTCAGGGTTTCGGCACCCGCTTCATCATGTTCAACGTCGCCAAGGAGCCTTGGAACAACGTCAAGGTCCGTCAGGCTGTCATGTATGCGCTCGACACCGAGAAGATGGTCAGCAACACCTTCGCCGGCCTTGCCACCGCTGCCAGCTGCTACCTGCCCAAGAGCTTCACCAACTATCATGAGGCTTCCACGGTGTACAAGACCGACGCCAAGAAGGCTAAGAAGCTCATCGAGGAGTCTGGCATCACCCCGGGTGCCATCACCCTGCGCACCACCGACAACGAGCAGATTAAGGGCATGGCCGCCCAGGTCAAGAATGACCTCGACGCTCTCGGCTTCGATGTGACCATCCAGACCGATACCTCGCCGGCCACCTACGCTGCCATCGACGGCGGCGAGGCCTACGATATCCTCCTTGCCCCTGGCGATCCTTCCTGCTTCGGCGCCGACCCCGACCTGCTGCTCAACTGGTGGTACGGCGACAACGTCTGGATGCAGACCCGTTGCCCGTGGAAGGAGTCCGCTGAGTGGCAGAAGCTCCACGGTCTCATGGACGAGGCTCTTGCCGCTGAGGGCGATGAGCAGCAGAAGAAGTGGAACGAGTGCTTCGACATCATTGCCGACAACGCCGTTCTGTACCCCGTTGTCCACGTCAAGACCGTCTCCGCTTCCTGGGACGATCCGTCCACTGCGCCCAACGGCGAGGCCCTCGATGGCTTCAAGGGCATCGGTACGACGAGCATGTCCTTCAGGGGCGTTGCGACCGTCAAGGCGTAAGACTCGCTTGAGTCTGTATGCAGGATGTCGGTCGTTGGGACCGTATCCTCATAGTTGAAACAAAGACCCGGGCGACCTCGATGTCGCTCGGGTCTTGTAATGAGTATCCGTACTCATATACCAGTTGGTCCTACCGACAAAAGAAAGGGGAGAGAACGTGAACAACTTGCTACGTTTGATTGGAAGGCGTCTTGTGGCGCTGCCGATCATGGCATTGGGCGTCACCGTCCTGGTGTTCTTCCTTATGTCGTTCTCCAAGACCGACCCCGCCTACACGGCGTTGGGTGACGGTGCCTCGCCCGAGGCGGTTGCCGAGTACCATGAGAAGTATGGTCTGGACGACCCCTGGCCTGTGCGCTACGTGCGCTATATGGGCGATTTGATCCATGGTGACATGGGCACCTATGGTGCTGCTCGCAACTCCGTTGCCAAGCGCATCTCCACGGCCCTGCCCGTCACGATGCAGCTGACCTTCATCGGCCTTGCCATCGGTGCGGTCGTTTCGTTTTTACTCGGCGTCATCGCGGCACTGTATCGCGACAAATGGCCGGACCAAGTGATCCGCGTCTTTTCCATCGCCGGCTTGGCAACCCCGTCGTTCTGGCTTGCCGTTCTGTTGATCCTGCTGTTCTCTTCCTACCTTAAGGTGCTTCCGGCATCGGGTGCTCTGCCTCACTTCACCACGAATCCGGCTGGCTATCTGGGACGTATGATCATGCCCGCTATCGCCTTGGCATTTCCGCTGACGGGCCAGATGACTCGTATCGTGCGTACCGCCATGGTCGAGGAGCTCGATAAGGATTATGTCCGTATGGCTCGCGGCGCCGGCGTTCCCGAGAAGGTCGTCGTCGGCATCAACGTTCTTCGCAATGCGCTGATCACCCCGGTCACCACCCTCGGTCTTAAGATCGGTTACCTCATGGGCGGCGCCGTCGTCATCGAGGTTATCTTCAACCTCCCCGGCATGGGCACCGCGATTCTGCAGGGCGTTCAGGGCAACGAGGCGAACCTGGTTCAGGGCGTCGTTATCGTCGTTGCTCTTGCCTTCATCATCATCAACATCGTGGTTGACATGCTCTACCTGCTCATCAACCCGCGCATCAGGACGGTGTAGATTATGGTAAAGATTCGAGAGAAGCAAACCGAGCAGCTCGAGAAGGCTGCCTCCAAGGGGCTCAAGCTCGGTGGCTGGAAGAAGATGACGCTGTCTTCTAAGATTGCCGCCGTCGTGTTGGTGCTGGTCGCCCTGACTGCGATTCTGGCGCCCCTTCTTGCCCCCTATAGCCCGGTCGAGATTTTTACGGCTCGCCAGGCTCCCGGCAACGGATTTATCTTCGGTACCGACGATAAGGGTCGCGACATTCTGTCGCGCATGCTCTACGGTGGTCGTTACTCGCTGATTATCGGCTTTGGCGCCACTGCCATGGCTCTGGTCTGCGGCTCGGTCGTGGGCGCCCTTGCGGCGGTTTCGCGCAAGGCCGTTTCCGAGACGATCATGCGTATCCTGGACATCATCATGTCCATCCCGGGCATCGCCCTCGCGGCCGTCTTCGTCTCCATCCTGGGCAACTCCGTGCCGTCGATCATCTTCGCCATCGGCTTTATGTACACTCCGCAGATTGCCCGTATCGTGCGCGCCAACATCGTGTCCGAGTACGGCGAGGACTATGTCCGCGCGGTCATCGTTTCCGGCGCCAAGGCTCCGTGGATTTTGATCAAGCATGTTCTGCGTAACTGCATCGCCCCGATCATGGTCTTCACCGTTACCCTGGTCGCCGACGCCATCATCTTCGAGGCCTCGCTGACCTTCATCGGCGCTGGTATCCAGGAGCCCACCGCTACCTGGGGCAACATCCTCGCCGACGCCCGCGGCGGCGTGCTCGCCGGCCGTTGGTGGCAGGCGCTGTTCCCGGGCCTGGCCATCATGATCACCTGCCTGGCGCTCAACATCCTCTCCGAGGGCATTACCGACGCCATGGCCGCTGCTCCCTCCGCCGCCCTGGATCCGACCGATTCCTCCAAGCGTCGCGAGGCCGACCTGCTGGTCTCCGACCCCGTTCGCGCCTACAAGGAGCAGGCCCAGTCCCTCTCCGCTCGCCTTGGCGCCCTGCGCGATGTCGAGCTCAAGCGTGACGATCGCCATGTGCCCGACGAGTCTGTCGAACCGATTCTCTCGGTCCGTGACTTCTGCATTCAGTTTGAGCATCACGGCGATATCAACGTCGTCGACCATGTCAACTTTGACGTCCGTCCTGGTCAGACCATGGGCCTGGTGGGCGAGTCCGGTTGCGGTAAGTCCATCACCACGCTGGCCATCATGGGCCTGACCGACGATGACGAGCACCTTTCCGGCGAGGTCCTCTGGGAGGGCCGCGACCTGCTCAAGATGAGCAAGAAGGAGTGGTTCGGCCTGCGCGGTACCGATATCGCTATGGTCTATCAGGACGCCCTGTCCTCGCTCAACCCCTCCATGCTCATCTCTGCCCAGATGAAGCAGCTCACCAAGCGCGGCGGCACCCGCAGCGCCGAGGAACTCCTGGAGCTCGTGGGCCTCGACCCCAAGCGTACGCTCGAGAGCTACCCGCATGAGCTTTCCGGTGGCCAGCGTCAGCGTGTCCTGATCGCTATGGCCCTTACCCGCGACCCCAAGCTGGTCATCTGCGACGAGCCCACGACCGCTCTGGACGTTACCGTCCAGAAGCAGGTCATCAAGCTGCTCAACGACCTTCAGGCCAAGCTCGGCTTTGCCATGATCTTCGTCTCGCATGACTTGGCGCTGGTCGCCGAGGTCGCCCATAACATCACGGTTATGTACGCCGGTCAGGTTATCGAGCAGGCGCCCACCAAGGAGCTGCTCACTAACCCGATCCACGAGTACACCCGCGGTCTTCTGGGCTCCGTTCTGTCCATCGAGAGCGGTTCGGGCCGTCTGCACCAGGTGCCCGGCGCCGTTCCGAGCCCGCGCGATTTCCCCAAGGGCGATCGCTTCGCGCCCCGCTCGAGCCATCCGCGCATTGGCCTGGACACCCGTCCGGTCTTCAAGCGCGTGCCCGGCACCGAGCACTTCTATTCCGAGCTCCCCGACGAGGTGCTCAAGGCAAATGGTTTGACCCCTCACGCGGAGGTGATGTAGATGAGCGAGACCGCAGTGAACGGCGTCGAGCCGATCATCTTCCTTGATGACGTCCACGTCACCTTTAGGACCCGTACCGGCTCGATTCTGCACCCCAACCTGGTTCACGCCGTCCAGGGTGTAACGATTAGGCTCATGCCCGGTCAGACGATCGGCATCGTCGGCGAGTCCGGTTGCGGTAAGTCCACCACCGCCAACGTCATGTGCGGCCTGCAGGCCCCCACGAGCGGCAAGGTCTACTTTAAGGGCAAGGACGTTACCAAGCGTACCGCCGAGGACCGTCGCCACATGGGTCGCGTCATCTCGGTCGTGTTCCAGAACCCGGCCACGGCGCTCAACCCCCGCATGGTCGTTCGCGAGCAACTGCTCGACCCCATGCGCGTCCACAACCTGGGTACCGAGGCCGAGCAGGAGAAGCGCGTCAAGGAGCTCTTGGAGCTCACCGGTCTGCCCAGCTCCGCCGCCGAGGTTCTTCCCGGCCAGCTTTCGGGCGGACAGCGCCAGCGCGTCGCAATTGCCCGCGCCCTGTCGCTGAACCCCGATGCCATCATCGCCGACGAGCCCACCTCGGCTCTGGACGTTTCGGTCCGCGCGCAGATTCTGAACCTGCTGACCGACCTTAAGAAGGAGCTCGGCCTGGCCATGGTGTTCATTAGCCATGACATCCAGACGGTCCGCTATATCTCTGACGACATCATCGTTATGAATGGCGGCAAGATCGTCGAGCAGGGCGAGGCCAAGCAGGTCTTCCAGCACCCCCAGGACCCCTACACCAAGATGCTGCTCGGCGCTGCGCCGTCGCTGCTGCATCCCAAGCTCGGCGAGTAGCCTCGCTTTCCCTCCCGTGCGCCCGGTTCCCTTGCCGGGCGCACCTCCGTTGCGATTTCGAAAGGTTGGGTTCACGAGCCATGCCAAGTGCTCAGGAGCTACAACAGCAATTTGGTGAATATCGAGGCGCTATGCCCCGTCCATCGGATTTCGATCTCTTTTGGAAGGACCGCATGGCCGAGGCCGACGCCGTCGAGCTCGACTACGCGATTGAGGCGGCTTCGGTTGCGGATTCCGCAACCTGTCGGTTTTTCGACCTCTGGTATACCGGCATGTGCGGCGCCCGCCTGCACGCCAAGTACCTTAAACCTGTCTCGGACGAGCCCATGCCGCTGGTGCTTCAGTTCCATGGGTATCCGGGTGCAAGCCGCAGCTGGTTTGAGCAGGCGTCGTTTGCGGGCATGGGCATGGCGCTCATCGCCCTCGATTGCCCCGGCCAAGGAGGTCCCTCCGAGGACATTGGTGGATTTGAGGGCACGACGGTTGCCGGGCATATCGTTGCCGGTATCGACGGCGACCCGGCTAACCTCTACTATGTCCGCTTGCACCAAGATATTCGCATCCTGTGCCGCATCGTTCGCGAGCTCGAGGGCATCGATCTTGCCCGCGTATTTGTGAACGGCGCGTCGCAGGGCGGCGGTTTGGGCATTGCGACCTGTGCGCTTAACGGCGAGCTTATCAATCGCGCCGCCATCCTCTATCCCTTCCTGTCGGATTTCCGCCTGGTCTGGGATTTGGACGCCGACGATATTGCCTACGAGGGTCTGCGCTATTGGTCGCGTTGGTTTGACGAGGACTCGACTCGTATCGAGGAAGCCTATGCCAAGCTGGCGTACTTCGATTCCAAGAATTTTGCCCCCATGGTCAAGTGCCCCGTGCTGTTTGGCACGGGCACGGCCGATATCGTCTGTCCGCCGGCAACGCAGTTTGCGGTGTACAACAACCTGTCCTGTGATAAGCGTCATGAGTTCTTTGAGGGCTTTGGCCACGAGGAGATTCAGGATTTTGACGATCTGATCATTCCGTTTTTCTGTGAGGGAGGGGAGGCTCATGTCTAAGTGCGAGAGCAATGTTGATGAGCTGATAGTCCCCGGGCTCGTGGGAATTCCTGGAACGGTTTCGTCAAGGCTCGCAGAATATCGGGACTGGCACGGTGATGTCCAGGCAGATGTTTCTGATTTAGAGACATGCGCTTCGAATCTTGAGGTTCAAGGCCTGGCCATTACGGCGATTGACTTTGTTAACCCCTGCGCTCGTTACTCGGAGGTTTCCTTTGAGCTCGGTGACGATGCGGTCCACGCTCGCTTGATTGAGCCTGTTGGTCGTGCCCGAGTATCTAAGCGCGTGCCGCTGTGCCTGATGTTCCACGACATCGATCGGCCTGTGCGTGGCTGGCATCACATGACGAGATTTGCCGCTATGGGGTATGCCGTCCTCGCGCTGGACGATGAGGCGATTGGACCCAGCGATCTGCGACAGGGGATTACCTCGCCTGCTTTTGTCAGGCGCGTCCGTTGGGGCTGCGCGTTGGCGGAGGTCGCGCGCAATCTTGATGGCATGGACCCCGACCGCATCTTTGCATGGGGCGAGGGGCTTGGCGGCGGAGTCGCGCTGGCGGTTTCTGCTCTGGACGAGCGGGGCCTCGCCTGCACGGCGGTTGCCAATCCGCTTCCTGGCGGCCTCGAGGCGCTGTCGTCTCGGGTGCGCGGATCGGTGCTCATGGGCACATCGCTTATGGATACCGTGAGCGATTCCAAGGATCAGTTTGCCGTATTCAACGGTCTTGAGTGTGACCGGAGGCATATCATCTATGCCAAATACGCTCATGAGCGCATCAATGCGTTCGAAAACGAAGTCGTCGACTTCTTTAACCAAACGTTCTACTCGTGTTCTTTGGCCTAGACGGCCTGGACACTGCCAACAAGAGTGGGTGGCATAGGGCCGCCCGCCAGACAACTAAGGAGATTCTTGTGGCAACTCAGAAATTCACCGGCGTTATCCCTCCCGTCGTTGTTCCCGATACCGAAGATCACCAGCTCGATGTTGCCTCCTTTGAGCGCAGCATCAACCGCATGATCGATGCCGGCGTCGATGGCCTGTTCTTCTTGGGCTCTTCGGGTGAGGTCGTTTTCTCCACCGACGAGCGTCGTCGCCAGATCATCGCCGAGGCCGTCCGCATCGTCGACCACCGCGTGCCTGTTCTGGTCGGCATCATCGATACCGAGACCGAGCGCATGATTGAGCACGGCAAGGTCGCTCAGGAGCTGGGCGCCGATGCCCTCGTCGCCACCTGCCCGTTCTATGCCCTGCAGGGCATGACCGAGGTCGAGGAGCACTTCCGCATCCTGCACGAGGAGCTTGACCTGCCCATCTTTGCCTATGACATTCCCGTCTGCGTTCACACCAAGCTCCCCTGGAAGCTCCTTGCCAAGCTCGGCGCCGAGGGCGTCCTTGCTGGCGTCAAGGATTCCTCGGGTGATGACATCTCGTTCCGCTACCTCGTTCAGGAGAACGAGAAGAACGGCCATCCGATGAGCATCCTCACCGGCCACGAGGTTGTTGTCGACGGCGCTTACCTCGGTGGCGCCGACGGCTCTGTCCCGGGTCTCGCCAACGTTGAGCCCGAGGGCTACGTTCGTCAGTGGAAGGCCGCTCAGGCTGGTGACTGGGCTACCGTCAAGGCCGAGCAGGATCGCCTCAATGAGATTTCGCACATCTGGGATGTCACCTCGGGCGTCCAGGGCTATGCCGGTGGCGTCGGCGCCTTCAAGACCGCTATGAACCTCATGGGTATCTTCGACAGCCCGACCATGCCGCGCCCGGTGAAGGCCATGACCGGCGAGAACGTCGAGGCTATTAGGAAGGTCCTCCAGGACAACGGCCTCCTGTAAAGCTTTCCCAGGCACCCGACCTCGCCGTTCAACCGTGTGGCCATGACTATTAGGTCAATGGCCACACGGTTTCTCGGCGATCTTGGGCACCAGGAAAACCTTTACTGCGCTGTGACGGCTAGCCTGACGGCGCATTTCCTATAGTTGTTTTTTATCTCCGAAGGAGAGCGACATGGAGAACAAGTACGTCTGTTCTGTCGATATCGGCGGAACTAAGATCGCGACTGCCATCATGGAGTACCCGGCTGACGGTAGTGTGCCCCATCCCGTTTTTGAGGCCGAGGTTCCCACCGAGGCCCAAGAGGGCGGCGAGGCCGTCTTCCAGCGTATCGAGGCGTCCATCAAGGCTGCTCTCGAGGCGAATCCCGATGTCGAGGTCCTTGGCGTCGGTATCGGTGCCGCCGGCGTCGTCGATCCCAAGACGGGCGCCATCGCGTATGCCAATGAGATCATGCCCGGCTGGTCCGGCGTTCAGTTGGGGCCGCGTCTGCGCGAGGATCTCGGTCTTCCCGTTGCCGTTGTAGGCGACGTGCAGGCTCATGCTCTGGGCGAGGCCCACTGGGGCGTCGGCAAGGGCAAGTTCTCCGTCTTGTGTCTTGGCATCGGTACGGGCATCGGCGGCGCATATGTCGAGAACGGCCGCGTGATGCAGGGCTTCCATGGTGCTGCTGGCCATATGGGCCACATCGAGTGCTCGGCTGCCGCCGGCATTCCCTGCGCCTGCGGGCGTTCCGGCCATCTGGAGTCGGTTGCTTCGGGCACTTCCATTGGTCGTATGTACGATGAGCGCTTTGGCCGCGTCGACCCCAGCCGTCCTTCGGTCGGTCGCGATGTGAACGACCTGTGCCGTGCAGGCGACGCAAAGGCGACCGAGGTCATCCATGATGCCGGCTTTGCGTTGGGTGCCAGCTTGGGCTCGCTCGCTAACATCCTGGACCCTGAGGTTATCGTGCTTTCGGGCGGCGTGATTCACCAAGGTCCCGATTGGCGTTCGCAGACGTGGAAGGATTCGGTGCACGAGGGCTATGCCAGCCAGGCGCTCGATCCGCTTCAGGACACGCCGATCCTCATCGGTTCTCTGGAGGGCGATGCTCCGCTCATCGGTGCCGCCGAACACCTTCTTGCGTCGTTGAAGTAAACATAACTACCAAGTGCGCCTTCTGAGGTGCCGCAGATTGACGTGAAAGAGGAGCGAAGCGTACTTCGGTACGCGAGCGACGGTTTGAACGTCAAGGTGCGGTGTCTCAGAAGGCTGTTTTGAGAAAGGTTGAGTCGCACATGACCGTCGATCCTTTGATTCAATCCCTGAAGGGCAAGCTCGTCGTGAGCGTTCAGGCGTATATGGGCGAGCCGCTTCGTACGCCCGAGACCATGGCTCAAATGTCTCGCGCTTGCGAGCTTGGCGGCGCCGCCGCCATTCGCTGTCAGGGCCTTGCCGACATTGCCGCCATTAAGGGTCGCTGTGAGGTTCCTGTTATCGGCCTGTGGAAGGATGGGCACGAGGGCGTTTACATCACGCCGACGCTGCGTCACGCTCGCGCCTGCGTTGCTGCCGGTGCCGATATCGTGGCGATCGACGCCACCGATCGTCCGCGCCCCGATGGCAAGACGGTCGAGGATACCTTCCGCCCGCTGCACGAGGAGGGTGTGCTCCTGATGGCGGATTGTGCCACCATCGAGGACATTCGCCGTGCGGTTGATATGGGCTTCGACCTTGTATCCACCACGCTTTCTCATGGTGTCGCCGCCATCGACTGCACCATGGCCGATGGCCCCGATCTGCCGCTCCTGCGTCAGGCGACCGAGGAATTTCCCGGTCTTCCCATCATCTGCGAGGGCCGCGTTCACACGCCCGAGGAGGCTCGCGCCGCGATCGATGCGGGCGCCTGGGCCGTTGTCGTCGGCACCGCCATCACGCACCCCACGAGTATTACGAGTTGGTTCAAGGCTGCGCTTGAGGCGTAAGACAGGTCTCGTATCCGCTCGGGGCGGTATACTCAATAAAGGCAATTGACCGCGCGGGATCCGGGTTGCTGGGTCCCGCGCTTGTTTTCGGGAGGCAGCACATGCAAAAGGGAGATGCCATGGATGCGGCGGAGCGCTCGGAGCGCATCCCCGATATCGTCATCATCACCGGAATGTCCGGATCGGGCCGCACGCAGGCCATGCACGTGTTCGAGGACATGGGCTATTTTTGCATCGATAACCTGCCTCCGCGTCTGATCGCCCAGCTTGCCGAGCTCGTCGGCATTAATACGGGCGTGGGCAGGCATCTCGCCGTCACCTGCGATTTGCGTAGCCAGGGCTTGTTCGATGAGCTGCTCGATGCGGTCGCCGCGCTCGAAGAGCGTGAGATGAGCTGCGACATCGTGTTCCTGGAGGCTTCTGACGAGGTACTGATTCGTCGCTACAGCGAAAATCGCCGCCGTCATCCCATTGCCAAGCCGGGGGAGACTACGGCCGATGCGATTCAGCGCGAGCGCCTGCAGCTGCAGGGTGTGCGCGATCGAGCCGATATGATTATCGACACGAGCCGCCTACGCACCTCTGCGCTGCGCAACAAATTGCGCATGGCGTTCTCCGAGTTGTCCGACCAGCAGCTCATGGACGTTCACGTGTTCTCGTTTGGCTTTAAGCACGGTATGCCCGTCGAGGCGGACATTATGATTGACGTTCGCTTCCTGCCCAATCCGTTCTACGATCCCGAGATGCGCACCATGACCGGTCTCGATAAGAAAGTCTCCGACTTTGTTCTGGACCATCCCAAGACGCAGGAGTTCTGGAAGGCCTGGACGCAGCTGCTCGATACGGTCATGCCCGGTTATATCGCAGAGGGCAAGCCGCAGCTTTCTATTGCCATCGGTTGCACGGGCGGTCAGCACCGCAGCGTTGCCATCGCCGAGGCCACGGCGCGTTATTTGGAAGGCGCCCAGTATCACGTGAGCATTTCCCATCGCGACTTGTCGCGCGCCAACACGAAAGCATAGGCCTGCATGTCGTTTACCGCCGAGGTGCGTGACGAGCTTGCGCGCTGCGAACCCGAATGTGAATACTGCGATTTGTCGACGCTTGCCGCCCTGACGCGTGTGAGCGGTACGCTTTCGTTGGCCGGCTCCGGGCGGTATCGTTTGACGGTCGCGACCGAGACGGGAGCCGTCGCGCGCACGATGATCACGCTGACGCATCGCATTCTTAAGCTCAAAACGGAATTCACCGTTCGTAAATCGGTCTTGCATAAGGTCCGTAACTATCTCATTACCCTGCCCGATCAACCCGACCTGGACAAGGCTCTGGTGCTGCTGGGCATTCTAGACCGCAGGGGAGGGCTCGTTGCTGGTGTTCCCCGACACATCGTTGCCCGTCCCTGCTGCAGGCTTGCCTACATCCGCGGCGCGCTCATCGCGGGCGGCTTCGTGGCCGATCCACGCGGCGATTTTCATTTGGAGATCGCGGTGCAGGGCGAGCAATATGCTAAGGGGCTTTGCGACCTGTTGGGGCAGATTGGGGTCCATGCTCGTGTTAATGCACGGCGGGGGTCATATGCCGTGTACATTAAGAGCGCCGAGGAAATCGAGCATCTATTAAAGCTGATTGGTGCCAAGCGCAGCGTTGCCGAGATTGAGGAGGCGCGCGCGGTCAAGTTGGTTAAGAACGATGTGAACCGTCGCGTGAACGCCGAGCTCGCCAACCAGACCAGAAGCGCCGGTGCTGCCCAACATCAGCTTGCGCTTATCGATGAGCTCGAGCAGCGCGGCCTTCGCGATGCGCTTCCGGATGCCTTGGCGGTCTTTTGCGACCTGCGCGAGCGCTATCCCGATCTGTCGCTGCGTGATTTAGGGGAGATGGCTGACCCTCCCTTGTCGAAGTCGGCCCTCTACCATCGAGTTTTGAGGCTTGAAAAGCTCATTGAAGCAAACCGGTAGTTTAAAGTATCGACTTATATACGGATTTAGCTGCTATTTTATTCTTTAAAACGTTTTAACGTAAATTTGATTTTCAATTTCGACTATTCTCGTGAAATTCAAGTCAAAAAAAAGGTATATTAGGCGAGTGGTTAGTTTGTGGGCCTCAACGGCGGGCGCTGTAGCTTGCGGGGGCCTTACGAAAGGAGACACAATGGCAGTAAAGGTTGCTATTAACGGCTTCGGTCGCATCGGTCGTCTGGCTTTCCGTCAGATGTTCGGTCATGAGGGCTCCGAGATCGTCGCTATCAACGACCTCACCTCTCCCGATATGCTCGCTTACCTGCTGAAGTACGACTCCACGCAGGGCAACTACGCTCGCGATCACGAGGTCGTTGCTGGCGAGGATTCCATCACCGTTGACGGCAAGGAGATCAAGATCTACAAGGAGGCCGACGCCAACAACCTGCCTTGGGGCGACCTCGACGTCGACGTCGTTCTCGAGTGCACCGGCTTCTACACCAGCAAGGCTAAGGCTCAGGCCCACATCAACGCTGGCGCCAAGAAGGTCGTCATCTCCGCTCCGGCCGGCAGCGATCTGCCCACCATCGTGTACAACGTCAACCACGAGACGCTGACCGCTGAGGACAACATCATCTCCGCTGCTTCCTGCACCACCAACTGCCTCGCCCCGATGGCCAAGGGTCTGAACGACTTCGCTCCCATCGTGTCCGGCATCATGACCACCATTCACGCCTGGACCGGCGACCAGATGCCGCTCGACGGCCCGCAGCGCAAGGGCAACAAGCGTCGTAGCCGCGCCTGCGCCGTCAACATCGTCCCCAACACCACCGGTGCTGCCAAGGCTATCGGCCTGGTTCTCCCCGAGCTCAACGGTAAGCTCATCGGTGCCGCCCAGCGCGTCCCGACGCCGACCGGCTCCATCACCAACCTCTACGCTGTCGTTGACAAGAAGGTCACCGTCGACGAGGTCAACGCCGCTATGAAGGCCTACGCTTCCACCATCTCCGAGACCTTCGGTTACAACGAGGACGACATCGTCTCCACCGACATCATCGGCGAGACCCACGGCTCCATCTTCGACGCCACTCAGACCATGTGCTCTGACCTCGGCAACGGCCAGACCCTCGTTCAGGTCACCTCTTGGTACGACAACGAGAACTCCTACACCTCTCAGATGGTCCGCACCATCAAGTACTTTGAGAAGTTCGTTGCTTAATTTAGCTTTTAGCGAATAGCTCGTTGAGCGTCTAAAGAAGGGCGCGGCCTCATAGGGCTTACACCCTAGGGTCGCGCCCTTTTTATAGGAAATCGTCTGCCGTAATGGGAGGCAGACACGTACGAAAGGTAGAAGCAAACATGGCCTTTACCAAGAAGACCGTCCGCGACATCGATGTCGACGGCAAGCGCGTTCTCGTCCGCGTTGACTTCAACGTGCCTATCAAGGATGGCGTCGTTGGCGACACCACCCGCATCAAGGCTGCCCTGCCCACCATCAACTACCTCGTTGAGCACAACGCTCGCGTCATCCTCATGAGCCACCTCGGCCGTCCCGATGGCACCGGCTTCCAGCCCGAGCTCTCCCTTGAGCCTGTCGCCAAGAAGCTCGCTGAGCTCTCTGGTCTCGATGTTGCCTTTGTCGCCGACACCTACGGCGAGAAGGCTGCTGAGGCTGTTGCCGCCGTCGAGCCGGGCAAGGTCCTCGTTCTCGAGAACGTCCGTTTTGACAAGCGTGAGAAGAAGAACGATCCCGAGATCGCCAAGAAGCTCGCTTCCTATGGTGACGTCTTCGTTCTCGATGCCTTCGGCACCGCTCACCGCGCCCAGGGTTCCGTCGTGGGCCCCGCCGCTTACCTGCCTGCCGTCGCCGGCTTCCTGCTCGAGAAGGAGGTCGACACGCTGACCGGCATCTTCGCCGAGCCCGAGCGCCCCTTCGTCGCTATCGTCGGCGGTTCCAAGGTTTCCTCCAAGATCGGCGTTCTCGATCACCTCATCGACTCCGCTGATACCCTGATCATCGGTGGCGGCATGGCCTACACCTTCTTCCTGGCTCAGGGCCTGACCGTCGGTCAGTCCCTCAAGGAAGAGGACTGGGTCGAGCGCGCCGGCGAGATGCTCAAGAAGGCCGAGGAGAAGGGCGTCAAGATTCTGCTCCCCATCGACAACCGCGTTGCCGATCACTTTGGCGAGGACGCTGTCCCCGAGGTTGTCGCTTCCGACGCTATCCCCGACGATCGTGAGGGCATGGACATCGGCCCCAAGACCGAGGAGCTCTACGCCGAGGCTGTCAAGGGCGCCAAGACCGTGTTCTGGAACGGCCCCATGGGCGTCTTCGAGTTCGACAACTTCGCTCACGGCACCCAGGCTATCGCCGAGGCCGTCGCCGAGGCCGACTGCACCTCGATCATCGGCGGTGGTGACTCTGTCGCGGCTGTCAACAAGTTCAACCTGGCCGACAAGATGAGCTGGATCTCCACCGGTGGTGGCGCTTCCATGGAGCTCGTCGAGGGTAAGGCCCTGCCCGGAGTGGAGGCGCTTCTCGATGCCTAATCGCACCCTTCTTATCGCTGGTAACTGGAAGATGAACAACGACGTCGCCGAGGCCGCCAAGCTCGCCGACGAGCTGGCTCAGGCTCTGCCCGAGGTTCCGGCTGGCGTCGAGGTGCTCGTCTGCCCTCCGACCATTGACATCACCACGGTTCATGACCGCATTCAGGCTGCCCCCATCGCCCTCGGTGCACAGAACGTGTACTGGGAGGCCAAGGGTGCCTTCACCGGTGAGTCCTCTTGCGACATGCTCAAGTCCGCTGGCTGCACCTACTGCATCATCGGTCACTCCGAGCGTCGCGACTACTTCCACGAGACCGACGAGGATCAGAACAAGAAGGCCAAGGCTCTCGTTGCCGCCGGTCTTGTTCCCGTCTTCTGCTGCGGCGAGTCCCTCGAGGTCCGCGAGGCTGGCACCTATGTCGAGCACGTCGTGAACCAGGTCAAGGCTGGCCTTGCTGGTCTTGAGATCACCTGCCCCAAGCAGGTCGTCGTCGCCTACGAGCCCATCTGGGCCATCGGCACCGGCAAGACCGCTACCGCTGAGGACGCTCAGGAGGTCTGCGGCGCTATCCGTGAGACCCTCAAGGAGATGTTTGGCGAGGAGCTCGCTAACGGCATCCGCGTTCTCTATGGTGGCTCTGCCAAGCCCGGCAACATCGCCGAGCTCGTCGCCAAGCCCGACGTTGACGGCGCCCTCGTGGGCGGCGCTTCGCTCAAGGCTGCCGACTTCGCCTCTATGGTCGTCAAGGCAGGCGAGTAGGACATATGGCACAGCGTCATCTTCCTGCACTCCTGATCATCATGGACGGCTGTGGCCTGGCTCCGGCCGATGGCGAGAACGCCGTCGCCGCTGCCAAGACGCCCTTCCTTGATAGCCTGTACGCTCAGTATCCCCACACCACGCTCGGTGCTTCGGGCGAGGACGTGGGCCTTCCCGACGGCCAGATGGGCAACTCCGAGGTGGGTCACCTCAACATCGGTGCCGGCCGCATCGTGTTCCAGGAGCTTTCGCGCATCAACAACGCCATCAAGGACGGCTCCATCGCCAAGAACGAGGTCTTCGTCAAGGCTATGGACGACGTCAAGGCCGAAGGCAAGACCCTGCACCTCATGGGCCTTATGAGCCCTGGCGGTGTTCATTCTCACATGAACCACGTCGAGGCTCTGGTCAAGATGGCTGCCCAGCATGGCGTCAAGACCGTTCGCGTCCACGCCTTCATGGATGGCCGCGACGTCGACCCGCAGTCCGGTGCCGGCTACATGAGCGAGTTCTGCGCTTTCCTGGCTAAGATCTCCGAGGAGACCGGTTGCGACGCTCGCGTTGCCACCGTTTCGGGCCGCTATTGGGCCATGGACCGCGACAACCGCTGGGAGCGCATCCAGCGTGCCTACGACGTCATGGTCAACGCGTCCGATGCCGATACCGACCCCGTTGCCGGTATCAAGGCCTACTACGAGAAGGATCCGCGCGGCGACGAGTTCGTCGAGCCCTTCGCTGCCCACAACGAGGGCATTCACGAGGGCGACGCGGCCATCTTCTTCAACTTCCGTCCCGACCGCGCTCGTCAGATGACCCGCGTGTTCACGGACAAGGAGTTCGACGGCTTTGAGCGCGAGCAGATTAAGCTTTCGCACTTTGTTACGATGACCGAGTACGATCCGACGTTTGACGTCGAGGTCGCCTTCCCCAAGACGTTCCCCGAGAACGTTCTGGCCGACGTTATCGCCGCCAATGGCCTGAAGCAGCTGCACACCGCCGAGACCGAGAAGTACGCCCATGTGACGTTCTTCCTCAACGGCGGCATCGAGGAGCCCAAGGAGGGCGAGGAGCGCGTGCTCGTCGCTTCCCCCAAGGTTGCTACCTACGATCTGCAGCCCGAGATGAGCGCTCCCGAGGTTACCGAGAAGCTTGTCGCCGCTATCAACGAGGATCGCGCTGATTTCTACATCGTGAACTTCGCAAATTGCGACATGGTTGGTCACACCGGTGTCTTCGACGCTGCCGTTAAGGCCGTCGAGGCTGTTGACGATGCCCTGTCCAAGGTTGTCCCGGCGATTCTCGCTAAGGGCGGCTTTGCGCTGATTACCGCCGATCACGGCAACGCCGATCACATGTTTGACGTTGCTTCCGACGGTTCCAAGCATCCGTTTACGGCTCACACCACCAACCGCGTGCCGTTCATCATCGTTGATGAGAAGGCGCAGCTCACCGGTATTGAGGACGGCCGTCTTTCCGATATCGCTCCGACCATGCTCACCATGGCTGGCATTGAGCCTTCCGCCGAGATGACGGGTCGCGTACTCGCCACCGAGGCCTAATAGAAAACAACAAACGTTTTCTAGCAAGGGGGTTGTCCACATTCGGACAACCCCCTTTTGCGCTATTTCTGCCTGTCCTCAAATGGCAGGCGGGGGAGTACTGGGGGTTGTGGTACAGTACTGGAGTTTGAATTGTTCTATTAAGGAGCTTATCTATGGGTCCGTTCCAGATTCTTCTGTTTGTTGTTTGGGCTGTCTCCGCCGTGGCGCTGACGATTCTCGTCCTGATGCACTCCGGTAAGGGTACCGGCGTTTCGGATATGATCGCCAGTTCTCTGTATAACTCCACCTCTGCCACGGGCGTTATGGAGCAGAACCTTGACCGCCTGACCGTTATCATGGCTGTCGTGTTTGCCGTGTGCGTTGTGCTGTGCATGTTCTTCTTCCCGCAGGGCATCGTGGGCTACTAAGCACGAGCCGTACATATGCTTGTAAAGGGTTCCGTAAGTGCGGGACCCTTTTTGTTTACAGACTTGTAACAGGGTCAAAATATCCCCACATACTTCGCCCAACTAAAGAAATTCTCGACCGTTAACCGGAATCAGCGCCAAATTGTGCATAAAATGCGCTACTGTATTGCGAAACGTTGGTCCGCACTGCATAACCAGCCATAACGGCGGACCGCGTTTGAATGGTTCGAACGGGCTGTCTCGACGTTGCCCGGCCGAATTCACTTTGTCCTATCTCATAAGGAGGATGGCATGGCTGATTCTATGTTCCACCAGCCCGTTATGGGTCGTCGCGCCTTTGTTGGCGGCACCCTCGCTGCGAGCTCCATGGCTTTTCTTGCCGCGTGCGGCAAGAAGGGCGGCGACGCTTCCGGATCTGACTCCGGTTCGACGCTGAACTTCTACATTAACAACCCGGTCTGCATCGACCCCTACAACGTCCAGGAGGATCAGGGCACTCAGGTCGAGTACCAGCTCTTCGACGCTCTGACGGAGTACGATAACGAGAAGGGCGAGATCGTTCCGCTGGCTTGCGAGTCCTTTGAGGCTAACGACGACGCCACCGAGTTCACCTTCAAGATCAAGAAGGCTAAGTTCCACAACGGTGACGACGTTACCTCCAAGTCCTTCAAGCTCGGCTGGGAGCGCCTGGTCAACACTAAGTCAGCCATCGCTACCGAGTATGGTCCTTCCGAGGTCTCCTACCACCTTTCCATGGTCGAGGGCTATGACGATCTGCTTGCCGGTAATGCTACCGAGCTGTCCGGCGTTACCTGCCCGGATGACGAGACCCTCGTCGTCAAGCTGACTTCCGCCTACGCCGACTTCCCGTTCGTCGCCTCTCACCCGGCTCTGTCCCCGGTTCCCGAGTGCGCCGAGTCCGATGTCAAGAGCTTCTATCTTGCCCCGGTTGGTAACGGCCCGTTCATGATGGACGGCAAGTGGGAGGATGGTCAGGAGATCAACCTCAAGAAGTTTGACGATTACTATGGCGACAAGGCCAAGATCGACGCCATCCACTTCCAGGTCATCAAGGACGTGGAGACCGCTTACAAGGAGTTCCAGGCCGGCAACCTCGATGTCTGCGACGTTCCCGTTGCTCAGATCGACGCCGCCAAGAAGGACCGCGGCGAGTCCAAGGATGGCTACACCATGGGTGATGGCGAGCGCATGCTGCTCGGCTCCGAGCCTTCCACGTACTATCTGACGTGCAACACCACGGCCGAGCCGTTCAACAACGCTGACCTGCGCAGGGGCATCTCCCTGGCTATCAACCGTGAGGCCATCTGCAAGACCATCTTCAAGGGCACCCGTACCCCCGCTGACGGCATCGTTCCTCCGGGAATCGCCGGCTACAAGGAGGGCGCATGGGAGTTCTGCGCCTATGACGTCGACAAGGCTAACGAGTACCTCGACAAGGTCGCTCCCGCTGGCGCTAACGGCGATCGTGGCATCAATGTGACCCTGTCCTACAACCAGGACGGTGGCCACAAGGAGATCATGGAGTCCATCATCGGCGACCTCGCCAAGGTGGGCGTCACCGCCGTCTCCGAGACTCCCGAGTGGTCTGCCCTGCTCGAGCAGTATCAGAACTTCAACTATCAGTTCGGCCGTCTGGGCTGGATCGCCGATTACCCGATCATGGACAACTTCCTGTACCCGCTGTTCCACTCCGACTCCCTCGGTGGCGACAACCGCTCCGGTTACAGCAACCCCGAGTTCGACGCCAAGGTCGATGAGGCCCGTGCCACAGTTGACGACGACGAGCGCATCGCCAAGATGCAGGAGGCTGACGCTATGGTCGCCGCTGACTGCCCGGTTATCCCGGTGATGTTCTACACGCACACCATCGCTGGCTCCGACCGCGTCAAGTACCTCTACGTTGATCCGCAGAAGCACGCCGATCTGGGTACCGCTGAGCTCGCCTAAGAGTTTTTGCAGCTTCCATGAGGGTCAAGTATTTACGTAGACCTCATGGGAAACATACAGTTCTCCCTAACCTGGGGTAAACTGGCTGATGGTAATTTTGGGATGCCGGTCTGGCGATCGGCATCCCATTTAGGTTAATCCCTAGATAGGGGAGTGGTATGGGTAAGTACATCGTTAAACGTGTGCTTCAGTTCATCCCGGTATTTTTGGGCGTTACGTTGATTCTGTTCGCCCTCCAGAATATTGTGCCGGGAGACCCGATCAAGCTGATCGGTGGAGACAAGGCTCTGTCCCCCGAGGTAGAGCTTCAACTTCGCGTGCGCTATCACCTGGTCCAGGCGGACGAGGACGGCAACGCGATCCTTGACGAGAACGGCGATCCCGTTCCAACGTCGCTTGTGGACCAATACTTGAATTACATGAATGGTCTGCTTCATGGCGATCTGGGCAATTCGTATCAGCGCAAGCTGCCGGTTGCGGAAATCTTTGCCCAGAAGTATCCGTATACGGTTAAACTCGCCGCGTGCGCCATTGTGCTCGAGGCAATCATGGGCATCGGTGCGGGTATCATTTCGGCGGTAAAGCGCTATTCCTTCTGGGATATTTTGGTAACGCTCACCACGTCGATCCTCGTTGCTGTTCCTGCCTTCTGGCTCGGCATGCTGCTGCAGCTGTTCTTTGGCGTCATCCTTAAGGATGCCACCGGCGGCGCTTTCTCCATGCCGATTTCGGGTGCCGGCGGCTCCAGCTCTCAGTATCAGGATTGGATGCACTATGTGCTTCCGACCATCACGCTGGCTTCGGTTTCGACCGCCTATGCTGCCCGCATCATGCGCTCGCAGCTACTCGACGTCATGAATCAGGATTACATCCGCACGGCAAAGGCCAAGGGTCTCTCCAATCGCGCGATCATCGTCAAGCATGCGCTTAAGAATGCACTCATCCCCGTTGTTACCTATATTGGTGTCGACTTCGGCGGCATGCTTTCGGGCGCCATCCTGACCGAGACGGTCTTTAACTGGCCCGGTATCGGCTCTGAGGTCTACCGCGCCATTAGCATGCGCGACTGGCCCATCGTTATGGGCGGCGTTACGCTCATCGTTGTCGTCGTTATGGTGATCAACCTTCTCGTCGACATTAGCTATGCATTCCTCGACCCGCGTATCCGCCTCGGCGGTCCGTCGGATAAGGCCTAAGGGAGGTACGTCTCATGCAGGAAACTGATTCTCAGTCTCAGGAGCAGGCTACCGCCACCAAGGCCGCATCTGCTCCCGCCAAGTCCCGCACGCTGTGGGGCGACGCTTTCAAGCGTCTTCGCAAGAATAAGCTCGCCGTTATCGGTATCTGCTGGATTATCATCGTCGTTTTGGTTGCCTTGACCGCAGACCTGTGGGCTAAGCCCTGGCTCGGGTCGCCGACGGCTTCTGACTCGACGACCATGGCCGAGACTTCGCTGCTGGCTCCGTGTGCCGAGCACCCGTTTGGTACCGACGCCCTTGGCCGCGACATTCTCGTCCGAGTTATCTACGGCGCGCGCGTTTCGCTTTCCGTCGGTATTATGGCCACCGCCATCTCCACGGTGATCGGTCTGATCATGGGCGCCCTGGCCGGTTTCTATGGCGGCATCTGGGATACGATCATCATGCGCTTCGCGGATATCTTCCTGGCGTTCCCGTACGTGCTGTTCGTTGTCGCCATGATCGCCGTTATCGGCCGTGGTCTTCAGAATGTTTTCATCGCCATCGGTATTCTCGGCTGGCCCTCGATTGCCCGTGTCTTCCGATCCGCGATCCTGACGGTCAAGGAAAACGACTATGTTGACGCTGCGCGCGCGATGGGTGCATCCGATGCGCGTATCGTGATGCGCCATATCTTCCCGAACTCCGTTGCTTCCATCGTGGTCTACGCGACCATGAACATCGGTGGCGCCATTCTGACCGAGTCCGCTCTGTCCTTCCTCGGCATGGGCGTTATTCCGCCTACGCCTTCGTGGGGCTCCATGATTCAGGACGGTCAGCAGTATCTTCTGACTGCTCCCTGGATGATGATCATGCCCGGTCTGGCAATTCTCTCGACGGTGCTCGCCTTCACCCTGCTGGGTGACGGTCTGCGCGACGCCCTCGACGTCAAGATGAAGGACGCATAAGGATGAAGAAGAACAAGAACTATGTGGACCTGAAGGACCAGCCGGTTCCCGAGGGCCAGCATCTACTCGAGGTCGATGACCTTAAGATGTATTTCCATACCGAGGACGGCGTCGTTCGCGCTGTCGACGGTGTGTCCTACACGCTCGATCGCGGCGAGACCCTGGGCGTCGTCGGCGAGTCCGGCTCCGGTAAGTCCGTGACCGCCATGACCATCATGGGTCTTATCTCGATGCCTCCGGGAAAGATTGAGGGCGGCGACGTTCGCTATCGCGGCCGCTCCATCCTCGAGATGACCGAGGAAGAGATGCAGCACATTCGCGGTAACGACATCGCGATGATCTTCCAGGATCCTATGACCTCCTTGAACCCGGTCTATAAGATCGGCAAGCAGGTGGGCGAGGGCCTTCGCCTGCACCGCGGCTACTCCAAGCAGGAGGCGCTCAAGCGCGCTACCGAGCTTTTGGACCTCGTGGGTATCCCCGAGCCCGAGAAGCGCGTCAATGAGTATCCGCACCAGTTCTCCGGCGGTATGCGTCAGCGCGTCATGATTGCCATGGCCCTTGCCTGCGACCCCGATATTCTGATTGCGGACGAGCCTACGACTGCTCTTGACGTTACCATCCAGGCTCAGATTATTGAGCTTATGCAGGAAATGCAGGAGAAGAACGGCAACGCCATCATCATGATTACCCATGACCTGGGCGTCGTCGCCGATATGGCCGACAAGATCATGGTTATGTACGCCGGCCGTCCCGTCGAGTTCGGCACTGCTGAGGAAATCTTCTACGAGAGCCGCCATCCCTACACCTGGGGCCTTATTCGCTCCATCCCGGAGCAGGCTATCGATGAGAAGAAGCCGCTTACGCCGATTCATGGCAACCCGCCTTCGCTCATGAACCTGCCCGAGGGCTGCGTGTTCTCGCCTCGTTGCCCCTATGCGACCGATAAGTGCCGCAAGCAGCGCCCCGAGCGCGTTGTCACCGAGTCCGGTCACTATTCTGCGTGCCATTATTCCGGTGATCCCGAGTTCCTCAAGAACGCTCCTGAGACGTCCCGTACGCGCAAGGATTCCAAGAAGGGAGGCGAGGCGTAAATGGCAGACAATAACGAGCGCACTCCGCTGCTGAAGGTCGAGCACCTCTCTAAGGAGTTCCCTGCAGAGTCCGGTATGTTCGCCAAGCGTTTTTCCAAGCGCGTCGTCTCTGCTGTAAATGACATCTCTTTTGAGATTTATCCTGGCGAGACCTTTGGTCTGGTTGGTGAGTCCGGTTGCGGTAAGTCCACGACGGGCCGCACCATCATGCGTCTGACCAAGCCGACCGCCGGTAAGGTGTTTTTCCAGGGCAAAGACGTTGCCGAGATGAGCAAGCACGAGATCAAGGATATGCGTCGCGAGATGCAGTTCATCTTCCAGGATCCCTATGCTTCGCTGAATCCTCGTATGACCATCGGCGAGATCGTCTCCGAGCCCATGACCATTCACGGTGTGGGTACCAAGGAGGAGCGTATCGAGCGTGTTCGCGAGCTCCTCGACGTCGTCGGACTCAACCCCGAGCACATCAACCGCTATCCGCATGAGTTCTCGGGCGGCCAGCGTCAGCGTGTCGGCATTGCCCGCGCATTTGCTCTGAAACCCAAGCTGATTATCTGCGACGAGCCCGTTTCCGCTCTGGATGTTTCCATTCAGGCCCAGGTTTTGAACCTGCTTAAGGAACTGCAGGACAAGTTTGGTACGGCGTATCTCTTTATCGCCCACGACCTGTCCGTCGTGCAGCACATCTCCGATCGCGTTGCCGTTATGTATCTGGGTAAGATGGTCGAGGTTTCGGATTGGAAGACGCTCTATAGCGAGCCTCACCATCCGTACACGCAGTCGCTGCTGTCTGCCGTGCCGGTACCCGATCCGGATATCCAGAAGACCCGTAAGCGCATCATCCTTGCCGGCGATCCGCCGTCACCGCTGGATCCGCCGACTGGTTGTCGTTTCCACACCCGCTGCCCGATTGCGCAGGGCGTCTGCTCCGAGAAGCTTCCCGAGTTTAAGGAAGTTGCACCGGGTCACTGCTGCGCCTGCCACTTCGCCGAGCCGTTCCCGATCAAGGAATCGCACATCGACCTGTAGTCGGCTGTTTGTCCGGGCCCGTGCTGGACTTAGTTTTCAGAACGTCCTCGACCATGGAAACCCCCTTATCCTGCTCCTTCGGAGCTGTGGATAAGGGGGTTTCCTGGTCTGTGGAATGTTCTGAAAACTAAGTCCAGCACGGGCCCTGTGTTACCACTGTAGAGGGGTGAGATTCCTTGATCGCTCACTTAATCTAATAGGAAATTGAGCGAGGCCGGAGCTTTTGCTCCGGCCTCCCCATATAAGGGCTCGGCAAAGCCGAGCCACCAAATTTGCATCAGCCCCCAGAACATGTTTGAGAACAGTGCTTGGAGTACGTGCCCCTAGGGCAGGAATGAGGTTGCTTTCCAACGCATTCCGCAGGGGGCGGCATTATTTTGTAGCGCGAAGCGCGGATCAAAATAATGCTGCATGCCCGAGGACGCGTTGGAAAGCAACCTCATTCCTGCCCGAACAGGTCAGTCTACCTGCGCATTTACAAATTAGTAAACTTTTTTCAAAAAAGTGCTTGCACAGTTCTCGAATCATAGGTTATTATCTTCCTCGTTGAACGCGCGGGTCCAACAAAACAAACCGCGAATCAACAACATAGCATGTCGGAGTGGCGGAATTGGCAGACGCGCTAGCTTGAGGTGCTAGTGACCGTTTTTTGGTCATGCGGGTTCAAGTCCCGCCTCCGACACCATCGCATTTGAGAAGCCTCTTCGGAGGCTTTTTTGTTACCGATAGACGGTGAGGTTCACGATGGAAGCGCTTGAGCGCAATGAGTGGGCTGACGTTGCCCAATTGGTCGAGATTACGAGCGATGCTGTCATTATCTGCGAGCTCGACGGAACCATTTTGCATGTAAATAATCGCTTGCTCGACTTGATGTGCGAGGAACGTTCCGATGTGATTAACGGAGACGTCAAGGACCTCTTGTACTCGTCAGCATTTGAACGCGCGACAGAACATCGTCTTCCTTTTGAGACCAATGGAACAAAGAGCGAGTTGATGCTTAAGCTCAGTGACGGCTCCTTTATTCCCGTCTTGGTTCGCGCCGGCTCGGTAACGCCGCCGCGCATCTTTGGGCGCCGTGCCCCGCGCGTATTGGTGGCGCTCCATAGCATCGAAGAACAGTATTCGCACGACCGTCAGCTCAAGCGTGCACTTTCTGAGCTCAGGATGGCGAATAAGCGCCTCTCGGGCACGTTGTCGGTCATTATGAGCACGGTGGGCTCCGATGAGCTGCCTAGTTTGTTGGATACCGTTTTAAACCAGCTTGTAGGAACCCTCGATGCCTCGGGTGCTGCCATCTATTTTTCTGAGAGCGGCGGCTTTAAGCTTCGCGGTGTTTCCAAGGAGCTGCTCGACAGCTACCTGCCCGAGTTTTTGCCGTATGGCGCTGGCATTCCGACGTATGTTCTTCGCGAGTCGCGTGCCTGTCGCTTGTCGATTCAACAGGACCTTGAGGGCGATAAAGCCGCCTCCGGTATGTTCATGGACCTGGATAATCGTTCTAAGCACCTGTTGCGCATGCAGGATATGCCTCCGTACCGCAGTGAGATCTGTCTTCCCGTTTTTTACGGTACGCAGATCCTTGGCGTGCTGGAAGTTGGCTGGAAACGCCCCCAGGCACCGCTCGCCTATGACGTTAATGTGCTTGAGGTCATTTGCGATTACCTGTCTATCCAGCTGGTCGGCATGGCATCGAGCCTTCGCTCCCGTCGCACGGCCGAGCTTGGCCGCTCGCTCAATGTCTTGCGTGATGAGTTGTTTACCTTTCTAGACGATTCCGCCGCGGCTACCCAGGCGGTATCGTCCGAGATCTGCAATATGCTCAACTGCCATTTTTGCCCTATTGAGTATGACGCCAGTCTGGATTCCTACGTCATAGATTTTGAAGGCGGCAGTCGCGTTGCTTTGCCGGACGATCCCGAGAAGCTTTTCTTTTCCACGACGGCGCCAGCGGCACGTCTGGGGGCTGGCCCTGATGGCTTTGAGGCGTCTGTTTTGGGCGGCACGAGTGCCGAGGACCTTAAACACGTCCGTATAACTCGCGTTGACGAATCGATGCCTATGGGAGGCTGGCTTAGGGCGCATGGCCTGCCTTGCCAGGGTCTCTACGTCGACGCCGGCATCGAGGCGGGGCGCCCGCGCTCTGAGGGCGATGGCAAGCACAGTAACGACGCGATTGTTCCTGCTTCTGTTGCGAAGGGCCCGACGACGCGCGCGCTGCTGCTTCGTGATGGTAGCCAAGAGCCGATTGATGACCTTGAATATGACTACTTGGTGCACTTAGCTCATGACTTTGAACTGATCTATGAAGGCGAATCTCAAAAGCGTGAGGAGCGCCATATCGCTCAGACCCTCCAGATTGGCATGAGAAATTCACTGGGGGATGTTCCGGGTATCGCAACCGATTCGGTGTACCTGTCGGCCACGAGCTCGGCGTTGGTCGGCGGCGATTTCTATACGCTCATCCGTCTTCCCGACGATTGCGCCGTAATGATTCTGGGTGATGTGTCTGGTAAAGGCATTGAGGCTGCATCGATGTCCGCGCTCGTCAAGACGGCCTTGACGGCATATGCCTGGGAGGGCGCTGGACCGGCCCGCATGGCACGCTCCCTTAACAGCATGCTCATGGGCTTTTCGAGGGTCGAGACGTTCGTGACGGCCTTTATCGCCAAGATTGACCTTAAAGCCGGACGCGCAACGTATTGTTCGGCGGGCCATCCTCCGACCATGGTCATCAGGCCAGAGTCGATGCCGCTGGGTGGCGGCGAGGCTCGGGGGGGAGAGGTCGAGCTGCTTGGATGTCAATCGGGGGTAATCGGTGCCTTTGAGAGCATGGTGTACGAGACAGGCGTGTTTACGTTCGCTCCTGGTGACATGCTATTTATGTACACCGACGGAACAATCGAAGCACGTGACCGCTCGGGTGCTTTCTTTGGCGAGCAGCGCCTTCGTGACCTTCTGCTCTCCGTCTCGGGTGAGGGCGTATCGGGAATCTGCGGCAAGGTCTTGGGCGAGCTCGACCGATTTACCGAATCGGCGCTGGACGATGACATTGCATTGGTGTCCCTTGAGTTTTTACGGGGTCGTTCATAGACGACGCTGGGCGGGCTGAATCCGTACGGTTGGGGAAACGAATGCATCGAGTGGGCTTTTTTGGGGAACCATGGTCGTATGAATGAGTGGAATGACATAGCGGTTTTGACGCCACCAGGCGATATCGACATCGCCACGGTGCCTGCGCTGCGTCGGCGGTTGGATGCTTTGATTGGCCGCGGCGTGCGTCGTGTCGTCATCAACTGCCAGGCTGTTAGCTTTATCGATTCGACAGGCTTAGCATTCCTGCTTACGCGCGCTCGTGAGCTCATGAGGCGAGAAGGCCTGCTTTCGCTCGTCAATGCATCAGGCGAAGTTGTTCGCTTTTTGGAGATTGCTCGTCTTGTCGATATCCTTCATGTCGCGGGGCCGGCACGGGAGTCTATTCCCGCCATTCCGGTGGGGGAGCTGCCTCGCTGGAGTAAGAGCGTCGAGGTCCGTCAGGGTATCGAGAATCTTCCATACTACCGACATCGCATCGCCGAACTCCTAGAATCGCTTCCGTTGCGCCGTGACGAGCGCTACGATGTCGCATTGGCGTCGGGGGAGGCGCTGGGTAATGCCTATGACCATGCGGGCGGTATCGGGTGCGTCCTGACGGTCCAGGCCTATAGCGATCGCGTTGTGGTTGAAGTGCTTGATCGAGGTGTCGGCTATTCTATCGATGAAACGAGCGAACCGGTCGCATCTGAGGAGCGCGGCCGTGGTATCAAGCTTATGCGTATGCTCGTCGATAACGTGGAGGTTGCTCGTCGTACGGACGGCGCCGGCACGCGCGTGCAGATGGTGAAGCTGTTTAGCGGAGCGCTGGAGTCGTGTGCCTAGCCAATCGCTTTAGCGCGTTTAGCTACTAAGAACATGCGGCAGACAAGTTTTTTGAAAAAAGTACTTGCGTCTTTTGGACAACTCGCGTAAATTAATAACCCGCAAGCGGACATGGCTCAGTTGGTAGAGCACAACCTTGCCAAGGTTGGGGTCGCGGGTTCGAGCCCCGTTGTCCGCTCCATTGCATTTCCGGACCGTTTAGGCGGTCCTTTTTCGGCGAAGTGGCCAAGTGGTAAGGCAGAGGCCTGCAAAGCCTTTACCCCCGGTTCGAATCCGGGCTTCGCCTCCAGGCAACATCCGGGCGCCCCGGCGCCCGATTTGTTTTACATATGCGGACATGGCTCAGTTGGTAGAGCACAACCTTGCCAAGGTTGGGGTCGCGGGTTCGAGCCCCGTTGTCCGCTCCAAGTGTAACAGCCCGACTACTACGGTAGCCGGGCTTTTTCGTACC
>CATYVH010000015.1 GCA_958413765.1 uncultured Collinsella sp.
CTGGTCCGGTCCGACCGGGCCGCGCGGCAAGGAGATATATTGCCAGACCGGAGGGCCCCCGTGGGCGGGAATCGCGCACTCCATATTTTGTTCACAAATGAATAGAACCCTCAGTTGCTTCACTGAGGCCGTATTCGAAGCAGCAGCTTCTGATATTGGCGATGACCAGCTGGTTTATAGGTGTTAAGGCGTCGGTCATCTCTGGTGCGCCACTTTACTCCAAAAGCATCAGCTATTTGTTTCCCGTCGGTAAAAGGCAGGTTTTGTTCGCCAAGCGTTCTTATATATAGAGAAGTTCGGGTTCGAACCCGTGCACCGTCAACTAAAAAGCGACCAGCCGGAGCCGATCGCTTTCTATTCTATGCTGGAGCATCCAGAGGGTGCTTCCGAACTCATTTTCTCGCTGCCATTCATGCTTTCGAAGCATCTCTCTGCAGCCCTCGTTGCCTATCCTCGCATCTCTCAGGTCTTCCGGAAATTCACAAGCAGTCTTAGGGTCAATTTGTTTCCGTTTTCAGAGACTTGTTTGAGAGTTTTTAAAGACAGTTCAAAACAATAAGTGAGACACCATAAAGCAGAGCAAGATGTGCCGGATAGAAAATGTAGAAGAAATATTTGAGCTTCAGCCCTCGCTTACCATTATAAAGATTGATAAGCAGCAACGAAACGACCGCGGCAGCAACATCAGGATTAAATACATTAGCTGTAGCAAACTCAAATCCGCCGCCAACTATATGGCATGACGAAAGGAGCACTGCACATACTGCAGCAAAGAACATCTTGGCCTTGCTGTCGTGGAATAAATAGAATGCAGCCACAAGCATAATGCCATACACACCGCCATCTAGTTTAGTGTATTCAGCTGCCAGTGCTGTCAAAACAATCAGAGCAGTTTCTGCGATGTATCTTTTCCGTTTTGAAAGACTTTGTATCTTTTCCAGAACAATCAAAAAGACCAAGGAAAGCAGGAGCTCACACATAACATTTTGTTGCCGAAGGTCAAATAGTTGCCCGGTTTGGACGAAATCGTATATGGGCTCCGCAATGATTGCGAAGACAAGCATATTTCGCAGGTACTTCTTTAAGTCATGAGTATGCAAAAATCCCTCAACTATCAAAAAGCAAAATAAGGGAAATGCAATTCTGCCAAGAACATGAAGCACATCCGAAGCCTCGCTTAGAATCGCCCACTGTTCGTCTGATATCTGACTGTACGATGCGTGAGTCATGATTCCATTGGTCAGGACGATCCTGCTTACATGATCGAGAACCATCGAAATGGCCGCTATTATCTTTAATGTGCTGCCGCTAATTCCGTATCTATCTGTTTTCATTTCGTTTTCCTTTCTTTGGGTGGGCCGTCAGAGGTTCGGCCTGCTCTGCAGGCAGCCGCTGCGGCGCTTCGCGCCTCGCGCGCTGCGCTGGCAAACGCTCACGCGTTTACTCAGCTCCGCGCCCTTTCGGGTTCGAACCCATGTCGCGGCAACAAAAAAGCGGCCGGCATCCGCCAGTCGCTTTTCTATTCTATGGTGGGCCGTCAGGGGTTCGAACCCTGGACCTTGGGATTAAAAGTCCCCTGCTCTGCCAGCTGAGCTAACGGCCCGCGGGTGGCATTGTACCACGGTCTGGGACTATTCCCAACTCCATTGGCCGTTCTGGAAAATCACAACTTCACGTCCATCAGGCGTAATGCCCGTAATATCGATATCGTCCGTGCCGATCATAAAATCGACGTGCGTGCTCGAGACGTTAACGCCATGCTCCAGGAGCTCCTCCTTGGACATGTCATACCCACCCTCGATGCATTCGGGGAAACCGACACCCAGCGCGAGATGGCAGCTAGCGTTCTCATCATAGAGCGTGTCATAGAATAGAACGCCACTTTCACGGATCGGCGTATTCTTGGAGATAAGCGCGACCTCACCCAGATGAGCGGCACCTTCATCGGTGTCAATAATGCTCGCAAGCGTCGCCTTACCCACGCGGGCATCGTAGTCCACTACGCGGCCCGCCTCGAACTTAATCCAAAAATCGTCAACCTTGTTACCGTGGTGAATGAGCGGCATAGCCGAATACACGATACCGTCGGCACGCATACGATCAGGCGAGGTGAAGACTTCCTCAGTGGGAATGTTGGGGAAGAAGGGGTGCCCATCGGGCGTCTTGCCCTTGCCGCCGGCCCACTCGTGACCTTTCGTCATGCCAATCGTCAGATCGGTTCCATTTGCCGAGGTGTAATGCAGGTAGTCGAAACGATTGTCGTTCAGGAAACGCAGGTTCTTTTCGAATGCGGCGTCATGGAGTTCCCAGTCGCTCTCCGGGTCCTGGCCATCGGCGCGAGCGGTGTGCAGAATCGCATTCCACAGCTTATAGATTGCAACCTCATCGGCGTCTCCCGGGAACACCTCGCGCGCCCAGGCAACGACCGGCGCGCCGGCGATGCACCACGGGTTGATGTTGTAGTCCAGTCCGCGGCGGAAGACCTTGCACTGCGTGTTCCTTGCCTTAGAAGCTGCAGCAGGCTTAGCGGGATCGATGTCCTTAAGGGCGGCAGGGTCCGCACCCTCGATAAAGATAAAGCAGGCACCATCCTGGGCCAGGGAATCAAGCTGCAGGCGCTTCCACTCGGGCGTCTGCTCAAAATAGCTTTTCTCGACATGCTCGTACGTGAGCCTCGTCACGGCGTCATCGGCCCAAATAACCGTCACGTGACCGGCACCGGAGGCATAGGCCTCCGCGACCACCACGCGCGCAAACGGCGCGCACTCGACCGGAGACTGAACGACAACCTCCTGGCCGGGCTTGACGTTTACGCCCTTGCGGACAACCAGGCGCGCATAGTTTTTAATCTTGGGCTCTAGGGCCTTCATGCCCTCCAGAGCCTCTTCGACCGTCAGGGCAGCTCGAATCATGTGCCACTCCATCTATCTATAGAACAGTAAAAAGCGCGCCGCAAAAACGACGCGCCTTATATCTTAGCGATAAGTATGCATGCAAACGCTACTTCTTCTTGGAGTCCTTCTTGTCCTCCTCGGCAGCCGAGCGCTCGATAAGGGCGTTGAGCTTGTTCTCGGACATGCCCTCGGCCTGCGTGCGGTACATGTTGCGCAGGGGACGAATACGAACGAAGTCGTAAATAAAGTCACCCAAAATGACGACGTAGGACAAAACGATGCCGACCATCTGGACAGGGCTGGACACCATGCCAGCGGGAGCGAAGTACAGCGAAGCCCAAATGGCCACGACGAGCACCATGCCGATAGCGAGCACGGCCCACCAGATGCGGCGGCGCTTGGTGTAGTCCTCATCCTGCTTGAGAAGGATATTCGACACCGTGTAGATGCGATCCTCCTTGGCGCGCTGCTTAGCCTTGCGGGCGCGCTTCTCCTCTTTAGAGAGGCCCTCGAGGTTCTCGCCCTTCTCGAGCTCTTTGCGGCGTGCCTTAGACGAAGCCGGCACGACGCGGACAGAGCTCGCTGCCTGACGGGCGGGCTTGGCGGATGCGGCGGACTTGCGCGCAACCCCGGTAACCTCGTGGGATTGCGTGCGCTTGTTCGTGGCGCTACGGGTACTCACTTATGCGTTCTCCTTCATGCTTGTGAACTGGGAGCCCGTGATGATCTGGAAGGCCTCGCGATAGCGCTCGGACGTGCCATCGATGACCTCGGCGGGCAGGTGCGGGGTCTCCCCCGTCATATCCCAGTTGGCTTTGAGCCAATTGCGGACGAATTGCTTGTCGTAGCTGGGCTGAATCTTGCCCTCCTCGTAGCTGGCGGCAGGCCAGAAACGGCTGGAGTCAGGCGTGAGGCACTCGTCGATCAGCGTGACCTTGCCATCGATGACACCAAACTCGAACTTGGTGTCGGCAATGATGATGCCACGGGTCGCGGCGTACTCGGCAGCGGCCTTGTAGATCTTGAGGGAAAGGTCGCGAATCTGCGTGGCGATGTCCTCGCCCACGATCTCGCAGCAACGCTCGAACGAGATGTTCTCGTCGTGGTCACCGATCTCGGCCTTCGTGGACGGCGTGAACAGCGGCTCAGGAAGCTTGGAAGCCTCGGTCAGGCCCTCAGGCAGCTGGATGCCGCAGACGGTGCCGTTCTCGTCGTAGGTCTTCTTGCCCGAACCGGTCAGATAGCCGCGGACGATGCACTCGATAGGAATCGTCTGGGCCTTCTTAACCAGCATGGCGCGGCCGGCGAGGTAGTCACGATACTCAGCAAACTCCTCAGGGAAATCCGCCGGGTCGATGGAAACGAGGTGGTTGGGAACGATGTCGGCAAACTTATCGAACCAGAATGCCGAGATGCGGTTGAGCACCTCTCCCTTAAACGGAATCTCGTCGGGAAGAATGAAGTCGAACGCAGAAATGCGGTCGGTGGCGACCATCAGCAGGTTTTCACCGGCATCGTAGATATCACGAACCTTGCCACGGGAATCCGGACGACGCTCCATCGTTGTCACGTGAGTCACTCCTTACCAAAATACGACAGTAATGCGGGTTCTTTCCCGCACGTTTTCGCAAACTCGGAGCGGCAGGGACGAAACCCCTCCTTCACCGAATAGCGAAAAGCTAGTGCTCCATTGTAGTAGATGCCGCGTCCGCCGTGTGCTCGCGAGGCAGATGAATTGTAAAAGTCGTACCCTTTCCAAGCTCCGACTCCACGGAAATGTAGCCATGATGGCGCTCGACGATTTGTTTAGTTACGGCGAGGCCCACGCCCAGGCCACCCGCCTCGCGGGCGCGACTGGCGTCGGCACGCCAAAAACGACCAAAGATGCGCGACAGATCGTCCTTGGCAATACCGATGCCGGTATCCGAAACGGCAATACTGACATGCTTGCGGTCACTGAGCACCGACACCACGACCCAACCGCCCTCGGGGGTGTAGCGCATGGCGTTGCTCATGAGATTGATGACGCACTGCGTGATCATGTCGGGATCGGCCTCGACGACATCGTCGTGACCCTGGGTTTCATCTGCAAAGCGCAAGCGCAGATCGCGGTCAACAAACAGGCGCTCCTGAGCGTTGACGATGGAACGCACGAAGGGAACCATGTCCACCGGCTCAAGGTTGAGCGGCGCTGTGCTGTTTTCCATGCGCGATAGATCGAGCATCTGCTGCACCAGACGGGCCAGGCGACGTGTCTCGGATGCAACGGTTTCCAGATGCTCGTCGTCGGTGGGATACACCCCATCCTGCATGGCTTCGACTGTCGCGAGCATGGCCATAAGCGGAGTACGAAGTTCGTGAGCCACGTCTGAGGTCAGGCGCTTCTCGTGTTTCATATCCTTCTCGAGCGAAGTGGCCATCTCATCGAAGGTCTCACCCAGCTGATCAATCTCGTCATCACCGCGCAAACCAGTACGAGCGGACAGATCGCCATCGCGAATTTGCTTGGCCGTGCTCGTAATACGATGAATCGGCTTGGTGAGCATGCGCGACACGAGCGATCCGATAACGACCGAAATGCAAACTGCAACAACCGCAGCAAGGGCCATGGCGTTAAAGGTCTTCTCCCTAAACGCAGAATCTGCCTTGGTGAGCAAGGCATCGGAGCCGATGGCCCACAGCTTTACTTGTCCGACATGCTCGCCGGAAGACGTTATGATTTCGACGTTTGCAACGCTATCGGAGCCGGTGGGAGCCGACGAGACCGGACTATGCGATGCTTTTTTCCCGCTCGAGCTGCTCGACGCTGATTCGTTCTCGCGCACATCGGCGGTCGCGCTTGCCGAAGGCCATGAGTCGTCATAAACGACAACGCCTTTCTTGTTGACGACCTGCATACCCAAATCGTCGGACACCAAACTCGATGTCGCGACCGTACGTAGCTCGCCCGCAGTCCAATTGCCGTTTTCCTCATATGAGGTCGCCAACTTCTCGGCAGCGGAATTTGCGATTTCGACGATATTGGAGCGTGTGTAATCCGAAAAGACCGTGCCCCACACAACAGAGACAACGCCCACCAGCACCAATACCGTCATGAGCGATGTCAGAGCAAAAGCAAGTGCCATGCGCGAGGGATAGCTCATCGTTGGCCGTGAATCGGAACGAGGCGTGTTCCAACTAGCCTTGGAACCCGCCTCGCTCTCCTGCTTGTGCTTTTGTCCGATTTCAAAGCGCGCAGGTGTCATATGTGATTTCCCTATTTCTCGTCCGACTTATCGGTCTTGGCCGGAGCCTCGAAGCGATAGCCGACACCATGGACGGTGTAGAGCCACTTGGGCTTCTTGGGATCATCGCCCAGCTTGGCGCGAAGATTCTTCACGTGGCTATCGATGGTGCGCTCATAGCCCTCAAAGTCATACCCGAGCACTTTCTCGACCAGCTCCATGCGGTTATACACACGGCCGGGATGACGGGCAAGTGTGGTGAGCAGCTTGAACTCGGAAGCCGTCAGATCGACTTCCTTGCCCTCGACCAAGATCTTGTGGCCCGAGATATCGATGACCAGATCGCCGAAGTCGAGTACCTCGACGGCGGGCTCGTCGGCCTGATGGGCACGGCGGAACAGAGCGCGAACGCGGGCGACGAGCTCGCGCGGCGAGAACGGCTTAATCAGATAGTCGTCGGCGCCGAGCTCAAGACCGATAATACGGTCCTCGATCTCGCCCTTAGCCGTCAGCATGATGATGGGGACATCCGAGGTATCGCGAATGGTGCGGCAAACGCGCTCGCCGGGGATCTTGGGGAGCATAAGGTCGAGCACGACCAGGTCGAACTGATGCTTCTCGAACTCCTCGATCGCGGACTGGCCGTCGCCGACGCCCACAACCCAGTAGCCTTCGCGCTCGAGATAGGCAGCGACGGCGTCACGGATTGCCTTCTCATCCTCGACCAGCAGAATCTTTTTTGCATCTGAAGCCATAACACGGCCCCCCTGTCTCAATTAGCTAAGAACAAGCCCATTTTAACGCACCTGAGCCCGCCAGATGCCGCTATGACGCGGCAGCTCGGCGGGCGGTACTCACAATTACAACGCGTTTATTCCCCTGTTGGCGCCTTTTTAACCCCTCTAAGCTTAAAGAGAGAATAGGCGTGCAGTGACCGTCTCTGGTATACCCTGGCTGTTGCGCACCGTGGCGTACGTAAGGAATGAGTCCGATTTTCCCGCCGTAGCTGGATAATCGCCATACTCCAAAGCGCGGTCGGGCGACAGCAGCGAGCCATAGGTCTTGGCAGAGGTGTCGATGAGAAAATGCGATGCTTGCACCTTAACGAGATATTTATTCTTCTTGCCGGCAGCACATGCGAGCGGCTCGCGCGACAGAAAGAGGTACGGCCCTCCCTCATTACCGATATACGTGCCCATGTTGCCTAGGCTGCCCACGCCACTATAGGTCGCCTCGATAGAAAACACGAAGGTATCGCCCATATATACGGCCTCGAAAGGCGAGACTGACGAGGGAAGGACTAGCTGGGCACGTTTGGTGTTGTTGCCATCGGTCAGATCGATTGCCGTTATGCCGTAGTAGACGCCCTCGTCGTTGCGGACACGCGGTGAGATGGTCAAAATGCCGTCGCTCGCGCGTGGGGCCGACGCAAAGCGGCCCGTCGATTTCCAAATTGTCTCGGCCTTAGATTCATCAAGCGAGCGACGATAGCAAAACGAATCGTTACTCGTTTTATTGCCGCCTGCCGAAGGCATTTTATACCAGATGACTGATGACCCGAACGCCGTAAACAGTGGCGGATCGTAGTCCTTGCCACCTCGATCGAGCTCAACCACGTCGCCAGAGAGCGAAGCGCCCGACAGATTTTGAGCGTAGAGCTTCCACGATGAATTGGCAAAGTTCATCTCAACCCACGCAAACACGCCATCGCCGGCACGGACATCGTAAAAAGCATATCCCGTGCCCTCGATAGGATCCTCAATTAATGTGGTAAGTGAGCCATCGCCCAGGTTGAGCACACCGAGTGTGTTGGCGTGCAGTGCCGATGCAGGCGCCATCATTGCCGCAGCATAGTCACCCTCGCAGTAGTACAGCAATGTGCCCAGCGGCAGCGTCCACGATGCCGCCGGCTCAAGATCGATGTCGACTGCCTCGTACTCATCCGTAATCGAGATGATCTTGGAATCGTCCTTGATAACCTGCGGCTCGCCAGCGGCATCATCACTGGTGCCTGTTTTTTTCGAACATCCGGCAAGCACCGTGGCAGCGCCCGCGGCAGCTCCACCGAGCACAAAGCCGCGGCGCGATATTCCGTTCTTGATGTGGTCGACGATACCCATTAGGCGATCTCGGCGCGGGCGGCCTCGATAGCGCGTGTAAGCTGGTCGGCGCAGGAGGTCTTTTTCATACCGCAGGTATTACCGGCGAGAACCTCGATTACGCGATCAGCAGGAGCGCCCTCGACCAGCTTGGAGATAGCCTTGAGATTGCCGTCACAGCCGCCGGTAAACTCAACGCCCAGCACCTTGCTGCCATCGTCAGAGAGATTGAGATGAATATTGCGAGAGCATACACCCTGCGGCTTGTAGTCAAAACTAATCATTGAGATCCCCTCTCAGAAAGAAATTTCAGACGTCTATTATCCCCGCCTGGGCCGACTTATTATCGCAAGCACCGATTCAACATCCTACGATGCATGGACTCGCGGGGGCAAGATTAGCAGTCCGCACCCTGTGCGTGGACCGTGCGCTTCTCCCGATACATATTGTGGTCGGCGACACGATATACATCGGCCAGCGTATTTCCAGCCGTCTCGACGGTCGCCACGCCAATCGATGCGCTGACCGTCAGGGCCTCATCGCTTACCGCGGCAAGACCGAGACGAAGATCCTGTTCCAGCCCGAGCGCAGACTCGTTGTCAGTATGGGGGCAAACCAGCAAAAACTCGTCGCCGCCAAGGCGCATCGGCAGATAATCCGCACCAGCCACCCGCCGCAGCACGGACGCCGTCCGTCGCAGCAGTTCATCCCCCATCTCGTGACCATAGATGTCGTTGGTCCGCTTGAGATAATTGCAGTCCAACATAATCACGCTCACGGGCAAGTCCTCGTTTACCAGGCTATCTCCGCGCGATTCAAGATAGTTGCGGTTGCGAAGCCCCGTCAGTTTGTCTTGATATGACAGCTCCTCGGCATGCTTGACCATCGATATGTTGTGCGTCGCCACGACGACCGACTCCAGCCGGCCTTGCTCATCGCGATGCTGGGGGACAACCTGTAGCGAGTACCAAGCGCCTCGACAATCTCGCACCTCGGCAGCCAAGTACGGTACGCCCTCCATACGTTCACGAAGCGAACTTACATCTACGAGGCCCACAACCGCTTCGCGGCTTTCGGGGCTCACGATATCCCGGCAGACCGTGTCCATAAAGTCATATGCCTCGCTGTGCTCGGCAAATATTTTCGCTATCGCCGGCGACATATTGATCCCCTCGATCTCGAGGGTGTCGAGATGCAAAAGGAAGGTCGAATCGTAGATGGCGCTTATGGCATTGATAATGCCGAGCTGTTTATCCTTTTCGACCAAATTGCGGTGGTCAACGATATTTCGAGTCAACAGCACCACGACCCAAAACGCAAGACACACCAAGACGCCGACGGCGACAAATGAAATCCTGTCAGACATGACCTCAGATTTGGGATATAGCGCAAACAGGCGGTAGTCCTTATATGCCGCACGCACGGCATACCATTCGTCTCCTCGATATTCGATGCGCGTCAGGCCGTCGTCTTTCCACTCAACTCCTACGCTGGTGAGGAGTCGGGCGAGCGACACGTCAGCATCGGCACTGTTGGATGAGACAATCTCCGCATCCTCCATAACAAGCACCGTGGGACCCTGGTGGAAGGTACTGTTCGAAAGCACGTCGGCTATGGCATATGAATAGTCGTCCGCCGTATCGGAAACAAGTGAGCGGTATGCCAGGGCAACGCCGTCGCCATACGGAACAGCACAGACGGCAAAAACGACACCACGGCGCTCATCGACAGTTGAGTAGGTCACTTTGGAACCTTGATACATCGATGCGACCGGCGAACAGGCCAACTCATCTCGCCACAACATGAGCGGATCGCGACCATCGATGTCGTAGTGGGCAGCCATATGGCCATCGGAGTCCATGACCATCAGCCCCGAAAGGTTCTCGGCATGGACAAATTGCTCGATAAGATCGTCGTTAACCTCAACGCGATCAGAGGACAGGAACGTCGCAAACGATTCGACCGCGGCGAGCAAATCGTGCGTCGCCTCGGTTTTTCTCCCCTGTTCGTAGCGGTCATATTTTTCGCAAGCGTTCTCCAAAAACACCATGGTTTCTTGGCCAAACCCAAGCGTTTTTTCGAGGCAGCGATGGGTTCCAACCGTATACAACAGGCCTAACAAGACGGCGCTGACAATAACGCTGGCAGCTATGACGTTCAGAGTCTTTCGACTCAAGCGGTGCTCATCAGTTGTCATGAATTTCCTCCTTGCCCGCCCGTCGTCGCTCCTGTCTTGTAATTGCCCACAATACGGTCAATCGTGCCATCTCGATCCATGTCGAACAGCGCGGTATTGAGATCCTTTACGACCGATCCTTCATAGCTGTCATCAAACGCGACGCCCAGGTCAACCGTCATAACATTGTCGGCAAACACACGGTAAACGCCGGGATACTGAGCAACGAGTCGGTCAAGCGACTGGACATCCGCCATCCAGCAGTCAACGTACCCTTTGACTAGAGCGGCTTTGCAGAGTTCGGCAGAGCCATATGATTTGATTTGAACGTCCGACGAGACCCCCAGATCCCCCGCAAGCAATCGGCGTTCACTCACCGAACCCGCAATCACCGCAATGGTCTTACTTCCATCGAGATGTGCCAAGGACTTGATGCCACTCGTTTTCTTGGCGGCAACCGAGACCGTCACGGTTAGATACGGCTCGGTCCAGTAATACTTATCCTCGCGATAACAGGGAGAATAGTCACACCACAGGCAATCGATATCACCGTTTTTGAGCAGCCGGTCGCGATCGTTCCAGTCAATATCGACAAACTGTGGCTTGAGCCCCGCACGCTTGCAGGCCTCGCGGGCGATGTCGATATCGATACCGGCGTAATCGCCCGTGGTATCGACATACACATAGGGGTCGTTATCCGTAACGCCGATTTTGAGCACCGGGAGATCTCTATCGGCTTCATTCGAGGAGGAAGAACTGCTTCGAACGGTATACGTCAGGGCGCCCGCAAAGACGGCAACAAGGAGTATGAGCGTAAACGAGACGATGGTGGCCCGCTTGATGCGTCTGGGCACGTGCCCCCTTTCATCGAAACAGCAGTCGGAGTTCATTTTATTACCCGGGCGCATATGCGACAGTAAAAAAAGCGCCTCGCCCAAGACGGGCAAGGCGCCAAAGGTTGAAATGCATCCGCAAGCGGTCGAATTAGGTTAACCCTACTCGAAGCTCAGCTGCTCCAGGCGATCGAAGACCGTATCGATGCGGGTGAGGAAGTCCCACGGATCAAAAATCTCGTCGAGCTTCTCCTGGCTGACGGTGCAGCGCGGATCGGCCTCGAGACGCTCCTTAAAGGTGGGGCCAGAGACACAATCCTGCACCTCGTGCCAGGTGGCCATGGCGTTCTCCTGCACAATGGCGTACGCATCCTCGCGGGTGATACCCGTATCGACGAGGGCAAGCAGGACCTTGGAGGAGAAGATGAGGCCGCGGGTCTTGTTGAGATTGGCCATCATGCGGGCCGGATACAGCTGCAGGCCGTCGATAACGCGAATGAGGCACTGGAACATATGGTCAAGCGCGATGAAGCTATCGGCCTGGGCGACACGCTCGGCGGAAGAGTGCGAAATGTCGCGCTCGTGCCACAGGGCGACGTTGTCGAAGGCGACCTGGGCGTTGGACTTCACGACGCGCGACAGACCGCAGACCTTCTCCATGGTGATGGGGTTGCGCTTGTGCGGCATGGCGGAGCTGCCCTTTTGGCCCTTGCGGAAGGGCTCCTCGGCCTCGAGTGTATCGGTCTTCTGCAGGTTGCGGACCTCGGTCGCGATGCGCTCGCAGGTGGCCGCTGTAGTGGCAAGCACGCCGGCAAGATAGGCGTGGTGATCGCGGCTGATGACCTGCGTGGACAGCGGGTCGTGAACCAGACCCAGGTGCTCACAGACGTACTCCTCGACGAACGGCTCGATGGAGCTGTAGGTGCCGACGGCACCGGAGATGGCACCGAAGGCAACGTTCTTGCGAGCATCCTCAAGACGATCAAGGTCGCGCTTGAGTTCCCATGCCCAAGAGCCAAACTTCATGCCGAAGGTCATCGGCTCAGCATGGATGCCATGGGTGCGTCCGGCGCAGAGCGTATTGCGCTCCTCGAAGGCGCGGCGCTTGCAGATCACGCCGAGCTTCTTGACGTCCTCGATAATCAGGTCACACGCCTGAGTAAGCTGATAGCACAGAGCAGTATCACCCAGGTCGGAGCTGGTCATACCGTAGTGAACCCAGCGACTAGGCTTGGGCTCGCCCTCGGGAACATCGGCGTCGATATATTCCTTCATGTTGGTCAGGAAGGCGATGACATCGTGGCGCGTGACCTCCTCGATCTCATCGACCTTCGCCTTCTCAAAGTTGGCATGGTCGCGGATCCACTGGGCTTCGTCTTTAGAAATGCCGATCTTGCCGAGCTCCGCCTGGGCCTCACAGGCCAGAACCTCGATCTCCTGCCAAATGGCATACTTGTTCTCGAGGGAGAAGATATGTCCCATCTCCGGGCGCGTATAGCGATCGATCATAGCGGCTCCTTTTTGGTTATTGGCACGTTGGTCGTAACTCAACCATTGTACCGTGCGCGGGTGCGAGTATGGGCAGCAGGCATTAACCTAACATTTTGGAATTGGAGCGGGCATGGGGACATCCGCGTATTTGCTTCGCAAATCCGCACCGGCTGCGGTCGATCTCCTCGGATTCACGGAGACGATGGGGAAGACTTTGTTGAATTGGCCGTCCCAAGGTCTCCCGCGCTCGATGGAGCGGGCAACGGGACGTCCGCGTATTTGCTTCGCAAATCCGCACCGGCTGCGGTCGCCTATCGGCGACCTTGCCTGCTCGCTATAAACGCTTCGCGTTTATTTAACGCTCGCACCCTGTCGGGTTCGAGTCCCGGCACTTTATTGAAAAAGGCACAGTAACGAAACGTTACCGTGCCTGAAATTCGAATGGAGCGGGCAACGGGACTCGAACCCGCGAGTGTCAGCTTGGGAAGCTGATGCCTTACCACTTGGCGATGCCCGCTTGTGTGTTGGCTAGTATAACGCGGTTGTCTTGTTCGATACAAGGGTGGCGATGCTTGTTTTAGCTGTGGAGATTCGTTTGAAAATCGCATCAATTGTGGAGATGAGGACCTTTGGCCTCCTGTTCTCCTTATCTTCTACCTGCGCTTTTGCCTGATTGTTGTATTTGAGCTCAATTTGTCAGGAATTGGGCAAGCTTTTGGTCAGGCTCCGGTACTTACCCGCATGAACCTCGGGGGTAGCCTCATCCTACGCGTCGCAACCTCCCCATGCGGCGCACGAGGGATAAGGAGCAGCCATGTCCAACGCACCCACGCACTCTGTCCACAGCGCAATCGCAACAGGTCCGCTGCTCCTGCTCCTCTTCCTGCTGTTCGGCTGCCTGGCACCGGGAGCCGCATTTGCCGTCGATGGCTACGACCAGCTCGGCTTCCGTACTATTAGCGATGATTGTGGGCCCTTCTTCATCGGCAAGTATGAAGCTCAAGACGCCTCGATTGCCTACTGCATGAACCAGGAACGCCCCGGGCCCACCAAGCCGGGCGGTCCATGGCTCAACTTTGATCAAGGCTGGGTGTGGCTCGACGACGAGTTCGCGGCAATCGTTTGTCACGGATATCCTACCGCCACGTCGTTTGGCGGTTACCATCTTTCACCCGATCGCGCCCGCGCCGCCACCCAGCTTGCCGTATGGATGCTCAACGGCACTACCCATGTCGACGGCACCTACTCCTACACGACTGCTCAGGGCAAAACCAAGAGTGGGCACTTTACCGCCGACAATGAAGTCGTGGCGGCTGCGCGGTGGCTCCACGACAGCGCAAAATCAGGAAGCATCAAAGCCGCTCCGCACCGCGCGCGGCGCTATCTAGGAACCGTATCGGGCGGCAGCAGACGTCAAGACATGCTCTATGTACTGCCGGCGGTCTCTGTTTCCTTCCAAAAGCAGTCTGCAAACGCTGCCATTACCAGCGGAAACAATACTTATCAGTTTGACGGGGCAACATTCGATGTTTTTGAGAGCGCCAGCGGCGCGCGTGTCGGCACCGTCCAGATGGACAGCAACGGTCGAGCGCAGGCAACACTCCTACCCAACACGGCATACTACCTAGTTGAGACAACAGCGCCAGCTGGTTATATCCCCCGGCACGATCACATTGCCTTTACCACGACGGATAACGGCGGATACGTCACCATTGATGAACAACCCGGCACCATTACCTTGCGCATTGTAAAGCTCGACGCCGCAACGAATGCAGGCCCCCAAGTTGGGGCTTCGCTCGCAGGAGCAGAATTCGTGTGCGTATCGCAATCAACCCCTGGATGGACACAAACTCTCAGGACCGATGAAAGCGGTCGAGCTACCCTCACCGATGTCCCCCTGGGAACCTTTACCATCTATGAATCGAAGGCGCCCGAGGGCTATTTGCCCTCCGGTGGCAGTTGGTCTTACACCGTTGGAGCCGACCAACTCGGCGATTCAGGCGTGGTCGAGATCGAATCTCGCGTTTCCGATATCCCCATTGCGTTTGACCTTGAGATTTCAAAATTCAAGGACTACGGCAATAGCGATCAATCCGGCCTGGAGCAGCCGGCAGGAGATGTTGTCTTTGAGGTTGTCAGTAACAGCTCTCAGCAGGTTGTTGGCACACTGACCACAAACATCTATGGCTTTGCCTCCACCAAAGATCAGCCCGAAGCATGGTTTGGCGCAGGCAAGCGACCCGCCGGTGTCCACGGAGCCATCCCATACGACCGCGCCGGCTACACCGTTCGTGAGGTTCCGGAAACCGTCCCAGAGGGTTTTAAACGTGCAGGGGAATGGACCGTCGAGGCCAATCAGATTTCCGACGGCGCCGAGCTTCAATATATCGTGGACAACCACGCTCTGTCGACGCATCTCCAGATTGTAAAACGCGATGCCCAAACAGGCGCTTCTGTTCCCCTAGCCGGATTCACCTTCCAACTCCTCGACAGCAATCACAAACCTGTCTCACAAACTTGCTGGCATCCAGCACATAACGTAATGGACACCTTTACGACTGACGCGACCGGGACCGTCACACTGCCCGAATCGCTCGTGCCGGGCACCTATTATGTACGCGAAACCTCGGCCAAAGAGCCCTATCTTGTCGGCGGAGAGATCGAGGTAAACATACCCGCCGATATAAACCTAACGCCCGTTGCAATCGTCTCGTATTATGACCACGCCGCGACCGGAAACATCAGGATCGTTAAAACCGATGCCGTAGACGGCAGCAGCCTCGCGGGCGCCATCTTTGAGATCCGTGTCTCAGGTGATATCGTGCGCCCCGACGGTAGCATTGCCGCGCTCGACGGTGAGACTGTCGCTACCGTCACAACGGATGAAACTGGAGAAGCACGCGCGGACGACCTCCCGCTGGGATCTGGCACCGCACGCTACGAGGTTGTCGAGACTCAAGCGCCGGCAGGCTTCTTACTCGACCGGACGCCCCATATCGTAGACCTCGCTTATGCCGACCAGAAAACACCCGTTGTAGAAGCACGGCTTAACGTATCCGACAATTACACCAAGGTTGATATCTCCAAGGTCGATGCAAGCGGAGAGCAGGAAGTGAAAGGCGCACAGCTCACCTTATATGGTCCCGATAAAACCGAAATAGACTCCTGGACCTCATCCGACAAGCCGCACCGCGTCGAACATCTTGCACCCGGCACCTACTCGTTGCGCGAAATGATGTCTCCGCGGACCTATGACCTTGCCGAGGAGATAACGTTTGAAATAAAGGATACGGGAGAAGTCCAATCCGTCGCGATGAAGGATGCGCCCATCGAGATCAAAGGACAGGTCGACAAGCGTCAGGAGCTTGTCCAACCTATCGGGAAGGGTCTGCTGGCCAACGGCGATGGTAAAAATCGCGCCGCAACGCAAACCAATACGGACGGTCTTTTCTCCTATACCATCGACGCTCGAAACGATTCAGCTACCTGGGTTGATGAGTTCACAGTTACCGATGATCTTGAGTGTGCCGAGGACGATACGGCGAGATTCGTCTCAATCGAAACCCCCGTCGCCATCGGCGACCTCAACAGTCTGTGCAACGTGTGGTATCGCACGACGCCGTTGGACTCGACAGACGTCGATGAGCCGGCAAACGCGACGCTTGACGATGGGCACGAAAATCCTTGGCTTGAGTCCGACGAAGTAAAAGAGAGTCTGGGTGAAGATTGCCGCCTCGTCGATTACGACGGCTGGCACCTCTGGAAGGCGGATGTCTCGACCACGGAATCCGCCACACTTGAGGCGAAAGAACTCGACCTTGCATCCAATACCGTCGTAACGGGCATTCGCATTGAATACGGTGCGGTAGCCGCCGACTTTACGACTCGAAGCGATACGGATTCTTGGACCCGCGATGATCTCAAAGATGAGCACGACGACCTTGACGATGCCAAAGCAATCCTTGGCACAGATGCTCGGGGCGCAGTCGTGCACATGCAGGCAACGTCGGCTTACACACCCCAAACTGCACTCACCAACAGCGCACGCGTCGATCTTTGCCGCAACGGCGGCGGCGATAAACTTGAGTCACATGACGAGGACCGTGTCATTCAACGCTGTACCCTACCGCAGGACCTACCGGCAACAGGATCAGCTCCCATCGCCGCTTGCATCACCGCGCTCCTGACCTCGGGTGCCGCAGCCCTATGGTTCGCTCGCCTTAGGTCAATCCCAAAGAAGCGCTAGCGCGATGAAAAAGCGGGCGAGCCAGTCCCCCGGCTCGCCCGCTTTCAATCATCTAAATCGCCGCATCTACTCTGCAGACGAAGATCCACCATCAACGATTGCCTGCTCGGACTCAGGAATCCCATCGGCGCCCGTGCTCTGTTCTTGCTCCACCTCTTCGCTGATTGCGGAGGCGGGGGTCGAGCCCTTCGCGCCCACGATGTAGGCAGCTCCAAACCCTAACGCAATGGCAATCAAGGTCAAAATCACGTAGACAGGCCAATGGCGCTTAATATACGAAAACACGTTGACTCCTTAGAGCTCCGTCTACGAACGGCGGATAACCTCGGTCACGACCTCGGATACCGTGGCAATGTTCGTCGGGTTGACATTGTGGGGCAGGTCGTCCTCGGTACGAGCACAAGCCAGGCGCGTGCCGTCCACGCCGGCGATGGTGAGGGCTCGGCGGCTCGCCTCGAGCGCGGCATAGGCATCGGTCTTGGCATAGGGCATCTCGAGCGCGCCACAATCGACATGGAACGACTTGCACACCTTGCTGACCAGGTTCATGATGCGGCGATCGCCCTTGAGCAGCTGCTGTTCGCCCTCAACCGTCACCACCGAAAGCCTACCGGCGCCGACGGATTCAAGATTGATGAAGAATACGCCGCGGAGCTTATCGCGATGCGAAGCCAAGAAGGCCTTCATACCGGCGCCATCACAATCCGAGGCGCCCGTTGCCACAAACCAGATATCGTGACCGAGCAGCTCATCGTCACCCATAGAGGCAACAGCCGAGAGCATATCTTCGGAAGAAGCGCCGTCGGAAGACGTAGCGCCGCCCTTCCAGCCATCGTTATCGTCCTCGAAATTATCCCACGAACCGATGCCGCGACCGGACTTCTTGGCATCGTAATCGTCTTCGACGCCCAGCCAGTCACTCATGCTGTCCTGTTCGTTTTTCTTTTTACGACCGAACAGGCCGCCCAGGCCGCGCTTGCGAGACTTGGGTGCCGCCGGGGCGGGAGCCGAAATGGTCTCGATCGGCTGTGCGCCCGACGCAACGGGCCTAGGAGGCGCAACGGGTGCCGATGTGGGTTCGGGACCCTGAGCGGTAGCAAAGGGGTCGTTGACCTGTGCGGAGGGGTCGGGAAGGTCGAACAGCGACGTGCGAGACGCAACGTTTGCCTGCTTCATCGACGGCAGCGACGGATCGGGGACCGAAGCTAGCGGAGACGAGGAAGGTGCAGGCGACGGAGCCGACGCCGGATCGGGAACATTCATCTGCGGACGTGGTGATGCCTGGGAGGAAATCTGGGCCATAAGGGAATCGATCGTTTCGTCCTGGGTGGGAGCAACATCGGCAACCGTGGCACCGGAACCACTCGGGGCCGGCATGGTGAAAATCTGCGTGGAGTAAGGCCTCGACTCATCTGTCTCGGGAGCCTCGGAAACCGCAGGCACTTCCTCCTGCTCGACCTCGGTCGAATCATCTTGCTCGGCTGCCGCGTATTGCTCTTCGTCACAGTTGGCCTCGACGGGCTCGTCCTCGGCGGCATCTTGGATTTCGGCAGCATCAATAGGCTCGTCATCGTCTGCCGCGTCGCCCTGCTCATCGGAAACAGGAAGGGGCTCGGCAATCGCGGTGCCTTGCTTTTCAAACGTTATCGTGGAATCGAACTGCGCGGCATCAAACGACATGGTGCTATCGACGTGCTGCTGAGCCTCGAAAGACGTCGTCGCCTCAACAACATCCGCGGACGCCGGTTGCTGGGACTCAAAGGACGTCGTAGCTTCGGCAGCGTCGACGGGCACGGACTGCACAGCCTCGTTCTGCTCGAACTCTTGCGCCGCGAGCTCACGTGCCGCCTCAGCTGCCTGCTGCTGAGCGATAGCTTCCTGCTCGGCAGCCTCGCGTGCAGCAGCGCGCTTCTCTTCGAAATCGTCGACAAATTTCTTGCCCTTTGCAAGCGCGCCCTTAAAGAAGTTGGAAGCGCTGGCGCCAATCGAAGAGAACGCGGATGCAATATCGGCATGGGGCGTTGCCGCGGGAATCTCGGCCGAGAAATCAGTATCGCTCTCGTAAGACACGCGCCTCGGCTGTTCAACGTAATCGTCGTCAGACTCATCCGCAACGTCTTGCACCGGCGCGGCGGGAGCCAAAATGTCCAGTCCTGCCGCGGGATCGATCGCGGACACCGCCTCGGACTCGGCAACGGCAGCGGTAACCGCGGCAGACTCATCATCCACGGTCACGACGGGGGCAGGCTCGGGCTCAAACGTCGGCTCCTCGCCCTCCTCGTAATCGAGCGTGCAGGACTCGGGAAGCATTCCGAGCGCACGGATGGCATCCGAACCAAAGCGGATGTTGCCGGCGGCATTGCGATAGAGCTTGGGCTCGGGCTCGGCCGCGACAGGCTCCTCCGCCGGCTCGGCAGCGGGAACCTCGTCATTGAACTCTTCGGGCTGGACAGCCTGATTCTGATCCTCGGGCACAATGGCGCCAATCAGCGTCTCGTCGGCAGACGCACCCTCAAAGCCCTCGATCTGCTCGTCGAAAGCCTCACCCTGTTCGGGCTCGGCCTGAGCGTCGGGAGCAATCGGCTGACCGAACTCGTCCTCGGCGTAGGTAGGCTCTTCATACTCGATGGTGTTGCCGTAGTCGTTTTGCTGCTGGGCCGCGGCATACTCCGCCGCTGCGCGCGCCATTTCCTCGGCACGACGCTTCTGCTCCCCAAAATAGGTATCGAACGGAACATCGTCGGGAAACTCGTTTTCGCCCTGGAAAGGAGCAACGTTGTCCATAACACCGAGCATAGCGGCGACAGAAGACTTGTTGCACACCGCGCCGGACGTATAGGGAAGAATGTAGCGGTTAGAGATGATGTTTGCCGCGTTGGCAAGTGCAACGAGGGAAGCGAGGATCGCGACAATCCACAGCAGAACCTTGAGCGCGCCGGGGAGCGGCAGGATGCGCAGGATGGCAACGGCAGCAGGGGCAACCGTGGCAACAGGCAACAGCTTGGCGATGAGCGCACGATACGAAGCATAGGGCTCGCGGGCGAGCAGCTCAGCACGGGGAGAGTCGTAGTGTGCGACAACGACCACCGGGCGGTTGCGCGGAGACGCGAGCGGGCCCGAGGCCCTGTGGTAGGCGATGACATTTTGGCTCACGCCCGTCTTGCCCAGGCGCGAAACCACGGGGTGGCCCGTGCGCTCGAGCACGTAAAGAACGGCGCCGATGATGGCCAGCAAGGTGCCGACCAAACCGATACCGCCGCCGATGCCCATCAGCAGGGCGCCGGCAAACGCAAGAATACCGGTAACGGCAAATGCCAACCTACTGGGCGCCGAGGCATTGAACTCCTGAACCTCGGGATCAAAGCCGTGGTTGCGGAAGATCTGAGCGATATCCTCGGCAGCCAAGCGCTCTTCTTCGCTGCATGCCGGCGTAATGCCGGTGTTCTGCAGCAGGTGGTTAATATAGTTCTGGGTGTTCGCCATGTGCGCTCCACATCCATAATCCGACAAATAGGCCCAATGTATGCACATTAGAACCGTATATAGTCGAAAGTATACCCCGAGCGAGCGCAAACGACCGAATTCGGGCCATCTTAACGCCCCGAGCGGACAAGGATATAGCCTAATCTCCATATCGGACTAAAATCATGGCAGCAAACCACCTTCTCATGCGAGGACTCTATGACGGCAAGCGACGCGACCGCGACAATTAAAAAGGGGAATTCGGAGCCCAGTTTCGATAAAACGGCTCAGCGCATCCTCAATCTTTTCTTTGTGCTCAACAGCTCCCCCGAACCGCTGACGACCGAGCAGATCGTCTTGGATTCTGACCTGGGATATGGCTCGGGCAACATCGACTCGGATAAGCGCAAGTTTCGGCGCGATCGTGACAAACTGCTCGAGCGTGGCATCTTAATCAAGGAGGTTCGCCCCGCCGGTGCGCAGGAGACCGAGGAAAGCTCGTGGACAATCGACCGCGAGCACACGTTTGCGGCAGGCGGCCTCATCACCGCAGACGACGCCGATATCCTGCTCAACGCTATCGACCAGACAATAGCGGCCGGCTCATCCACTTTTGCCGCGCCGCTTGCCGATATTCGTTCCAAGATTGCCTACCTCACCGGCAGGACGACGGCGGACGAAGCACCGATCCGCCGCTCTCCCACCGTCGATGCGGTATGGAGCGCCTTTGCCGAGCGATGCGCGCTGCGATTTTTATATCAGAACGGACGCGGTGAGCAGAAAGAGCGTACCGTCTGCGTCTACGGCATGTTCGAGCGCGAGGGCGTTGCGTACTTCTGCGGCCTCGACAATGCCACCGACGACATCAGGACATTCCGCTGCGACCGTATCGTTCGCGCTTGGCGCCCCTCAAAGGCCTACGCTATCCCTGCGGACTTCAACCTCAGCGACTACCTGTTCTTTGAATTCGATTTTGCCGACCGCCCGCCCGTTGCGGCTACGTTCTCGTTCGCCCCGCAGACGCAGATCGATATGATCAACGGCCTCACGCGCGGGCGAGGTGAACTCGCACACACCGATTCGGGATGGACTTGGACCGTTGACGTGCGCAATCTTGAAGCCGCCGCCTCATTTTGCATGGCCCACGCCATGGACGGCATGAGGCCCATGGCCCCCAAATCGCTCAAGCAGGCGTGGAACCACCTCATTGAAAGGACGGTGCACGAGCATGCCCGTGCGTAAACTCACCAGCGAGCAGAGGCTCTCGCGCGCCATCGACATCATGGAGGCCCTCTACGCCGCCGGCGAGAGCGGCATGACACGAGCCGAGATTTGCAGTCGCTTTGACATCACGGGGGCGTCGCTCGACGAGATTCTCGAGATCGTCTCGACGCTCGCGGACCGAGAATCGGGTGCGCGTATCATCTGCGAATGCCACGGCGAGCGCGTGGTCCTCACCGGTGACGCCGGGCGTGTACTACCGCTGCGCCTGAGTGCCGCCGAGGGCGCTGTGCTCAACCACGAACTTGAATCGTTGGGGATCGAGCCGCAGACGGCAGCTCGGATTCGACACGCTCTTCTACCCGAAGAGCTCGGCTATAACCAGCACGTCTTTGACACCGTCAACCACGGGTCGCACTGGCAGCAGCTGAGCTGCGCCATTCAGGACGGCGTTCGCTGTCGTATCTCGTATCGCTCGATGGACGATGCGCGGCCACGCGAGCGTCTGGTCGACCCCTTGCGCATTACGGCAAACGGCGACCAAACATATCTGATTGCCTGGGACATCGCGGTCGATGAGCAGCGCACCTATCGCATGGATAAAATCGAGGGACTCGCCTTGACGGAAGACTCCGTCGTGCCTCACGTACCGGACGTTGCATCCCTCCACGATTCCCTTGCCCGGACGCAGCGTAGCGCAAAGCTCTTGATGCCATTCGATATGGCGGAGCATCTGGACTGGGCCGGCATCACCCTCATCGAGCGCAGCGGGACAGACATGGCAACGGTAACCGTACATTACGGCTCCGAGCGTTGGCTGCTGAGCCAGATAATCGCAGCGGGCGGAGCCATCCGCATCTTGGATGACCCCGCCCTGTCAAAGCGTCTGTGCGATATGGCAAAAACCCTCGTCTGTCCGCTTTAGCGCCGCCGCTCGTGGCGTGCACGCCACAGCTGTAGATAGTGCCCGATCTGCGCCGATTCGATGCGCTGGTAGGAGCTCGTGGGCAGCGACGTTAAGAACTTCTTGCCATAGCCCTTCGTCACCAGGCGAGGATCCGCCAAGATCAGCACACCGCTATCGGTCGACGAGCGAATCAAACGCCCTGCGGCCTGCTTAACCTCGAGCACCGCCTCGGGCAGCGAATAGCGCGCCCATGCGCGGTCTTCGCGCAGGTTGCGCTCGCACGAGAGCGGGTCCGTGGGGCTTGAGAACGGCAACTTGGGAATGATGACGCAGCGCAGCGTCTCGCCGCTGGCATCAAACCCCTCCCAGAAGGCCTTGAGCGCAAAAAGCGACGAGGTCGGTTCGTTGATAAACCGGTCGCGCAGGCGACGAGGAGATGAGTTGCGCTGCTGGCAGTTGAGCTCCAGACCCGCACGGGCCATCTTGGGCTCGACGCGAGCGTACAGCTCCTCCATATCACGCCTGTTGGTGAACAGCGTGAGCACCGAACCGCCCATGGCAAGATGAGCGTCGACCAGCACACGCTCGAGCGCCGAAAGATAGCCTTCGCGGTCGCGTGGATCGGGAATATCCCCAGCCACAACCACGGCCATATTCGAATCGAAGTCGTAGCTCGAGTCCAAGTGCAGCGATGACGACGTTGAAGCACCGATGCGATCAAGCCCGACAGCATGGTTGAAGTGCTCAAAGCTTTTGGACACCGTCATGGTCGCTGAGGCAAAGATAGCCGTGTGAACCTCGGGCAGCCACTCGGTTGCCAAGGCCTCGCCAATGTCGATGCGCTCCGCGGTCATTGACTCTCCGCCGGCACGCAGCCTGCGATTGACCTGCAGCGAATACACGTAGTGTTCATCGGTGCCATCAATGATGAGTTTGAGGTTCTCGGCCAGCTCGTGCAGGCGGCGCGAGATATCACCCAGGTCGACAACAACCTCGGGCTTGTCGACGGCGACGGCTTGCACCAGCGCGTCGACGCTCTTGTCAGCTTGTTCCAATGCGTCGATGGCAGCGTAGGCCGACGGTAAGAAATCATGCCAGTCGTCAGATTCGCGCAGCTCGGGGCCAATCCATAGATTGGCATTGTCATAACCCCCACGCGCACGGCGGCCGAGCTCGCGAACGCCATCGAACACGTCGGCGATTGCCATGCTCGCGCGCGCAACCGTCGACGTCGCCTTGGCAGTAAGGCCCAGATAGAGCGTAGAGCCCTCGGAGGTTGCCAAATCACGGGAAACCTGGCTTAGCGCGCCGGTGCTCGAGCCACCCAGACGCTCGAACAGAACGCGTGATTCGTCCGCCGACACCACGCGCGCCCACTGACGGCGCGCCTCGCGCTCGATGGAATGGGCCTCGTCGATTACCCAATGACGAATCGGAGGCAAAATCCTGCCCTCGGCCGCGACGTTGCGGAACAGCAGGGAATGGTTGGTGACCACCACATCGGCGTGCGCCGCACGACGGCGAGCGCCGTGGACCAAACATTTATCAGGGAAAAACGGGCAGAGGCGACGAGCGCACTCGCGCGAGGCCGTCGTAAAATCGGGACGGTTGACGCTGCGCCACCGAATGCCGAGCGAGTCGAGGTCGCCATCGGCTGATTGGCAGACGTACGCCATAATGACCGCGACCGCCGTGAGCGTGTCCGCCGGATCGCGCTTGGTGGTAATCTCGACCTGGCCGCGGCTCATGCGCTCAAGCTTGCGCAGGCACGGATAGTGGTCATACCCCTTGAGAGCGCAAAATGACAGACCGCCGTCCAGTTGCTCGGCAAGTTTTGGCAGCTCATGGTACATGAGCTGGTCGGCAAGATTATTCGATTTGGTCGCAATACCAACCGTGATGTTGTTACGGCGTGCTGCCTCGGCAAAAGGTACCAGATAGGCCATCGATTTGCCGACGCCTGTGCCCGCCTCAATTACTCGATGAGTGCCCGTGACCAGCGCATCGCGGACCTCGAGCGCCATCGCGATCTGCTCATCACGCGGCTCGTAGGTGGGATACATGCGATTGACTAGGCCACCTGGCGCATAGTCTGCCTCGATCTCCTCACGACTCGGCATCTTGAGAACCGGCAGTTCATCGGCGTCCACCCGATCGTCGGCGCGATCGGCCTTGAGAACGTCAGCACGAGCGGCGCTGAGAGAGAAGATAGAACCAGGGTTCTGCCCTGCCAAGAATGAGAAGATAGGACGATAGGACCAAGGCACGTCCGGATGCATGTCGGCTAGGCGCGCCATGAGGCCCTGGGGCAAGTCGGTGAGCGCCACGAGCAACACGCGCCATACGCCACACAGAGCGTCGACGTCGGCATTGGCACGGTGTGATACCGAGTCGCAGCCAAACAGATCGGCCATAAAAGACAGCTTGTGCGAGGCCAGGCGCGGAAGCGCGATGCGCGACAGCGCCAGCGAATCGATCCAAATATCGCTCACGTTGACGCCGCCTTTGACCGACTCGATAAACGAGCGGTCGAACGTGGCGTTGTGTGCGATCACCGGGCAGCCACCGACAAAATCGGCGAGAGCGGCGACGGCCTCAACCGCCGACGGGGCATCTGCAACATCGGCATTTGTAATGCTCGTGAGCTCGGTAATCTCGGCGGGAATCAGCTGCCTGGGATGCACGAAGGTATCGAAGCGGTCGATGACCTCGCGGCCCGAAAGACGGGCCGCCGAGATCTCGATCAGCTCGTTGTCCTGCACCGAAAGACCCGTGGTCTCGGTATCGAGGATAATCACATCTTCCTCGATAAGGCCGAAGGACTGCGTTTTGGCGCGGTCGGCAAGCGTGGCATAGGAGTCGATGACAAACTGCGGCGTTCCTGACGAAACCGCGTCCTCGATTAGCATGCAATGCCCGCTCGACGAAGGCCCATACGGATCAGGCTGTCACAGACCTGCGGGAACGTCATGTCGTCGGTGTGGCGGATCTCATCCGGATACAGCGACGTATCGGTCATGCCGGGAATGGTATTGGTCTCGAGGATAACGGGGCCGTCCTCGCTCACAATAAAGTCGCTGCGCGAGATACCCAGGCAACCGAGGGCCTTGTGAGCGGCACAGGCAAGTTCCTGAGCGCGAGCGTAATTCTCGGGTGAAATCTGCGCCGGAATGCGATGGATATCCGTAGGGTCGACATACTTCACGTCCAGATCGTAGAACTCGCAGTCCTCGGGCTTACGAATCTCGACAATCGGCAGGGCGCGCACGTCATCTTCGCCGTATACGCCGACGGTGACCTCGGTACCCTCGATGCACTTCTCGACCAGCACTTTGTCGCCGTACTCAAACGCCTTGGCGATTGCCGCGGGCAGCTCGGAGGGCTCATGGACCAGGGAAATGCCATAGCTGGAACCGTTGACGGCCGGCTTCACAAAGCAGCGCTCGCCACAAACCTCGACGATATGATCGATATCGACTTCGTCGCCCACCTCGAGCGCAAGGCCGGGGGCAATGGGAATGCCCGCCTTGGCGTATAGGAGCTTAGAGACCTCCTTGTCGGCACCGCAGGCGCTGGCAAGTACGCCCGAGGCCGTGTAGGGGATACCCAGGGTCTCCATGGCACCCTGCATGGCGCCATCCTCACCGCCGGCGCCGTGCATGGCGATAAATGCCACATCGAATCCGCCGGTCGCCATGGTTACCATAAAGTCATCAGCGGCCGTGTCAAGCAGCTCCACCGAGGTGTAGCCGGCTTCCTTCAGTGCCACCACAACGTTCTTTCCCGAATCGAGCGAGATCTCGCGCTCGGCGGAATGACCGCCCGCCAAGACCGCTACGTGCATGTTCTCTAGGCTTTTACCCGGCATGGGCAGACTCCTCCTCTATAATTTCTGCAGCTGATACCATATTGTAGCGATACCCTCTACGTTTCCCCAAAATCGAAAGGCTTCCATGAATCCCAAGACTAAATCTCAGGACATTCGCGACTTGAGCCAAAACGATATTCGCGAGCTCGTGGCCGAACTTGGCCAGCCCGCCTTCCGCGCGAAGCAGCTCATCGAATGGGTCTTTGAGAAGAACGTTTGTTCGTTTGACGATATGACCAATCTTCCCAAGGCTTTCCGCGAGCAGCTTAAAGAGGCGTTTGCCTTTGATACGCCGACTGAACTCACCAAGCAGGTTTCCAAAGATGGCTCGCGCAAGTATCTGCTCGAGTACCACGATGGCATTTCCGTCGAGACCGTCGGCATGCCCCGTCGTAACAAGCTTTCCGTCTGCGTTTCCACCCAAGCAGGCTGTGGCATGGGCTGCGCCTTTTGCGCCACCGGCCTTAACGGCCTCAAGCGCTCTCTGACCGCTCAGGAGATCGTCGACCAGGTGCTTCATGTATCCAACGACTTTGGCGAACGTGCCACGAGCGTTGTCTTCATGGGCCAGGGCGAGCCGTTTGCCAACTACGACGAGGTTCTCAAGGCGCTGCGAATCCTCAACGACCCCAATGGCATCGGTATCGGCGCTCGTCACCTCACCGTCTCTACCAGCGGCGTTATTCCCGGTATTCGCAAATTTGCCGACATCCCCGAGCAGTTCACGCTTGCCGTTTCCCTACATTCCGCCATCCAGTCGACGCGCAATAAGCTCATGCCCGGTGTTAAGAAGTACACGCTGCTTCGCCTTCACGAGGCACTTCAGCTCTACACCGAGAAGACTGGCCGCCGCCCGACCTATGAGTATGCCATGATTGAAGGCGTCAACGATACGAATCCCGAGATGCAGGCGCTCTGCGACTTCTGCGAGGGAACGCTGTGCCACGTTAATCTAATTCAGCTTAACGACATCGAGGGCAGCCCGCTCAAGCCGTCGCCGATTCATAAGGTTGAGGATCTTCAGCGTCGTCTTGAGTCCCGTGGCATCGAGACCACGATTCGTAACTCCCGTGGTAACGATATTGACGCCGCTTGCGGACAGCTGAAGCAGCGCTTCAAAGTTCAGAAAAACGCATAGGGGAGTCGCACCCCAAAACGTTTCATGTGAAACATCGAACGACCCCGGTTGTAGGATATGCAACCGGGGTCGTTTCATTTATTGACCTTAATTTTGAATCAGCTGCTACTGGTCCCAATTTTACCGCCAAAATAAGGGGCCCTTGTCTCGTGAATCAGACAAGGACCCATAAAAATATGCTAAGTAATTGTTAGGTACCTAATAGCCTACATTTTCCCATTGGTTGCTAACCCAACCTTGATTAATCTTAGGATTTTTCGTTACCTGAGCAGTGCGCATGGCAACATCTTCTGTCATAACATCCATTTTCTTCTTTGAAGTATCGACGATATCTTGCGCGCCACGAAGCAAACGACCTCGAAGTTCATCGTCTGTCGCGATCTTATAGCCAGCAAAGGCACCAGCCGCGACAGTCGTCACCAACGCAATCGCAGTAAAAATCTTATTCCTCATCTTGGCCTCCTTGATCAAACTGAATCATTTCACCAAGAATACGAGAGAGCTCTTCCTCGTCTTTAAACTCAATCTCAATCTTATTCTTTCCACGCGAGCTTTTCACACGCACGTTGGTATTAAATACCTGACGAAGCACACGCGCAGCCTTTTTAAAAGACTGAGGCGTTGCAGGCCGCGGCGTCTTAGGTGTCTCTCCGGCAGAAAACAATGGAGCAAGATTTTCTGTCGCTCTTACGGAAAGGCCCTCCGCAACAACCTTCTCTGCAAGTCGAATTCGAGCATCCTCATAGGGAACTGCAAGAATCGCACGTGCGTGACCAGCAGTAAGTCTACCCTCAAAAATCATCTGCTGAACTACTTCGGGGAGATCGAGAAGGCGCAGCGAGTTTGTAATTGCAGAGCGCGACTTGCTTACGGCCTTCGACAATGCCTCCTGGGTCATACCGCTAGCATTGATGAGCTGGCGATAGCCCTTAGCCTCTTCGACCGGATTCAGATCAGAACGCTGAAGGTTTTCGATAAGAGCAAGAGCCAGCATCTCTTCATCATTAACATCTTTAATGATGACAGGCAGTTCCTCAAGACCTGCAAGCCTTGACGCCTGGTAACGACGCTCACCAGCGATGATCTCATAGCCGTTTCCATGCTTGCGAACCAAGAGCGGCTGCAAAACGCCATGTTCCTGGATTGACTCGCTCAACTCGCGAAGTTCAGTTTCATTAAAGTGAATTCGCGGTTGATTAGGGTTGGGAACGATATCCTCAATAGGTAGTTTTGTTTCAGATACGGCATTTGAAGCAGATGCAGACGAACCACCGGTCTCATACTCGGCCTCAGAGACCAAAGCATTGAGTCCACGCCCCAATCCGCCACGTTTCTTTGCACTAGGCACGCTTGATCACCTCTTTTGCAAGGTTCATATACGCTTTTGCACCCTTGTTTTGAGGTGCATAGGTAATTACCGGTTCTCCAAAAGACGGAGCTTCAGAGATTTTAACCGTACGGGGAATCAGCGTCTTAAACGCCTTATCACCAAAGTACGATTGAACTTCCTCAACAACCTGATTCGACAAAGAAGTACGCGAGTCATACATGGTCATAAGCACGCCATAGGTGTCTAAGCCCTTGTTCAGACGTGATTTGACCATCTTCATTGACTCAAGCAGCTTCGTAACGCCCTCGAGTGCGTAATACTCACACTGGATTGGAATCAAAACGCTATCTGCTGCGGTCAAGGCATTGATAGTAAGCAGGCCGAGCGAAGGAGGACAGTCAATGAAAATAAAATCGAACTCGTCCTGAATCGGCTCAAGCAAATCTTTGAGGCGGGTTTCACGAGCAATTGCGCTTACGAGCTCAATTTCGGCACCTGCAAGCTGAATCGTAGCTGGAATTACGAATACCTTTTTGCAATTTGTATCAAGAACAAGCGATTCTGCCGGCACATCATTCAACAATGCATCATAGATGCAGTGATCAAGGTCTTCTTTTTCAATTCCAAATCCACTGGTACTGTTTCCCTGCGGATCAAAATCGACAATCAGTGTCTTACGACCCTGCTCACCCAGTGCTGCTGCAAGGTTTACAGCCGTCGTTGACTTACCGACGCCGCCTTTTTGATTGATGATTGCAATGATACGCGTGTCTTTTGCGTTCTTAGAACGCTTAACGTCGCGAAATCCCACGGTCCCTCCTGGTGTGTATTAAAGCTGTCAAACGGAGGATGTTTCACGTGAAACATTCCGATTCGATATCAACCGCCATGTTTCACGTGAAACACTGCAAGTTGTTAGTATCCATTATGTTTCACGTGAAACATCTAGGCAAGCGGATTCTTCTTTGCCATGCCATTTGCACGAGGCAATGAAACGGATGCTGGATGACTCTTCTTAAGAACAATGAACTCCCTGTGGCCCAAGCCCTCAGGCAAATCGATTGCGTCATTCAGAAGCAAAGTGAAGCCGCAAATCTTAGCTGCTGACATACCGGAAGCAAGCTCCTCATCCGAAGGATTACCCTTGGTGATAACAAATAGCCCTCCATCTTTGATGAACGGAGCCGCATACTCAACAAGAATCGGTAGAGGAGCCAGTGCACGGGCAGTTACAACAGAGAACTGCTTCTTATGGCTTCGAGCATATTCTTCAAGGCGATCATGAACTGCATGTCCATATTTCAATCCAAGAGCATGAACAAAAGAATTAACAGCATCAACCTTCTTGCCAACAGAGTCAATATAAGTAGCCTTTCGATGAGTGGCTATCGTTAATGGAATACCAGGGAAGCCTGCACCTGTTCCCATATCAAGCAAAGCTCCATCAGGAGCCTTATTGATATAAGGGAGCAAGACAAGTGAGTCGAGGATATGAAGTACCGCAGCGTCTTCTACGTTAAGAATACGGGTGAGATTGGTAGTCTTATTTGTTTCCAGAACCAAATCCAAATGCTGAATACATTTCCTTAGCTCAGCATCAGTTACGCTCAAGGAATACTCTTTGCAATAGGAAGTTAGACGACTCAGCATCTCGTCAGCCTGCTGATCGGTAAGTACAAACAACAGAAGCTCCTTTCTGACAAAAATCAGTGTATCGAGAACTTTTGACAAAAAAAGGGGACGTGGAAACCACGCCCCCTAAGCATAAGCTCGAGTAGATTATCGAGCAACAATCACCACATGGCGATCAGGGTCAGAACCTTCAGAATGGGTATCGACGGCATCATTGCCACGAAGTGCAATATGAACCAGTCGGCGCTCATAAGCATTCATGGGCGGAAGCGAAACACTTTTATGAGTACGGATGGCACGCTCGGCGGCAGACTGAGCCATAGAGGCAACCTTGTCCTGACGACGGCTCTTGTAGCCCTCGACGTCCACTACAACCGGATACCTAAAGCCGAGCTTGCGGCTCACCAGCAATGAGAACATAACCTGAAGGGCATCAAGGGTGCGACCATGACGGCCAATGAGAACAGCAAGGTCGGGAGCCGTTACATCCAGAATCAGCTCACCCTCGTCGCCCTCATACTCATCGATAGGAGAGTTGGCGGCATTGAAGTGCGAAAGGATGGAACGCAGGATGGAAATCGCGACATCGGCAATGGTGTCGAGCTCCTCGTCGGTCAGCTCTTCACCAGCCTTGTAGCGCTGTGCAATCTCGGGATAATCGCCCGCGACCTGCGGGGCAACCTCCTCAAGCATATCCTCGATGATCTCTTCAGACATAACGTACTCCAAAAGTTAGGTACCTAAATAAGATTGATATCCCACTACTTCTTCTTGTGCGGGCGCGGCTTCTTCTCGCGACGAGTAACCTCAACCTGCAGCGGCGCGTTCTTAAGGCGCTCCTCCTCATCGGCCTTCGCCTTGTCGATGACCTTCTGCGTCACAAAAATCTGCTGGATAACCTGCCAAGCAGACGAGACGTCGTAGTACAGCAGAACACCAACGGGAAGGCTCCAGCCCATCCAAAGCATCATGACCGTCATGACAACGGCCATCATACGCATGCTCTGAGCCTGCTGGCCGGTCTGGTTGCGCGACATATAGAGCTGCGGAATCAGGGTCAGGACAGCGAACAGGATCAGGCAGACCAGCGCAGGCAGCGCGACCATAAAGCCATCGGCAAAGGAGGCACTCGGCGTGGTGGTCAGGTCGGGCAGAATATTAAAGAACGAGAACGTGCCGTCGTTAAAGTAGTCCGGCAGGTTACGCAGCAGCGTAAATAGGGCGAACAGGACAGGCATCTGAATCAACAGCGGCAGACAACCAGCCATCGGGTTGAACTTGTTCTCGCTGTAGAACTTCTGCATTTCCTCGGCCTGACGCTGGGGATCGTCGGCATAGCGCTCCTGGATCTCGAGCATCTTGGGCTGCAGCACCTGCATGCGTGCCGTCGACTTAGTCGACTTGAGCATAAGCGGCGTCAGCAGCAGACGGATGATGACCACCAGGATGATAATGGACAGGCCCCAGTCGACCGCAAAGGTCTGGATGAGCTTGAGCAGCTCGAAAAGGATGTTAACGATCCAATCCCACATGTAAGTTTTCCTCCGATAGCGAGTGCCCGCTAGGGCACAGGGTCATAACCGCCGACGTGCAGGGGATTGCAGCGAGCGATGCGCCTCACGGCAAGCCAGCAGCCTCTCAAAACACCGTACTTCTCAATCGCCTGGACGGCGTATTGCGAGCACGTTGGGTAATAAATGCAGGCGTCAGGCAATAAGGGCGAAATAACCTGTTGATATATGCGAATAGGAGCGATGGCAACACGTCGCAAAACGTGATTGCTCATCGCTCCTCCCCGGCAACGCCGGCGCGTTTCATAAGCGAACGCAATGCATTGTCCATCTCCTGCGGCGAGGAAACCCTCGTCTTGGGAGTTGCGAACAAGATGATGTCATAACCCGCAACGGGAAATCCGCAGCTGCGGGCGGCCTCGCGCATCACACGCTTAGAACGGTTGCGCACGACAGCACAACCGAGCCGTTTAGCACCAACGAAGGCGACCCTTCCGGAGTCGCCTTCGCCAACCGATTCACATATGGTCATTCGAATCAGAGGGTGATTGAAACGACGCCCCTGACTGAACACATGCTCGAAATCTTGCCGAGACTTAATAGTCTTCATGCGAGATGTGTGTATCGCTGCTAGACAGTGAGACGCTTGCGGCCCTTGGCGCGACGACGGGCGAGCACGGCACGACCACCCTTAGTGGCCATACGGGCACGGAAGCCATGGGTCTTGGCACGCTTACGCTTATTAGGCTGATACGTACGCTTCATCTTAAGTTCCTCCTGCTGCATTTCGAGTGTCCGCGGGGGCGCGGACGCAGATATAGACACGTGAGCTTGAAGATTGTAGGGAAATCAATGTTCAAATGTCAAGAAATCAAAGGTAAAAGGTTGCGCAGTTCACACGGTTCCCCCATAAGCCGAGCTCGATTTAGCGGTGCATGGCAACTTTTCACGATATTTCATCGAGTTTTCAACAGGTCATGTTGGCAATGTTGAGAACTTTTCGTCCGTTTTCCAAAGTTTTCAACAGGTTTTGAAAAGTTGTCGAAAGATGAGAAACATTGCACGGTGAGCTACTATTTGTTCGAAACCTTTTGAAAGATTGCGAGCGGCATGTCTGACGACTTTTACACCATGGTCGATTCCGGAGACCCGGCACCCGACAACGAGCACATCACCGGCGTGCGCGAAGAGCGTGAGGAAGGCGAGCAGACGACCACGCAGGCGCCAAAAGCCATGTACGCCGCGCGCATCGCCGTCTATGACGACATGCTGTCGACACCGCGCGTGATCGTCATTGATCCGCAAGATGTCCGCACGTATTTGGAAGAGACGGCCAACACCGTCTACCAGTGCATGAAAGAACAAGGTGGCCATATCTCGCTCATGGTCATCCGTGAGATTGTCGAAAACTTTATCCATGCGCACTTTGCCGAGCCCATCATCTCGATTCTGGACGGCGGAGACACCATCCGCTTTGCTGATCAAGGACCCGGCATCGACGACAAGGAGCGCGCTTTCGACTTTGGCGTTACCAGCGCAAACAGCAAGATGAAGCGCTATATCCGTGGAACCGGAGCAGGGTTTCCCATGGTGCAGGAGTATTTGGAAAACGCCGGCGGGGCCGTGTCCATCGAGGACAACATGGGCAACGGCACCGTGGTTACGGTAAGCCTGGATCCTAAACGCGTGCAGGAAATCGAACGCGCCGGCGGGCGCGGTGCTGCCGTGCGGCCCGAGACGGAGCAGCCCGCATATCCCCTGCCGGGAGCTTTTGCGCAGCAGCCCATGGCAACGCAACAGATGCAGCCCCGCGTGGGACAGATGCAGCAGCCCGGAATGCTTCCTACACAAGAGTCCCAGGCGGCGTCGATGTCGATGCCGTCAAACGTGCCAGAGGCCATGCCGCTGGCGGATCAGGATGCAGCAGCAATGCAGCAGGCGACGGGGGCACCGGGTGGCCAGCAAATGGGATATCAGCCGTACCAACAGGGATATCCATATCAGCAGATGCCGCCACTGGGGTATGGCCAGCAGTTCCCACAGCAGTACCAGCAGGGATATCAGCAGCCGTACCAGCAGATGCCGCAGCAGCAGTACAACCCCTGGGCCCAGCAGATGACTCCGCAGCCTTACCAACAGTGGCCTCAAAGTTTTCAACAGCAAATGCCGCCGATGCAGAGTTCTCAACAATCAGCAGCTCAAATGATGTATCCTAATGCAGCAAATCAGTATGCGCAGCCACAGCCGGACGTGTTCGTAAGCGATCGCGGCAACGCCGCGCTGGGCTATCTGGCGCAAAATCAAGCGTGCGGTGCAACCGATCTGGCGAGGGCGTTTGGAAACTCGGCCCCCACTTGGTCACGCACGCTCAATGACTTGGCGCAGGCCGGCTTGGTCATCAAGCATGGCCAGAAATACCATCTGACCGAACTCGGCGCCGCTCGCGTGCGAGCTCAGAGCTAAAGAACGGGAGAGACAGTGGACGAGGAAGCAAGCATCATCCTGGGGGATGCCATCGCCTTTTGCCAGCGCGACGGCCAAGATGCACGCCTCATCAACATGCTGGGGCAATCGCGCGCCATAAGCCTGACCGAAGATATGCTCACGATCGAGGCCCCCTCGCGCTTTGCCATCGCGCAGCTCAAAAAGCATCAGCCGACTATTGAGGCCTATCTGGAAGAAATCGCCTTTGCACCGATCGCGCTCGACATCGTGGCACCGCAAGGAGCCGCGGCGGAATCCGCTGCTGCGACGGCGCCCGCCACGGCTCCCGCTGCTTCCCCGGCGGTGCCGGCCTCCGCAGGCGACGTGCCGACAATCGAGCACCAGCACGGCGATGTTTCCCGTGAAACCATGGCACCGTTGCCGACCGCGGCGGCGACGTCAACGAACGCACCCGTCACGCACATGCCTATCGCTCACGACGCAGCGGCGGGCGCGGATTCGGGCATTGCAATCAAGAACACGCTCTCGGCCGATGATTTTCGTCGCATGATGAACCAGATGAAGGGCGGAGCGCCGACTAAGTCCACGCAAGCTGCGACCCCCGCTTCACCCATGCCGGCACCGACCGTACCGGCCGAGCAGAATGCGGATGGAGCCCCGCTCGCCGCGAACTCAAAATTTACCTTTGAGAACTTTGTCTACGGCCCCGAGAACAGCCATGCCTATCGCTCGGCACTCAAGTTTGCCGCCCTCGCGGACGAGCGCGGCACGTGCACATCACTGTTCATCTACGGCAAATCGGGCCTGGGCAAGACGCACCTGCTGCTTGCCATCAAAAACGAGCTCGCCGAGAAGTCGCCCGAGATCAAGGTCAAGTATGCCAACTCCCAGGCATATCTGGACGACCTGATGACCGAGTTCGACCGCCAAAAGAAGAGCAACGCCCCCATCATGCAGGCGTACCACGGCGTGGACGTGCTCATCATCGACGACATCCAAAACATCATCGGCAAGCGCGCGAGCGTGGACTACTTTTTCCAGCTCATGGACGAGTTCATCCGCAACAACAAGAAGGTCGTCATCGCGGCAGACCGCGCCCCCAAGGACCTGAGCATGGACGAGCGTCTGACCAGCCGCTTCAACGCCGGCATGCTCTGCCTGGTCGCAGAGCCCAGCTACGAGATGAAATACAAGATCTTGCAGCGCTATTACGAGAACACCATCGTCGCCGCTCCCGAGGCAGGCGACGACTCGCTGCTGGCGGCCTATGGGGGCGACGGCGGGCACCTAACCGACGAGCACTTTAAACACATGGCCGAGGTCTCGGGCACCAACATCCGCGAACTCGAGAGCTTTTGCGAGCGCTGCGCCGGCGAGGCGGGCGACCGCGAGCGCGAGGGCGGGGAGCTCACCTTTGACGATATCGACGCCATCGCCAGCCAGTACTTTGACACATCGGCCAAAAAGATCAACGTCCAGACGGTTCAGTCCGTCATCGAAGAGCAGTACGGCGTGACGCACGAGGAGCTCATCGGCCCGCGTCGCAACGCCAATATCGCCAAAGCACGCCATATCGCTATCTACCTGGCCATCGAGATGTGCGAGATGACGACCACGGCGGTGGGCGCCGAATTTGGCAACCGCAACCACTCGACCGTCAGCACGAGTTACAAAAAGGTCCAGAAGATGATCCAGGAAGACCGCACCGTCACCGAAGACCTCAAGTCGCTGCGCGATAAAATTACACTGCGCTCGTAGGGAAATAGAGACACCTGTTGAAAACTTGTCGAAACCACGGGCATAAGGTGTCTAAAACCCAACCCGCGGTGATGAAAAGTTTTGCGCAGGTTTTGAACGTGGAAAACCACCCCTGTTGCACACAGGTTGCTGTCGATTCTCTTTCTGGGTCTGACCTGCGTCTTTGGGAGTAATCAACAGTTTCGTCAGTGCTATTACTATTATTAAGATATTTATATCTATAGAAAGGTATTAAAAGATGAAGTTCACCGTCAGCCAGAGCTCGCTTACACAAGCCATCGGCGTCGTTATGAAGGGTGTCGCTTCGGCATCCACCCTTCCCATCCTGTCGGGCGTGCTCGTTAAGGCCCAAGACGGCATCTTGGAATTCCAGACCTCTAACTACACTATCTCGATCCGTCATCGCATCGCGGCGCATGTCGAAGAAGAGGGCGAGATGGTTATCCCCTGTAAGATGCTCTCCAATATCACCAAGACCCTCCCCGATGCCCCGGTCACCTTTGAGCTGTCCGAGCGCCAGGTGCTGATTGGTTGCGAGAAGAGCTCTTTTAGGCTGAACACGCTCGATGCCAATGACTTCCCCGAGTTTCCGGCCTATGCCATCGAGAGTGCCGTGGAGCTGCCGACCGATGTCTTGTCCGAAATGGTCGGCCGCGTGTGGCGCGTCACCTCGACCGACAAGGCTCGCCCCATCCTGGGCGGCGTGCACATGAAGGTCGAGAACAACACCGTACGCCTGGTGGCGACCGATTCCTTCCGCTTGGCCGTGTGCGATACGCAGGTCGAGACCTCGACCCTCGAGGGCTCCTTTGAACTCAACGTTCCGGCTGACGCCTTTAACGACGCGCTGAACATCATGGCCAGCCAGGCGACCATCATGATCGGGGCTACCGACACCCAGGTCGTCTTCGAGGCCGGCAACACCACCTACGTGTCGCGTCGCATCGAGGGCGTGTACCCCAACTACAAGCAGCTCATCCCCGATTCGTGCGTGACGAGCGTCAAGATCGATGTCGCCGCCTTTAACGCCGCCCTCAAGCGCGTGGCCGTTATCGCGAGCGCCAACCCCGCCGTCAAGTTCGAGATCGATGTCGAGAACGGGCAGATGGGCCTGTCCTCCATTTCCAATGACCAGGACCTTGCGCAGGAGACGATCGATGTCGAGGCCGAGGGCGAGTCGGGTACCATCGCCTTCAACTACCACTACATCTTCGGCTGCCTCAATGCCCTGTCCAAGGAGAAGGAGATCACGCTGGAGCTCAAGAGCTACTCGCAGGCGGGCATCTTCAAGTCCTACGACAAGATCAACTACCTGTACCTGGTCATGCCGGTCCGCATCTAGCGCTGCGCCATGACCATGTTCGCCCGCGATCTTTCCGTCGCGCACTACCGCAGCTTCGATAGCTATCGCCTTGCCCTGGACGAGGGCGTGACGATACTTGCGGGACCCAACGCGGCGGGAAAGACCAATCTCATAGAGGCGCTGCAGCTGCTGACGAGCGGCGCCTCGTTTAGGCATCCGACCGCAGCCGAGCTCGTCCATGACGGCGTGGGCTCGTGCAAGATCGAGCTGAGGCTTGAGGGCGACGGCCGCGTGCTTGATATGGGATTGAGCGCGGAGGACGGTAAGCGCTCGTTTAGTCGCAACGGCAAGAGATGCTCTGCCGCCGGTGTGCGCGGGATTCTGCCGAGCGTGCTGTTTTGCCCCGACCATCTGGACATGGTTAAGCGAGGCGCCAGTGTACGCCGCGCCGCCCTCGATGACTTTGGCATGCAGCTGAGCGCGCGTTATGCCGATCTTGCGAGCACCTATGGGCGCTGCGTGACCCAGCGTAACGCCCTGCTCAAGGAGACCTGGTGCTGTCGCGAGATGCTCGGCGCGTGGAACGATTCGATTGCTCGCGCGGGCTCGGCCCTGCTCGTGCACCGGTTGGCCCTACTCGACCGGCTGGCGGGCCATGTGCACACTGCCTACGGGCAAGTGGCGTCCGGCGAGGCTGCCAACGTGACCTATGCGTCCACGCTGGGGGATTTGCCCCAGGTCGAGGATCGCGAAGAGCTGAAGGGTTGGGCGTACGAGCGCATGCTGGCTGCCCTTGACGAGCATGCCGACGAGGAAATTCGCCGCGGCGTGACGTTGGTGGGACCGCATCGCGACGAGATCGAGTTCACCGTGGCTGGTCGCTCCGCCCGTTCATTTGCCAGCCAAGGACAGCAGCGCACGCTGGTGCTGTCCTGGAAGGTGGCCGAGGTTGCCGTGGCTCGCGATGTCCTGGGCACCGCCCCACTGCTGCTTCTGGACGACGTGATGAGCGAGCTCGACGGCGAGCGTCGCGGCGCTTTCCTGCGGCTGATTGGCGATGATATCCAGACGGTCATAACCACGACCAACCTGGGGTACTTTACCGATGACCTGCTTGATCGAGCCAAGGTGGTGAGCATGGGTGAGACGTGCTAATTACGAGCGCGAGAGCGAGACAGTCGCCTTCAGCGGGTTTTTGAACGCAGAGCGCCAGCGCATCCTGGCGGCTGCAACGCCTAAGCGCCGTGCGCAGATGGAGGCCGCCGAGGAGTCGCGCACGGTCTATCGCGCATGGAACGCGGTGTGCTCGGGCACGCGCGAGGGGCGGCATGTGACGGGACTGCGTTACCTGCCCGAGTCCAATGAGCTGCTGGTGTATCTCGACTCGCCCTCGTGGACGCAGGAAATGACGCTGTTGCGCGAGATCATCCGCGCGCGCATGGAGCGCGCCGGTGCGCATGTGGACGGCCTGGTGTTCAAAACCACCGCGCCCGGTCACACGCCGCCCGCCGCCAAGGAGCGCCTGCGCCCGGCGACGACCGAGCGACCGCCGGCCCCGCATGCCGACCTAAGTGAGGCCGAGCGCACCGAGATTGAGCGCCAAGTGGCGCCCATCGAAGACCAAAAACTGCGCGAGGCCCTCGAGAATGCCATGAGAGCCAGTGCCGAGTGGGCCAAGGGCGTGCAAAGCAAAAAAGAGCCTTAAATCGCATCTGGTGGCCTTGTAGAGCCAAATACCCTCGTTCCCGAGGGTATTTTTTTACGATAAACTAGTAAGGCTGTACACATTTTCTTGACTGAAGGAGGACGTGTGGCAAACGAAAACGATTACGATGGCGGCGAGATTAAGATTCTCGAAGGTCTCGAGGCCGTTCGTAAGCGCCCGGGCATGTATATCGGCTCGACGAGCGCCAGCGGTCTGCATCACCTGGTGTGGGAGATCGTTGACAACTCCGTCGACGAGGCCATGGCCGGTTTCTGCACCGAGATCCAGGTGACGGTCCACGCCGACAACTCCATCACGGTCGTCGACAACGGGCGCGGCATCCCCGTCGACGAGCACCCTGTTAAAAAGATCCCGACGCTCGAGGTCGTCATGACGATCTTGCACGCCGGCGGTAAGTTCGATAACTCGGCCTATAAGGTCTCGGGCGGCCTGCACGGCGTGGGCATCTCCGTCGTCAACGCACTGTCCAAGCGCGTGGTCGTTCAGGTTCGTCGCGATGGCAACACCTACGAGATGGAGTTCTCGCGCGGCAAGACCGTCAAGAAGATGGAGGTCGTGGGCACCTCGGATTCGACGGGTACCACCGTCACCTTCTGGCCCGACGACGAGATCTTCGAGACCTGCATCTACGATTTCGATACGCTGTACAACCGTCTGCAGGAGACGGCGTTCCTCAATAAGAACCTCAAAATCGTGCTGACCGACGAGCGCGAGGCGACTCCCCACGTGGAGGAGTTTTGCTACGAGGGCGGCATCGTCGACTTCGTCAAGTTTCTCAACGAGGGCAAGGACGTCCCTGAGGCCTTTAAGGAGCCCATCTACATCGAGGGCAAATCGGATCCGGACGCGCCTGTGGCCAAGATGGGCGAGGTTGAGGTTTCCCTGCAGTGGAATAGCGGCTACGGCGAGAACGTCATGTCGTTCGCCAACGACATCTACACTCCCGAGGGCGGCATGCACCTTGAGGGCTTCCGCACCGCGCTCACCCGCGTGATCAACGACTACGCGCGCAAACAGAACCTGCTCAAGGAAAAAGACGCCAACCTGACCGGCGACGATGTGCGCGAGGGCCTTTCGGCCGTTATCTCGGTCAAGCTGCCCGATCCGCAGTTTGAGGGCCAGACCAAGGCAAAGCTCGGTAGCTCCTATATGCGCGCGCTCACGCTCAAGATCGTGACCGACGGCCTCGCCGATTACTTGGAGGAGCATCCCAAGCCCGCCCGCGAGATCGTCAAGAAGGCGCAACAGGCCTGCAAGGCGCGCAACGCCGCCCGCAAGGCGCGCGAGGCGACCCGCCGCAAGAGCCTGCTCGAGACGGCGTCCCTGCCCGGTAAGCTCGCTGACTGCTCGGTGCGCGATGCCGAGCTGACCGAGCTCTTCATCGTAGAGGGCGACTCGGCAGGCGGTTCGGCCAAGGACGGCCGTCGCCGAGACATCCAGGCGATTCTGCCCCTGCGCGGCAAGATTCTGAACGTCGAACGCGTTGGTGACCATCGCGCGTTCTCGAGCGACACCATCCAGTCGCTGATTACCGCGATCGGCTGCGGTGTCACGACGAGTGCCGGCGACGGCGGCGACTTCGATATCACTAAGGCTCGCTACCACAAGATCATCATCATGACCGATGCAGACGTCGACGGTGCGCATATCCGCATCCTGCTGCTGACGTTCTTCTACAAGTACATGCGTCCGCTGATCGATGCCGGCTACGTCTATGTTGCCTGTCCGCCCATCTTTGGCATCAAGGTGCGCAACAAGATCCACTACGTGTATCCCAACGGCCGCCAGCCCGAAGACGAGATCCTGCGCGACACCATCCAGGGTCTGGGACTGAACCCCGACGATAACGACGAGGACGGCAAGGCCAAGGACGGCAAGATCACCAAAAAGCGCAAGGGCTATACCGTCCAGCGCTACAAGGGCCTGGGCGAGATGGACCCCAAGCAGCTTGCCTCGACGACGATGGACCCCAAGACCCGCATTCTGCAGCGTGTGTCGATCGAGGACGCCGTGGTGGCAGACCGCGCCGTGCGCGAGCTGATGGGTTCCGAGGTCGGCTATCGCCGCGAGTACATTGA
>CATYVH010000016.1 GCA_958413765.1 uncultured Collinsella sp.
GCTTTCCCTATATCGATATCCTGCGCTATGGCGGAACCGTGCCTGGCAACGAGCCTGGCACGGCAAAGTTCTGCTGCCCCGAGATTGATACGCTGAACGTCTGGCTTGCCGAGATCGTCGACGAATAGGTGAGCGTGGATTTTCTCCCGTTTAGAGCGCACTTGAATGCTCAAAGTGGGAGAAAATCCACGCTCATTTTTCATGCGGGAGATTATCCACGCTCGTTTCGCGCCGAAGGCGTGGCCTGCGACCTCGCTTGCCTACAGCTGCTCGAGCATAGCGGTGCAACCGGCGAGCACGTCGCGGTAGGTGGCATCGAAATTGCCGGTGTACCAGGGATCGGCCACGTCGCCGGGGCGCCCGGTCCAATCGAGCAAGCGCGTAATCTTGCCGTCGGGGTCGTCGCCAAAGATGCGATGCAGGCCACGCGCGTTCTCAGCATCCATATAGACAATGTGGTCCCAGTTGCCATACTCTGCGCGACGCACCTGGCGGGCACGGTGCGCAACGACGGGAATCCCGACTTCGCGCAGCTTGGCGACCGTGCCATGATGCGGCGGGTTGCCGATCTCCTCGGTCGAAGTCGCGGCGGAATCGATGACAAACTCGCCCGCGCGCCCAGCGCGGCGCACGAGCTCGGTAAACACCGACTCGGCCATCGTCGAGCGGCAGATGTTTCCATGGCAGATAAACAGTACACGTTGCATATGCGGTTTCCTTTCGATCGCCATCATCGAGCTCGAGTATCGCATCTGCGCTTACGCCCTCGCCCGCTTGCGCTCCCAGCGAGCCAGCTTAATCGTCACTAGCGTAAGCGCCCAGGCCACAAGCGAGAACGCGGCACCAACCGCGCCAACGTAGGCAATGCCAACGCTGCTCACCACGGCGCCGCCTACTGCGGTGCCAAACGAAATGCCGACGTTAAACGCCATGGGTTCTACCGAGCTCGCGAGCACCATCGACTTGGGATGGCGGCTGCGCGCCACGTCCATAAAGTGCGTGATGCATGACACCGAGAACAGGTACATGAGCAGCGCCAGGCTAAAGACAAAGACCAGCGCGAGCGGCATGGTGCCGCCCACGGCAAACAGCCCGAGCAACGCCGCAGCCTGCAGTACAAACGTCACAAGCAGTGCCTTCATGCCAAAATGCGCGTCGATCCATCCGCCCAAGATGTTCGAGACCAGGCAGAACACGCCGTAGGCCATAAGCGTGGTGCTCGCCTGAACAGTGCCCATGCCCAGCACCTGCTCAAGATAAGGCGTCACGTAGCCGTAGAACACATAGACCGATCCCACGCCAAACAAAAAGATGAGCATGCCGGTGATGATGCTCGGTTCGCGTAGTAGACCCGCCTGCTCGCGGAAGGTAGCGGGTTCGTCGGTCTGTCCGGCGCGCGGCATAAACGCCACGAGCGCTCCGCAGATCAAAACGGCAAAGGTCAGCGTACCGTACATGGCCACGTGCCAGTCGAGCGTGTCGGCCACAAACTTGCCAATCGAGGTCACAAAGACCATCGCCACGGAAAACGCGCCGTACACGACCGAGATGGCAAGCGAAGTTTGCTGCGGGGACAGCAGCTCGGGGATGTACGTCACGCCCACGGCGAGCAGTGCGCCCGAGACGGATCCCAGGACAATGCGCGAGATAAACAGTACCTGGAAGTTGGGCGCCAACGCCATGACCAGATTGCCGAGCACAAAGATAATGCTGTAGCACACGAGCAGCTGGTAACGACGGAAGCGCCCCGTGCTGAGCGCAAGCACCGGCGTCGCGATGGCGTAGACCAGTGCAAAAACGCTGATGAGCTGGCCCGCAGCGGCAAGCGATATGCCGAGTTCCGTCGCCAAGTCACTTTCGATGCCGATGACCACGAACTCGGAGCAGCCGAGCGAGAATCCCAGCAGCACGAGCAGCGCCAGGCAGAGCCTGGTGCGCGCGGGGGAGAGCGCGGCGGCGGTTGACTTACTTTTAGGCGTGGTTGCGGCGGTCAAGGTTGTCACTCCAATGTCGCATGAATAAGCGGGATTCAATCCCTGCAACTCTAACAGAATGTGTCAGGTGCCTGCCTCCTTTGTCGCAGGCTGCGCTTGCCTGTATAGTCGCAATACAGGCGAAGATGGTCTCAGGTACATTGCGGGCGACAGGAGATCCCATGGGTATGCACACGACAAAGGTTGTAGTGGGCGAGGGCAAGTTTGCGCTCGAGGCCCAGTTGACGGTGACGCCGCGAGGCATGGCGGTGTACGCCTGCTCGCCGGAGTTTGCGCACCTGGGCGCCACGGCGCAGGCCATTCCTCGCCCCGAGCCCGGCCGTACGGCGACGGTGAGCATCCTGGCCGTTCCGTGCCATCGAGACGAGATCCCGGCGCACGATATTGCGGCGGCGCTGGCCACGCGCTTTGGCGTGCCGGTAGTTGCAAGCACGGGTTTTCATGTGGAGAACGCGACCGCGGACGACTTGCGGCGCATGCTCGATACCACCAAGGAACTCATCGCCGCGCTCGAGGAGGCCGCAGCCCGCATTCTGCGCGCCGGCTGGGATGAGGGCGGCGCAGGCGCCGAGGTCGTGGCGGTCGATGCCGCGACCGGCGAGGCGCTTGGCCCCGTCGACCGCATCGAGGCCCATACCGGCGAGGGAATCCTGCATCAGGCATTTCTGACGCTTCTGGTCGAGGGCCAGGGCGAAGACGCACGCCTGCTGCTCTGTCGTCGCAGTCCGCTCAAACGCCTGTGGGGCGGGGTGCTGGCCGATAGCTGTGCCGGCCATCCGCTCCCCGGGGAGGACGTTGTCGCCGCGACGGCGCGCCGCATCAACGAAGAGCTCGGCATCACGCGCGCACCCGACCAGCTCAAACACCTCGGTCACGTGACCTACCGCGAGGACCACGGTGACGGCCGCTGCGAGTGCGAATGGTGCGAGGTGTTCGCAGCCCATGTTGAGCCGGGCGAGCTGCACATCAACCAAGAGGAGATCTCGGAAGTGCGCCGCGTGGCCCCGTCCGAGCTTAAAGGCTACCTGCAGGGTCACCCCGAGCAGCTGGCCCCCTGGCTCCGCGAGGCCCTCAGCGACCCATCCATCCGTACGGATCTCGCTATGTGAAACAAAAGACAGTCCCTTTGCCACATCCAAACCGTCACAACATTCGATGAAAATCTCGAAAACGAGGAAAAGCGTCGAATGTTGTGACGCTTTTTGTCCAGAGGATCGCTTCTCATCCAAAAATCCCGCTTGACTGTATTGCCACAACACAGCGCAACGTAAGGGGTGTCCGATAACGGGCGCCCCTTTTTAAGTGGCAACGTGGCCGCGAATCCGGAGCGCCCCCAACAAGAAAGGTGGGGAGATGGAAGCGGAAAAGAAGGCGTTTAAGATCACCAAGCGCGAAATTGGCTTTGTGCTGGGTATCGTTGTCTTTTTGCTGGTGAAGTTTCTTCCTTTGGCGGAGCTGAGCTCGACGGTCGAGCTTACGGTCGGCGGTCAGACCTGTCTGGCGTTGACGCTCGCCACGGTGGTGTTCTGGGCGTGTGGCGTGGCACAGCCGGGCTTTGTGGGCCTGCTCTATTGCGCGCTGCTCGTTCTGTTCAAGGTGTGCGTGGACGACACGGGTGTCGCGAGCATCTCGGCGACGGTCGCCTCCACGTTTAGCTCGTGGACCAAAGCCACCATGTGGCTCGTCATCGGCGCCTACCTCATCGCCAGCGCGGTCAAGGAGTCGGGCCTGGGCGAGCGCATCGCCTATGCGTTTATGCTCAAGTTCGTGCGCGATGCCAAGTCGCTCATCATCTCAATCTTCGCGCTCACCTTTGTGCTGTCGCTGCTGATCCCGCATCCGTTCCCCCGCGCCTTCCTCATCCTCGCCGTCGTCTCGGTCATTGCCGAGTCCGCCGGCTACGGTGACGACGACCGCGGCAAGCTCGGCTTCCTCGTGTTTGCCGCTGCTGCCCCGGGCTCCATGTTCTTCCTGACGGGCGACTCCACGCTCAACCCGCTCGTCGCGCAGTACAGCGCCGAGGCCGGCGGCATGAGCCCGTCTTTTGTCGACTGGTTCCTGTACATGAGCGTGCCTATGCTGGTCGCGCTGCTGTACACCCTGTTCCTGGGTCTCTTCCTCTTTAAGCCCAGCAAGGAGCTCGTCTACGATCGCGAGCAGATCGTGGCCAAGCAGGCCGCGCTCGGCAAGCTCTCCGTTAAGGAGATCCGCACCGTCGTGTGGCTTGTCATCGCCATCGCGCTGTGGCTCACCGTCTCGGGCGATTACATCGGCTGGGTGACGCTTGCCATCGGTGTCGCGCTCGCCATGCCCATCATCGGCGAGGTTCTCACTCCTGCCAGCTGGAACGCTGTCGACATCAAGTCCCTCATGTTCCTGACGGCCGCCATGGCCGTGGGTTCCGTGGGCGGCGCCACCGGCATGAACGCCTGGATCGCCGACGTCGTGCTTCCCAGCTCCGTGCCCGAGAACATCTTCCTGTTCGCCCTGCTCGTCGCCGCGCTCTCCATGATCATCCACATGTTCATGGGCTCGGTCATGGCCGTGCTCGGTGTGTGCGTGCCGGCGTTCATCAGCTTCGCGGCCGGCTCCAGCGTAAGCCCGCTTGCCGTGGCGCTCATCGTCTTCACGTCCATCAACATCCACTACATCCTGCCGTTCCACAACCTGCCGATCCTTATCGGCGAGGGCAAGGACGCCGGCGGCTACACCTCCAAAGAGGCCATGCGCATGGGTATTCCCCTCACCGCGGTCGTCTTTATCGTCGTGCTGGTCGAGGCCGCCTGGTTCCACCTCTTTGGCCTGATGTAAGCAGTCGAGTGCTTGGCTGTAATTAGCCGAGTGCTTGAACTGCGAGTGCCCGAGCGCCCCATCTATGAGCGCTGCGGCCCCATTACGTTACCAAGCCCGGCGGCATCCTCGCCGCCGGGCACTCTCCCGAAAGGAGCATGCTATGTCCACTACCGATGCTTCCCAGATCCACGACCTGCGCTCCGCGCTCGACTTTTTGCGCGAGATGCCGGGCCAGCTGCTCGAGACCGACACTCAGGTCGACCCGGACGCCGAGGTCTCGGGCGTCTACCGTCACGTCGGCGCCGGCGGCACCGTTATGCGCCCGACCAAAGAGGGTCCGGCGATGGTCTTCAACAACGTCAAGGGCTTTGACGATGCCAAGGTCTGCATCGGCATGCTTGCCAGCCGCAAGCGCGTTGCCGCTCTGCTCGACCTGGACGAGGAGCACCTGGGCCTCGAGATCGGCAAGCGCTTCGAGAACCTGATCGCGCCCGAGCAGATCGCCGAGGGTGCGCACGTCGACTGCCAAGAGGTCGTGTACAAGGCGACCGACGAGGGCTTTGACCTGCGCAAGATCGTTCCCGCTCCTACCAACACGCCCGTCGACGGCGGCCCCTACATCACCATGGGCCTCGCCTACGGCACGAGCCCCGACGGCTCCCAGTCCGACGTGACCATCCACCGTTTCTCCTGCGTCGACAAGGACAAGCTCGCCATGTGGATTACCCCCGGCAGCCGTCACCTGGGCGCGTTCTTTGACGAGTACTGCCGGCGTGGCGAGGATATGCCCATCTCCATCTCCATCGGTCTGGACCCCGCCGTGTACATGTGCTGCGGCTTCGAGGCTCCCACCACGCCGCTCGGCTTCAACGAGCTGCAGATCGCCGGTGCCCTGCGCGGCCACGCCGTCGAGCTTGCCGACTGCGTCACCGTTCCGCAGAAGTGCATTGCCAATGCCGAGTACGTGCTCGAGGGCTACCTCATGCACGACGAGACCATCAACGAGGACGTCAACGGCCACGGCTACGCCATGCCCGAGTTCCCCGGTTACACCGGTGGCGCCAAGGTCTGCCCGGTGATCAAGATCACCGCCGTCACCACGCGTGTCAACCCCATTATGGAGAGCTGCATCGGCCCTTCGCACGAGCACGTGTCCATGGCCGGTATCCCCACCGAGGCTTCCATCTACAAGATGGTCGAGACCGCTATCCCGGGCCGCCTGCTCAACGTCCACGCTGCACCCTGCGGCGGCGGCAAGTTCGTTGCCATCATGCAGTTTAAGAAGTCGAGCAAAAATGACGAGGGCCGTCAGCGCAACGCCGCCATGCTCGCCTTCTCGGCATTCTCCGAGCTCAAGCATGTGATCTTGGTTGACGAGGATGTCGACATCTTTGATATGAGCGACGTGATGTGGGCCATGACCACGCGCTTCCAGGCCGACGTCGACCTCATCACCATCCCCGGCTGCCACTGCCACGTGCTCGACCCGTCCAACGACCCCGCGTTCGACCCCACGATTCGCGAGCACGGCATCGCCTGCAAGGCCATCTTCGACTGCACGGTTCCGTTCGACCTCAAGAAGAATTTCATTCGCTCGCAGTTCATGGAGATCGACCTGGACAAGTGGGCAGCAGAGCTCGCTTTCTAGTACGTAGCCCTACCAAGTAGTTAAGGAGTCGCCATGCCTGAGCCTTCTGTCCGTCCTCGTCGCATTGTCGTTGGCGTTTCTGGTGCCAGCGGCGCCGCGCTGGGTCTTGAGTGCCTCAAATGCCTGCGTCAGGCCGGTGCCGAGTCGGCGCTTGTCGTCACGCGCGGGGGAGAGATCACCATCGAGCAGGAGCTCGGCATGACGCTCGATGAGTTTGCGTGCTATGCCGATGCGGTCTACGACAACAAGAACATCGGCGCCGCCATCGCAAGCGGCACCTATCCGGTCGACGGCATGATCGTGGCCCCGTGCTCCATGAAGACGCTCGCCGGCATCGCAAGCGGCTACAGCGAAAACCTGTTGCTGCGCGCGGCCGACGTGCAGATGAAAGAGCAGCGCCGCCTGGTGCTCATGGTGCGCGAGACGCCCTTCAGCGCCATTCACATCGACAACATGGCGCGCCTGGCGCGCGTGCCGGGCGTCATGCTCATGCCGCCCATGCTCACGTTTTACAACGGCCCCGCCACGCTCGATGACGCGGTGCATCACATCGCCGCCAAGGCGCTCGAGGCCGTCGGCGTGTCATGCGCAAACTATAAGCGCTGGTCATAGGCGTCTTTAGGGTAGGATACGAGTAGTGTTTGAGCCCGCTGCCCCTGTGGGCGGCGGGCTTTGTGCGCAAAAGGGATGTGTCGGGAGGACCTATGCAGACGGGCATGTATGCGATTAGCGAGATGGCGAGCTTGTTTAACGTTTCGCGCCAAACGCTCATCTACTACGACAAGATCGGTCTGTTTAAACCCGCCGTGGTTAACGAAAAGGGCTACCGTTTCTATTCGCCCACGCAGATCCCGCTCATGCGTCTGATCTGCATGCTACGTGACCTGGGGCTCGAACTCGATGAGATCGACCGCCTAGCCTCGACGTTCGACATTAGCGAGATGACCGATCACCTGCGCTCGCGGGTGCAAGCGCTCGATGAACAGATCGCCGGCCTCAAAGCCGAGCGCGCGAGCGTGCAGGAGCGCCTGAGCTTTTACGACGAGGCGGTTTACTGGCGCGAGCGCGAGGGCAGGCCGGAGCTCAAGCAGTTTGAGCGTCGCTACGTGGTCTTTGAGGAGTTTCCAGGCGATATCGAGCGCGGCCGCTCGATGCTTCACCCCACGCTCATGCGGGCCATCCTGCGCATGCGTGCGTTGACGGGCACGCGCCCTATGCGCGGCTGGGGTGCCATGCTGCGTCGTGAGGCGCTGCATTCCGACGACCCTATCGCCGGCGCGGGCTCCTTTGCCGTGCTGCCGCGCGGTGCCGAGGAACTGCTGCCGAGCGATCCCGCCGAGCTGGCAGAGATCGGCATCGAAGTGCTGCCCGAGGGCACATACCTGTGCATGAGCCGCTGGGGTATGCCGTACGAGCCCGAGGGCATCCGCGCCATCGTTGCCTGCATGGACGAGCACGCGCTCCAGCCCGTTGGCAACGCTTTCGACTTTTGCTACCTCGATACCACGAGCTACGACGAGTCCCACCAAGAGGACTTTTGCTGCATCCAAATCCCTGTTACCCTCCAGATGTGACAAAGGGACAGTCCCTTTGTCACATTCGTGGTGTGGCTGCTGCCCAAACCGTCACAACATTTGATGAAAATCTCGAAAACGAGGAAAAGCGTCGAATGTTGTGACGCTTTTCCTGTCTGTGCCGGCGAGCTCCCGTGCCATCTGGGGGTATAAGGCTGGCAAGTGTTTATTTGCGAGGCTTAAGGGGCGCCCCGTATGGATATCGATAACTTTGAATGGTGGTATAGCGAGGGCGAGGCTCCGGACGAGGAGTGGGACGAGCCCGCGCCGCGTGACGTGTCGAGCGACGAGGGCGAGGCCGGCAACGATGCTGCTGTCGAGCCTGACGCCGCCTCCGATGCCGCCGAGCCCCTGACCTTTGAGCAGGCTTGGGCCCAAGCCGAGGCCGATGAAGCTAAGGCCGATGCCACGGCCACACTCGGTGAGCCAGCCGACATGTCCATCTCGCCGGCAAAGACCCCGCAGCCGCGTCACACTATCGATCCCGACAGCACGGCATCCTTCAGCATTCTCGACGTGCCCTCGCAGGGTGCTCAAGCACCCGCGCCCACACGTCGCCCCGACCTGGCTCGCGAGGAGGACGCGGGCCGTCGCTCTCCGCTCGGCCCCATCCTCATCGCCTTCATGGCCGGCGTTATCGCATGCTCGGTAATTGGAAACGTCTGGAGCCATGTTGAACAACAACGAAAAGACGCCGCCAAGGTCGAGATGTCCGTCGAACAATCGCTCAGCCGCACGCGCTCGGTGCATGTATCGGTCGAGGTCAAGGACGGCGCGACGTGGGACACCGCGCGCGGCGACAGCCAGATGCTCGTCCATATCGTGGGTCGCACGCTCAAGGGGCAAGCGATCGACGAGTACCAATACGTCAATTCCGAAGGTGACGGCATCGAGCTCAAGCCCGGCGACTACGAGCTCACGGTCGATGAGCCGCCCGTCGCCACCGACGGCACGCGTTACCGTGCCTCAAAGCGCATGGTTCCGGTGAGTTTTAATTCACAGGCGCCCGATACGGTCGATAGCACGCCGCAGGGCGGGTTTGACCTTTACGCTATTGCTCAATAACTGCACCTGTCGCTCAACCCCGCCGCCAAGAGTGGGACAATAGCCCTCGACACCGTTGTTTACTATTGGAGGAAGTAGCATGTCCACCGTCACTACCATCAAGCGCGGCGGCCTCACCGCGGCCATCGATTCCATGGGTGCCCAGCTCACGAGCCTTGCCCTCAACGGCAACGAGTATCTGTGGCAGGGCGATCCCACCTTTTGGGGCAAGCATGCGCCCATCCTGTTCCCCATTGTGGGCTCGCTGCGCAACAACACGGCAACGTCTGCGGCCGGCACCTGCGAGATGCCGCGCCACGGACTCGCGCGCATCGTCGAGCACAAGCTGGTCGAGGTTTCGGAGGACGGCTCCTCGGTAACGTACGAGATCACTGACACGCCCGAGTCGCTCAAGGCCTTTCCGTTTCACTTTAAGCTCAACATGACCTATGCCCTGACCGGCGACGCCACGCTCACGCAGACCTTTGCCGTCACCAACACCGGCGACGTGGCCCTGCCGTTCTCGGTGGGCGGTCATCCTGCATTCAACGTGCCCGCCCCCGGTGCCGAAGACGAGGCGTTCGAGGATTACGAGCTGGCGTTTACCGAGGCTTGGACTAACGAGGCCCCCATCATCACGCCCGACGGTCTTATGACGTTCGAGGGCAGCTACAAGGCTCCCGATAACTCGGACGTGCTGCCCATCACGCACCGCAGCTTCGATAACGATGCCATCATGTTCACCGATGTCCCGGGTTCCACGCTCACGCTGCGCGGCCGCAAGTCGGGCCACGGCGTCAAGATCGACTTTGAGGGCTTTAAGTACATCGGCGTGTGGTCTGCCGCCAACGACGCCCCGTTTGTGGCGCTCGAGCCCTGGACCGGTCACACCACCATGGACACCGAGGACGACATCTTTGAGCACAAGGTCAACACCATCACGCTGGCGCCGGGCGAGACGGACGTCCGCAGCTTTAGCGTCACCTTGCTCTAGAGGTTCCGCCGTTCTAACGAACGACGGACCGGTCGACGCTGCGCGCCACCCAGAGCGACAATTTGTCATTCAAAAGACAAGGCATGACCAGAAGGTCTATGCCTTGCCTTTTTCATGCTAACTTGTTCGCTCTGGGTGGCGCTCGCTGGCATTGCCAAAACATCGACGCTCCCAATGACTACCGTGTGTCTATTAATTTTTCGAGCTTGTGCTGCGCTGCTGGTCGCTGGCGTATATCCTGTTAAGTCGTCAGCATACGATTCAACAGGGAAGGCAGATTATGCATTCTCCCCATCAACGCGACGCGCATCCACAGCCGGTATGCAGCCGTCGCATCTTTTTGGGTAGCGCTCTCGCTGCGAGCGCTTCTGTCGTCGCCGGCGCACTTGCCGGCTGCCAGCGTCCCTCCACGCTGGAAGTAGTTCAGCCCACGACGGGCGGCGGTCGCGATGACCTGTCCGATTCCGTTATCGGCAAGGATAAGATCCGCATCGGCATGGAGGCGGCCTACGCCCCGTACAACTGGCAGGTTTCCGAGGCCAGCGAGTTCACGATCCCCATCGACAACGTGCAGGGCGCCTATGCCGATGGCTACGACGTGCAGATCGCCAAGATCGTCTGCAAGGCTCTCGGCGGCGAGCCCGTTGCCGTCAAGCAGAGCTTCTCGGGCCTTATCGACTCGCTCAACAACGGCCAGATTGACCTCATCATCGCCGGCATGAGCGCCACGCCCGAGCGCGAGGAGTCCGTCGGCTTTTCCGACCCGTACTTCATTGGCTACTTTGGCCTGTTCGTAAAAGAGGGCTCGCCCTACCAAAACGCCACCAAGCTCAGCGACTTCAGCGGTGCCACGGTGCTCGGCCAAAAGGACACCATGCTCGATACCGTCATCGACGAGATTCCGGGCGTTGTGCACAAGAACCCGGTCGATTCGGTCCCCACGGTGTTCTCGAATCTGCTGCAGGGCACGTGCGACGCCGTGACCTACAACACGGAGAACGAAAAGGGCTATATGGCCCAAAATCCCGGTATCGTCCCCATCCACTTTGCCGAGGGCGAGGGCTTTAAGCAGGAGGTCACGGCAAATGTCGGTTGCCGCAAGGGCTCGGACAAACTGCTTAAGCTCATCGACAAGACACTCAAGGGCATTAGCCAAGAGGAGCGCGACCAAATGTGGGACGCGTGCCTCGACCGTCAGCCGGCATAGGGAGGCAGCATGAAAGGCATCAATCGTCTGGCCTCCTTTATCAAGGCCGACCACCGTTATGTGTACCTGGGCACGAGCGTTATCGCGGCGCTCGGCTTGGCATTTAGCCAGCGCAACCCCACGCCGCTGAGCTTTTTGGCGCCCACCGGCATCTTCCAGGATTGCCTTTGGGCGATTCTTTGGGCCTGGATCGTCGTGTCGGCGGCAGCGCTCGTCACCAAGGTTATGCACTGGAGCGACTATCGCGAAACGTCGCCGTTTGCATCTGAGCGTTTCCGTCGCGGCGCGCGCCTGGGCAGCTATGTCGTGGTCGTCATCGCGGCGATCTTCTTTGTCGACCGCTGCGTCATGTCGTTTATCGATCTGGTGCAGGTGAGCATTGTCTCGGATTCCAACCCCAGCGACTTTTTGTCGAGCTTGGTCTACATGACCTACAAGAGCGGCGACTTCTTCATCCGTGGCATCGAGATCACCATCGCGCTTGCCACCTTCGGCACCGTCATCGCATTCTTCCTGGCGCTGCTCTTTGTGTTCCTGCGTATTCAGACCTTCGACCGCGTAGACAACGACCTGGTGCGCTTCTTTAAGAGCATCGGCCGCGGCTTTGCGACCGTCTACTCCACCATCGTGCGCGGCACGCCCATGATGGTCCAGGGCCTGCTCATCTATTACGCGGGCTTCACCGTTTTGCGTGGCATGGGCTTCGAGACCGCCCAGGCCAACCAGATTTGGAGTACCTTCACCGCCGGCCTCGTCACCATCTCGCTCAACTCCACCGCCTACATGATGGAGGTCCTGCGCGGCGGCATCGAGTCCATCGATCCCGGCCAGGCCGAGGCAGCGCGCTCGCTGGGGCTTTCGCAGTGGCAGGCTATGCGCAAGGTCGTGTTCCCCCAGGGCATTAAAAACGCGATTCCGGCGCTCACCAACGAGCTCATCATTAACATCAAGGATTCGTCGGTGCTCTCGGTCATCGGCGTGTTCGACCTCATGTATGCCACCACCACCGTCGCCGGCGTGTACTACCGCCAGATGGAGGTCTACTGCGTGGCGCTCGTGGTCTACCTGATCCTGACGCTCGTGGCGAGCCGCCTGCTCGAGGCCTTTGGCAAAAAGCTCGGCGCCGAGGCTCCTGCCACGCTGCCCAGCTCTAACTAGGCTTAAGACGAGGAGAATCATCATGGCAGATACCGCCACTACCGGCACCGCGGCCGCCGCACAAACTAAAGAGTCACTCATCCGCGTCGAGGGCCTGCGCAAGAGCTTCGGCTCGCTCGAGGTGCTCAAGGGTATCGACTTGTCCGTCAATCCCGGCGAGGTCGTCACCATCATCGGTGCTTCGGGTTCGGGCAAATCGACCTTTCTGCGCTGCCTCAACCTGCTCGAGACCCCGGACGCGGGCCACATCTGGTTCCACGGCCAGGACCTTACGGCCGAGCGCTGCAATATCAATAAACTCCGCGAGGACATCGGCATGGTGTTCCAGGGCTTTAACCTGTTCAACAACATGGATGTGCTCGACAACTGCACGCTCGCGCCCGTCACGCTCAAAAAGATGAGCAAGGCCGAGGCCGAGAAGGTCGCGATGGAGCATCTGGCGAGCGTGGGACTCGAAAAGTTCGCGCACGCCGCCGTGGGTCGCCTGTCCGGTGGCCAAAAGCAGCGCGTGGCCATCGCTCGCGCCCTGTGCATGAGTCCGCAGATCATGCTGTTCGACGAGCCGACTTCGGCACTCGACCCCGAGATCGTGGGCGAGGTGCTCGAGGTCATGCGCAAGCTCGCGGCCGACGGCATGACCATGGTTGTCGTCACGCACGAGATGGCCTTTGCCCGCACGGTGTCCGACCGCGTGGTCTTTATGGACAAGGGCGTGGTGCTCGAGGACGCCGCGCCGGCCGAGCTCTTTGGCAACCCCAAACACCAGCGCACCCGCGAGTTCCTCTCGCGTTATCTCGAGGACAAATAACCGATCGCAAACGCTTATGTGGCAGGGCCGCTCCGGTGGGGCGGCCCTCGTCATCACAATCGAAAGGATGTCATGGCCGAGGTTTGGCGCTTCTTTGCGCATGAGGATGATTTTGCCGATTTGGACAAGGCCGGCGCATGCGAGCGCCTGGGCCGTGTGCTGTCGTTTCCGACCATTTCGAGCATGGATGCCGAGGCGGTGGATTGGCAGCCCTTCGACGACCTGCGCGCCTATATGCAGCAGGCCTGGCCGCGCGTGTTCGCGGCGGGCGAGGTCGAGCTTGTCGACCATTCGCTGTTGGTGACGCTTGACGGTTCCGACCCCGCCCTCAAACCCGTCATGCTCATGGGCCACATGGACGTGGTCCCCGTGGTGCCGGGCACCGAGGCCGACTGGACGCATGCTCCCTTTAGCGGACAGGTGGACGACACCTACATTTGGGGTCGCGGCGCTATCGACATGAAAGACCAGGTCGCAGGTACTCTCGAGGCGGTTGAGTATGCGTTGGCGCACGGTTGGGAGCACAAGCGTTCGCTGCTGCTGGCTTTTGGCCAGGACGAGGAAACCACGCAGTACGGCGCGGGGGCGATCGGTCGCGTGCTCGAGGAGCGCGGTATTGAACTTGAATACCTGATCGACGAGGGTGACTACCGTATCGTTTCGGCTGCCGAGTACGGCGCGGGCGAGGGCTGGCTTATGCATGCCGACCTTGCCGAGAAGGGCTACGCCGATATTGTGCTCAAGACGAAGAGCGAGGGCGGGCATTCGTCCAACCCCTACGGCGGCACATCGCTCGAGGTACTGAGCCGCGCTATCGCCGCAATCTGCGATATCGAGTGGCCGACGCGTGTGACCGATCTGCTTGCCGCACAGCTTGTCGAGCTGGGGCTCTACTCGGCCGACGAGATTGCCTCCAACAAGGACACCATCGTGTGCGAGTGCCTCGCCAGCAAAAAACTCTACCCGCTCGTGACCACTACCTGCGCGCCCACGCAGATCGAGGGCGGCAGCGCTGGCGCTAACGTGATGCCACAGGATATGTGGGCCAGCATTAACTTCCGCATGCTCGAGGGCACGAGCGTGGCCGACGTTGTGGCGCGCTGCCGTGAGGCGGTTGCCGGGGCGGACCTTGCCGGTCGTGTCGAAGTGGAGCTGGGCCCCGGCAGCTCCGAGCCCTCGCCGTCCCCGCGCATCGGTGGTCCCGGCCTCGAGGCGGTTCGCTCCATCGCCGCCCGCTATTTCCGCGATCCAAAGGGGACGGAGGAAAACGGATCATCCGAGCCGTTGGCGATTGTTCCCTCGACCGTGATCGGCGCGACCGACGCTGCCAACTACCAGCACATTTGCTCCGAATGCATTCGTTTTTCGGCGTTTGTGGTCGACGATGACGAGTGCGACCGCGGCGTCCACGGCACCAACGAGCGCATCACCCGCCGCGCCTACCTCCAGGGCGTACGCTTCCTCATCGCCCTACTCCACACGCTCTAGAATCTGACAAAGCGACAGTCCCTTTGTTAGCCGTTGGGGACGCTCTTAAACGACTAGTCGTTAAGGAACGTACCCAACGGCTACGTCCACTCATTCCGTGCGGGTTATATGCAGGTTTGCCTGCGCACGCTATCATGTATGGGTTAGATCGCAACTATGTACCCCACACGCGAAGGGATGCGCATGTATCTGAAGATCGACATGCTCTAGCCGGGCTTACCCCCGCAGTGGCGCCATGCGCCCCATCAATTCTGCCGATTTTCACCTTCACGCATATAAAGGAGTCCCGCCATGCGCGACAAGCTCGAAAAGATCATCAAGGCCTATGAGGAGCTCGAGAAGAAGCTTTCCGACCCGGCCGTTGCCTCCGACATCAAGGAGTTCACGCGTCTCAACAAGGAGTACGCGCACCAGTCCGACCTCATCGCCGCCTCGCGCGAGTACATCGGCGCGCTCGATGACATCGAGGCTGCCAAGGAAATGCTCCACGATACTACCGATGCCGATGAGAAGGAGATGCTCCAGATGGACATCTCCGAAAACGAGGCCAAGCTTCCCCAGCTCGAGGAAGACATTAAGTATATGCTCATCCCGAGCGACCCCAACGACGACAAGAACACCATCGTCGAGATTCGCTCCGCCGCCGGTGGCGACGAGGCGGCCATCTTCGCCGGCGACCTGTACAAGATGTATCAGCGCTTCTGCGAGTCGCGCGGCTGGAAGACCACCGTGCTCGATTCCAGCCCCAGCGAGGCCGGCGGCTTTAAGTCCATCGAGTTCAAGGTCGAGGGCGACCGCGTCTACTCCGTCATGAAGTTTGAGTCCGGCGTACACCGTGTCCAGCGCGTTCCCAAGACCGAGTCCCAGGGCCGTATCCAGACCTCCACGGCAACCGTCGCCGTGCTTCCCGAGGCCGAGGAGATCGACGTCCAGATCAACCAGTCTGACCTGCGCATCGACACTTACTGCGCTTCGGGCCCTGGCGGTCAGTGCGTTAACACCACCTACTCCGCCGTGCGCATCACCCACCTGCCCACCAACACCGTGGTGCAGTCGCAGGAGCAGCGCTCCCAGATTCAGAATCGCGAGGTCTGCATGCAGATGCTGCGCGCCCGTCTGTACGAGATGGAACTCGAGAAGCAGCAGGCAGAGCTTGGTGCCGAGCGCCAGAGCCAGATCGGCCACGGCAACCGTTCCGAGAAGATCCGTACCTACAACCAGCCCCAGGACCGCGTGACCGATCACCGCATCGGTTTCAACTCCACCTACAATGGCGTCCTCCTGGGCGACCAGCTCGGCACCGTCATCGAGGCGCTCGCCGCCGCCGAGCGTGCCGAGAAGCTGGCACAGGCAGTCTAAGTTCCGCCGTTCTACCGAACGGCGGACCAGCCGACGCTGCGCGCCGTCCAGAGCGACAATTTGTCATTCAAAAGGCAAGGCATGACCAGAAGGTCTATGCCTTGCCTTTTTCATGCCAACTTGTTCGCTCTGGACGTCGCTCGCTGGCATTGCCAAAACATCGGCGTTTCCTTGGTTGTCAAATGATCCGTAGGGAGTCATTGGGGACATTGCTTTGAGATGTTATTCAATCGGTTTTGATGGCCTTTGAGCTGCTTACCTGCTTAAAGCAATTAACGGCATGCATCTGCAATTGAAAATATTGCTCGAAAAAACGTCCAAGAAATCGCGGGGCGATTTTTGATGGGTCGTGCGTCAAGCGATGTGGCAAGTTCTTGGTTAGATATTGGTCAGTTTTGGGGCAACCTTGCCAAAAGCTTGACGAATGCAAATTTAGACGTCAGCGAATGAACACTTTGAGCGAGCTCGGTGCAAAATTCTGGGCTGATTCTCGATAATCGCCTTCAATCGCCCCTTGCCAAGCGCTGGCCTCGCTTACAATCTGCTCCGACATTCGCGCGCCGTCCGGCGCTTAAGAGGGGAGGGCCCCATGGCAAACGAGATTTGGACCATCAAGCGTTGTCTCGAGTGGACCAAGGAGTACCTGGCCGAGCGCGGCGAGGAGCACCCCCGTCTTTCTGCCGAGTGGCTGCTGTGCGCCGCCACGGGCCTGGCGCGCATTGACCTATATATGCGTATGGACGAGACGCTTAACGCGGCCCAGCTCGAGACCATGCATGCGGCCGTTGTCCGCCGCGCTAAGGGCGAGCCGCTGCAATACATCACGGGCAGCACGCAGTTTCGCATGATCGACGTCGCGTGCGCCCCCGGTGTGCTCATTCCGCGCCCCGAGACCGAGATGCTCGTCGAGGAAGTCCTCAATTATCTGGATGCCGAGGTACTGAGCCCCGAGGCCGCTGCCCGTCAGCGTGTTGAGCTGCCTTGGAACGATGAGGTCGAGCAGGCACGCAAGGCCGAGGCCGCATTGGCCGACGAGCGAGCGACGGCCGAGCGCCGTGCCGCCAACCTCACAGCTGCCGACGAGGCGGCGCTAGGCGGCGATGTGCTGGGCAGTCGCGCTTATGCCGAGGAACTGGCCGATCGCGAGGCCGAGGAAGCCGCCGCGCAGGCGGCAGAAGCCGAAGCCGCAAAAGCCGCCGAGCCCGAGCTCGACGAATACGACATCGCCATCGAGGGCGCCGACCAGGAGACGGTTTCAGCTCAGGATGCCGCTGCGCCTGCCCCAGCCGAGCCCCGCACTGCCCGCGTTCTCGAGGTCGGCTGCGGCACGGGCTGTATCTCGCTCTCGATCGCCTGGGAGCGTCGCGGCCACGTCACCTGCACTGCTACCGATATCGAGCCGCGCGCCATCGACCTTGCTACCAAAAACCGCGATGCGCTTGGCCTCACGTCCGACGAGGTCGCCTTCAGCCTCACGAACCTGGTGAGCTCCATTCCCCGTGAAGAGTGGGGCACCTTTGACGTACTCGTCTCCAACCCGCCCTACATCCCCACCGATGTCATGCGCTCGCTGCCGCACGAGGTCAAGGACTTTGAGCCCGATCTGGCGCTCGAGGGCGGTGCCGACGGCCTCGATATCTTCCGCCGCCTGCTCAACGCGGCGCCCTACATGTTGCGCGCCGGCGGCCTGTTTGCCTGCGAGCTCTACGAGGGCGCGCTCGACGCTGCGGCCGAGCTCTGCCGCCAAGCGGGTCTGTCGGACGTGCGCATCGTCCACGACCTCACCGATCGCCCCCGCATCGTCCGAGCCATCGTCACCGAGCCCAAACAGCGCCAGTAATATTTATTAACTGGTTAGCAAAAATTATAAATTAGTTTATAATTAGGACGGCTGAAAGAGGTCGGCCCATGCAACCTCCTACCTTTCGGGAAATCATTGCCCTACTCAAGCACGATGGATTCGTGAAGGTCGCGCAAGTCGGTAGTCATGCTAAGTATGTTTCTGGTGACCGTGTTGTCACCGTGAACGGCTCTGGTGGTGATCGACCAAAGAAGGGCACGTGGGCAAGTATTCGTCGCCAAGCTGGATGGTAGTTGGAGGCAAAATGAGGCAGCGATTTACCTATGACTGCGTTCTCATAAAAGAAGACGACGGTTACTGCGCTAGCTTCCCGCAGATTCCCGGCGCCTTTGCCGATGGCGATACGCGCGAAGAAGCGATTGCCCATGCTACCGAGGCACTGATGGCGTTTTTGGCCGACGACCTCAACAACGGTTTGACTCCGGCAGGGTACGAACGCTCGGCCGAGGTCGTGGCCCTTTCAGTCGAAATCGACCACGAGGACGCTCGGGAAGCGGCGTGCCGAACATTTAAAGACGCAGCGCTGGACCTCAAAGTCTCCGCTCCGCGGATTACCGCGCTGGTCAAAGCCGGAAAGCTCGATGTTGAACTCGTCGACGGCCGTCGGATGATAACGATAGACAGCATCGAGCGCTACGCCGCCCAAGAACGCCACGCCGGCAGGCCAAAGAAGTTCGTCGCAGTCCAATAACCCCCTCACTTTCACCGACTACTAGAGCCGCTCACCAAACCAACATGCGCTCTGGGCAAATAGGTTGAACGTTTCGTGCGAGAATGCCCCACAGTAAACAAACTTGCACCAGAGCGTAAGGGGCTGGCATACACATGCAGACGGTCTATCGGGTATACGAGGGAACGCGCGAGCCGCATCGGCTTGCCGTCGAGCGCACGGCCGAGGTGCTCGGCCGCGGCGGCCTGGCTTTGATCCCGACCGAGACCGTCTACGGTGTCGCCGTGGCAGTCAACGCCTTCTCGGACGCCGTGCCCCAAGATACAAGCGAATTCCCATCGTGGCCGCGCGATCCGCAGGCTGCCGTCAATAGCGCCGCAGTTCCTGCGCTCGGCACCGGCTATCGCCGTATCTTCACTCTCAAGCAACGCGAACTCACGCAAACCGTCGCTTGGCTGGTCGATGGCGTCGAAGCACTCGACCGCTATGGCGTGGATATCCCGGAAGAGGCCCGCGTGCTTGCCCGACGATGCTGGCCGGGCGCCCTGACTATCGTGGTCAAGGCGGCCCCCTGCGTGCCGACCTTTATGCGCGCCGCCGACGACACGGTGGCACTTCGCGCTTCGGCCTCGCCCGTGGTGCAGGCGCTCATCCGCGCCTGCGGCAGCCCTCTTGCCTGCACCAGCGCTAACACGCATGGCGCGCCCTCGCCGGCAAGCTTTGCCGCCGTCGAGGGTCGCATCCTGGAGGGGGTCGATGTCGCCGTCGACGCCGGTGAGACCCCGTGTCGCGACGCCTCGACCATCGTGTCGTTTCAGCACGGCGAGCTCCAGATCCTGCGCCAAGGCGCACTTCCCGCATCAGAGATCGAACGGGTCCTGTCCGACCCGATGCAATAGAAAGGTTTAAGCGATGTCGTTGAATCTGGGCAGCCTGGGCATGGAAGATGCCTCGTTTGACTTTGGCGGTTCCTACATCATGGCGCTCGACTGCGGCACCACCTCGGTACTTGCGACCATCGTCGACGAGTACGGCTGCATCGTCGCGCAGGCACGTCGCAGCGTCAAAACCAGCTTTCCGCGTCCCGGCTGGGTGGAGCAAGACCCCATGGCGGTCCTTGCTAGCCAGATCGCCGTCATGATGGAAGTCCAGTTTAAGAGCGGTATCCACTCCGACCGCATTGCTGCCATCGGCATCTCCAACCAGCGCGAGACCACGGTGGTCTGGGATCGCGTGAGCGGTCAGCCGATCTATAACGCTATCGTATGGCAGTGCCGCCGTACCGCACCTCTGATCGACGAGCTTGTCGAGCAGGGCGCAGAAGGGCTGGTGCGCTCCAGCACGGGACTCACGCTCGACCCGTATTTCTCGGCCTCCAAGGTGCAATGGATTCTCGACAACGTCGACGGCGCACGCGAAAGCGCGGCGGCGGGCGACCTCATGTTTGGCACCATCGATACCTGGCTCATCTACAACCTCACCGGCGGCCAGGTCTTTGCCACCGACTACACCAATGCCAGCCGCACGGCACTCTTTAATATCCATACGCTCGATTGGGACGACGACCTGCTGGCACTCTTTGACGTTCCACGTTCCATGATGCCCGAGGTTCGCTGGAGCTCGGGCGACTACGGCCGCGTCGCGAGCGACATCATGACCAACATGCCGCCCATCATGGGCGTGGCGGGTGACCAACAGGCGTCGCTGTTCGGCCACTGCTGTTTCCGTCCCGGCCAGACCAAAAACACCTATGGCACGGGTTGCTTTATGCTCATGAACACCGGCGACGAGATCGTCGAATCCAAGAATGGCCTGGTCTCCACCATCGGTATCGCTGCGGACGGCAAAGTCAGCTATGCGCTCGAGGGCTCTATTTTTGCCGCCGGCTCAACGATGAACTGGCTTCGCAACAACATGGGCATCATCTCGAGCGTGAGCGAGTCGGCACAACTCGCCGCTTCGATTAGCGACAACGAGGGCTGCTACTTCGTTCCCGCCTTTGCGGGTTTGGGTGCTCCCTGGTGGGACCCGCATGCTCGCGGTATCGTGTGCGGTCTGACCGGCGCCTCGAGCCGTGCGACCATCGTACGTGCCGCCTGCGAATCCATGGCATATCAGAGCTACGACGTGCTGCGCGCCATGGAGCAGGACGTGGGGCTTTCGATTGAGCGCCTGTCTGTCGATGGCGGTGCCTCGCGCAACGAGTTCATCATGCAATTCCAGGCCGACCTGCTGGATATCCCCGTGCTGCAATGTGAGACGGTGGAGACCACGGCAATCGGTGCCGCGTACTTGGCGGGTCTTGCCGTCGGCTATTGGGAAGACCTGGAAGAGCTGGAGCAAAATGCCCAGATCGTTAGGACCTTCCTTCCCCACATGTCCGCCGAGCGCCGCGAGCAAAACCTTGCGGGCTGGCGTGATGCAGTCAGGCGCTCGCTCAGCACCTCACAGTAGGGCTGCGATGGGCTGCTCGATACAACAAACCGCTAAACTAATGTATGGCGTGCGGTGGCGACATTGCTGCGCGCCTTGTCAGCAAGGCCGTTTTGCGGCCGCAACGAAAGGGGCAATCAACCCATGACCGTCACCTACGATGCGTCCCGTGTGACGCTTGTCGATCATCCGCTCGTTCAGCACAAGCTGTCGATCCTGCGCGATAAAAACACCGGCACCAACCAGTTCCGCCAGCTCGTGCGCGAGCTTGCGCTCTTTGACGGCTACGAGGCCATGCGCGACCTGCCTATGGAAGACGTCGAGGTCGAGACCCCCATCACTACCGCCACGTTCAAACAGCTTGCCGGCAAGAAACTCGCCATCGTGCCCATCCTGCGTGCGGGCCTTGGCATGGTCGACGGCATCCTCGACCTGGTGCCCTCCGCTCGCGTGGGCCACATCGGCATGGAGCGCGACGAGGTCACCCACGAGCCGCATGAGTATTACTGCAAGATGCCCAAGGATATCGACCAGCGTATCTGCCTGGTTGTCGACCCCATGCTCGCCACGGGCGGTTCGGCCGAGATGGCTATCAGCTACCTGCGCGAGCGCGGTGTCAAGGACATCCGCATGCTGTGCATCGTCGCCGCGCCCGAGGGCCTCAAGTCGCTGACCGAGAAGGATCCTGACGTACATATTTATACGTGCGCCATCGATGACCATCTCAACGAGGCCGCCTACATCGTTCCCGGCCTGGGCGACGCCGGCGACCGCATCTACGGCACGCTCTAGTCGCTGGGCTAAACGGCCGCGGCTGCAAATACGAAGAAACGGTGCGCGCGGACGAACAAAAGGCGACCGCGCGCACTCCTGTTAACGGACGTTTTGCCCTGCAGGGTTCGAGAAAAACGTATTACCGTACCTGCGGCATAAAGAAGGTCTTAAGAAAACGAACAGGTGCGTATTAACCGATGCTTTTTCGGTTGTACTTTAGCGATTGGCTCGTACAATAGTCACCAATGTTTGGCGGGAACTGTTCTGTGAAGCGTTAAAAAGGAAAGTGAGGACGCCAGTGTTTCAGATAGCCGATCTGCTCGCTATCGTTGCAGGCGCCATCGCGGGCGCAATTGCCTTCCTTCCCTTTGTCTTTACGCTCAAGCCGGTTCTTGACGATAAGCAGAATGCGGACATGTTCAAGGGCATGGTGAGTCTGGCGGTCTCGGCAATCGCCCTGCTCGTCTTTACCTTGGTTGTGTTTGTGTTGTTCGGAGAGGCATTTCGCATGTTCCTCCTGGGCGAGGCGATCGGCTTCGTGGCCTTTATGGCCGCCTGCACGGTTCGCGTCGCCAAGGCGCTGCGAGATCCTCATGAGGTCGAAAGGTAAGTCGTGGAAATTTTTGAAAAGCTGCCTGATGAGATTAATCATCTGGTCAGCGAGTTCAGCTCCACCCCTGTCGTGGGCGATCTGAGCTGCGGCATCACGCAGTACTCGTTTTGGCTGATCGTCTCCACGATCGTGCTCCTGATCGTCCTGGCCGTGTTCAAGAAGAAGCAGACCCTGGTTCCCAAGGGCTTCTTCGTCAACGGTTTCGAGTACATCATCGAGTACGTCGAGAACGATATCGGCAAGGGCGTCGTGGGTGAGAACTGGAAGAAGCACTTCCCGTTCCTGTGCTCGCTTTTCCTGTTCATCCTGATCAACAACATGATCGGCCTGATCCCGGGAATGAAGCCCGGCACCGGCGCAATCGGCTCCACCGCCGCACTCGCCATTTTCGCCTTCGTGTACTTCATCTACTACGGATGCAAGGCTCACGGCGTGATCGGCTACATCAAGAGCCTCGCCCCGCAGGGCGTGAGCTTCCCGATGAACGTGCTCGTGTGGGTCGTCGAGCTTTTCTCGACCTTCCTGCGCCTCATCACGCTCGCCGTCCGTCTGTTCTGCAACATGTTCGCAGGACACGTGGTCATGGGCTCGTTCGCCATCATGGCGAGCATGTTCATGCAGCCGCTGCTTCAGCAGGTTTCCGCGGCGCACGCCGTCGGCGCCCTGCCTTCGCTGGCCTGGCTTGCCATCCTCATCCTGATCTATGCGATCGAGCTTGTGGTCGGTGCTATCCAGGCTTACGTCTTCACGGTCCTTACCGCCGTGTATGTCTCTGAGGCAGAGGAGGTCGCGGAGGAGGAGTAGGCTTCCGTTCGCGTCTTCAAGGTAAGGCAATTCGTTAAACCGCCGGTGCCCGTACCCATGGAGCCCGGCAGTTATAAAAAGGTTATCCTGCGTGAAATAAGACACGCACGACAAAGGAGGAATCGTGGGAGTTATCGGTTACGGTCTCGGTGTTATCGGCGCTGGTCTTGCTATCGGCCTGTCTGCTCTGGGTGCTACGGGTGCTATGGCCCGTCAGCCTGAGGTCCAGGGCCGCGTGTTCACTGTCTTCATCATGGGCTCCGCCTTCGGCGAGGCTCTGGCTCTGATCGGCTTCGTTGTCGCGCTGATCGTTAAATAGCACGGAGCGTCAAGTATGAATCTTTCATCCCAGAAGAGCGCGATCGCACTCTCCGCGTCCGCGGCCGCGCTGCTCATGCCGGTTTCCGCGTTCGCCGAGGACGGCGCTGCCGGTGCGGACATCCTCATCCCTAAGATGGCGGAGTTCATCCCGGCGCTTATCGCCTTCCTGATCATCTGGATCGTGCTGGCCAAGGTCGCCCTGCCGGGCATCATGAAAACCATGGAGGAGCGCGGCAAGAAGATCGAGGAGAGCCTCGACGAGGCCGAGAAGACCAAGCAGGAGGCTATCGCCAAGCGCGCTGAGTCCGACTCGATCGTCACCGACGCCCGCCGTCAGGCTGCCGACATCGTCCTCGAGGCCCGTAAGGACGCCGAGTCCGAGCGCGCCCGTATCATCGAGGCTGCTCACAAGGAGGCCGAGGAGATCATCGCCAAGGCCCATACGACCGTCGAGGACGAGCGCAAGTCCATTTACGCCGGTGCCGCGAGCTCCATCGCCGACCTGTCCGTTGCCGTCGCCACCAAGATCGTGGGCGAGGCACTCGAGGACGATGCCGAGCAGAAGAAGCTCATCGAGCGCTACATCCAGGAAGCAGGTAGCCTGAATGCCGACTAGCCGCTATCAGGACAAGGTGCTCGAGACCTACGCGCGCTCCCTTCTGGAAGCCGCTAAGGCCGAGAACCATGTGTTCGAGGACCTCGAGATGATCGAGCGCTTGGCTTCTGCCAGCCCCGAGATCATCGCCGTGCTCGACACCATGTCCAAGCGCGACCAGCTCGACCTTCTTCCCAAGGTGGCAGCTGCCTTTAAGTATGTTGCCGAGGAAGACGAGGATGTAGTGGGCGTGACCGTCACCACGGCGATCCCGCTCGACGACGAGCTGCGTCAAACCATCACTAAGAAATGCGAGCAGGACTTCGGCCGCAAGGTATTCCTTATCGAGCAGGTCGACCCGTCTATCGTGGGCGGCCTGGTGCTCGAGGCCCGCGGCGAGCGTCGTGACATTTCCGTCAAGACGCAGCTGCGCATCGCGCAGGAGACCCTCGCAAACTCTGCTAATTCGTACGGAGGTGAAGCCTAATGTCCGAAACCCTCAATGCCCAGGATATCGCCAAGAAACTGCAGGAGCAGCTCACGAGCCTCTCCGCGACGGTCGATACGCATGAGGTTTCAACGGTCGACGAGGTAGGCGACGGCATCGCGCGCGTCTCCGGCCTCAAGAGCGCCATGGCAGGCGAGCTTCTGGAGTTCAAGAGCTCCGATACCGGTGAGACCGTCTTCGGCCTTGCCCAGAACCTTGACCGTGACGAGGTCGGCGCCGTTCTGTTTGGTGCCGTCGACTCCATCAAGGAAGGCGACGAGTGCCGCACCACTGGCCGCATTATGGATATCCCCGTGAGCCGTGCCATGCTCGGCCGCGTCGTCAATCCGCTCGGCCAGCCCATCGACGGCCTGGGCGACATCGTCGCCACGCACCGTCGCCCCATCGAGTTCAAGGCTCCCGGCGTCATCGATCGTACCCCGGTGTGCGAGCCGGTTCAGACCGGTCTGCTCGCTATCGACTCCATGGTGCCTATTGGCCGCGGTCAGCGTGAGCTCATCATCGGCGACCGTAAGACCGGTAAGACCGCCATCGCCATCGACGCTATCCTCAACCAGCGCGGCAAGGGCATGGTCTGCATCTATGTCGCCATCGGCCAGAAGGCCTCCACGGTTGCCAACATCCGCGAGACCCTCGCTCAGCACGGTGCGCTCGACTACACCATCATCGTTTCGGCCACCGCTGCCGATTCCGCCCCTATGCAGTACATCGCGCCTATGGCCGGTGCCGCTATCGGCGAGTTCTTCATGTACAACGGCGAGGACGGCAAGCCCGCCAGCGAGACCAACCCCGGCGGCCACGTGCTCGTCATCTACGACGACCTGTCCAAGCAGGCTGTGGCCTACCGTCAGATGTCGCTGACGCTGCATCGTCCGCCCGGACGCGAGGCCTATCCTGGCGACATCTTCTACCTGCACTCTCGTCTGCTCGAGCGTGCCGTCAAGATGTCCAAGAAGAACGGTTACGGCTCCATGACGGCACTGCCGATCATCGAGACCCAGGACGGCGACGTCTCGGCCTACATTCCGACCAACGTCATTTCCATTACCGATGGTCAGATTTACCTGCAGTCCGAGCTCTTCTTCCAGGGTCAGCGCCCGGCAGTCGACGTGGGCATCTCCGTGTCCCGCGTCGGTGGCGATGCGCAGACCAAGGCCATGAAGCAGGTCGCCGGCAACCTCCGTCTGGACCTCGCTTCCTATCAGGAGCTCGCTGGCTTTACGCAGTTCGGCTCCGACCTCGACGAGGCTACTCAGAAGCAGCTGACCCATGGTGCTCGCATGACCGAGCTCCTGAAGCAGCCGCGTTACAAGCCGTTTGAGGTTGGCGAGCAGATCGTTACGCTGTTCGCTGGCAACGAGGGCTTCCTGGATGACCTGGAGATCGCCGACGTGCTGCCCTTCCGTGCCGAGCTCATCGAGTGCATGGACAATGGCTTTGGTTCGCTGCTCGACAAGGTTCGCGCCAAGAAGATCGATGATGACACCAAGGCTGAGCTCTTGCGCGTCATCGGCGACTTCAAGCAGCAGTTCATGGCCAAGCACCATTCGGATGTTTCTGGATCAGAGGAGAACTAAGCCCCATGGCCAACCTTCGCGACATTAAGAAGCGAATCTCCTCGGTTACCACGACCAAGCAGATCACGCGCACGATGGAGATGGTCTCTACGGCCAAGATCCGTCGTGCCCTCGATCGCTCCAAGCAGGCCGAGCCCTATAAGGAGGCGCTGACCGACGTCATGTTGACGGTCGCCGGCGACGCCTCCTGTTCGGGCACCGATCCCATGCTGCAGAAGCATGAGAGCGTTAAGCGTGGCCTGATTGTCGTCATTGCTTCGGACCGCGGCCTTGCCGGCGGTTTCAATACGACGGTGGAGCGCACGGCCGAAAAGCTCGCCGCTTCTTGGGCGAACGATGGCATCGAGTGCGAGATCATCGCGTGCGGGCGTAAGCCGGCCACGTATTTCCGTGACCGCGCAAACGTTGTCATGCACTTTGAGGGCAACTCCTCTGAGCCCGATTTCAATCAGGCCCGCATGATCTCCTCTCATATCTGCGATGCGTATCGTGCCGGTGAGCTTGACCGTGTCGAGCTTGTCTACCACCACGCCAAGAACCGCGTGGATCAGGAGCTTCGCGTCGAGCATCTGTTGCCGCTCGACCCCGAGATGATCGCTATGGCCCACGGTCCGCGTAAGAACGAGACCGACGCCCCTAAGCGCATCTCGTCCACGTTCGAGTTCGTGCCCTCTCCCGAGCATGTTCTCGGCAAGCTTGTGCCGTCTTATATCCTGACGGTCATCTACCAGGCCCTGATTGATTCGGCGGCTGCCGAGCAGGGTGCACGCCGCAAGGCCATGCACTCCGCGACGGAAAACGCCACCGCGATCATCTCGACCCTTACCCGCACGTATAGTCGCGTGCGCCAGGCTTCGATCACGACCGAGATTAACGAGATCGTCGGCGGAGCCTCAGCATTGGAGGAACAGTAATGGCTAATAACACCGTAAAGCTTGCGGTCGAGGAAGCCACCAAGAAGACGACTGCCGGTGATGGTCGCATCGTGCGAATCATCGGCCCTGTCGTCGACGTCAAGTTTGACGGCGCGGTGCCCCCGATCTACAACGCGCTCACGGTCGAGGCCGAGACCCCGATCGGTCATCTGAGCACGATCCTCGAGGTCGAGAGCCAGCTTCCGGGCGGCGTCGTCCGCACGGTCGCCATGTCCTCGACCGACGGCCTGCAGCGCGGCCTCATCGCCACCGATACCGGTGAGCCCATGAAGATGCCCGTTGGCCCCAAGACGCTCGGCCGAATTTGGAACGTTATGGGCAAGCCCGTCGACGGCAAGCCCATGCCCGAGGTGGAGGAGTTCTACCCCATCCACCATGCAGCGCCCCGTTTCGACGAGCTCACCACCAAGACCGAGATCTTCGAGACCGGCATCAAGGCCGTCGACCTGCTCGAGCCCTACATCCGTGGCGGCAAGACGGGCCTGTTCGGCGGCGCCGGCGTCGGCAAGACCGTTCTGATTCAGGAGCTCATCAACAACCTCGCCCAGGAGCACGGCGGCACCTCGGTGTTCACCGGCGTCGGCGAGCGTACCCGCGAGGGCACCGACCTCTTCCTCGAGATGAGCGAGTCTGGCGTTATCGACAAGACCTGCTTGGTCTATGGTCAGATGAACGAGCCGCCCGGAGCGCGTCTGCGCATCGGTCTGGCCGGCCTTACCACCGCTGAGTACTTCCGCGATCGCGGCCAGGACGTTCTGCTGTTCATCGACAACATCTTCCGCTTCTCCCAGGCGGGTTCCGAGGTTTCCGCACTGCTGGGCCGTATGCCGTCCGCCGTTGGTTACCAGCCCACGCTGGCAACCGAGATGGGCGACCTCCAGGAGCGCATTACCTCGACCAAGACGGGCTCCATTACCTCCGTCCAGGCTGTCTACGTCCCCGCAGACGACCTGACCGACCCGGCGCCTGCCACGACGTTTACGCACCTCGACGCCACCACGGTTCTTTCGCGTAGCATTTCGTCGCTCGGCCTGTTCCCGGCTATCGACCCGCTCGCGTCTTCCTCCGACGCTCTCGATCCCTCGATCGTCGGCGAGGAGCACTACCGTGTCGCCGTCAAGGTCCAGGAGCTCCTGCAGGAGTACTCCGACCTTCAGGACATCATCGCCATTCTGGGTATGGACGAGCTGTCCGAGGAGCAGCGCCTTACGGTCAACCGTGCCCGTAAGATTCAGCAGTTCCTCTCGCAGTCCTTCCACGTCGCCGAGAAGTTCACCGGTAACCCCGGTGTCTACGTCCGCGTCGAGGATACCGTCCGCTCTTTCGCCGAGATTGTCGACGGCAAGGCCGATGACCTGCCCGAGCAGGCTTTCCGCTATGCTTCCACGATTGAGGACGTGCGCGAGCGCGCCCGCAAGATGGGGGAGAAGTAGGTTATGCGTATCCGCATCGTGTGCCCCGTGAGCTGCGCCTATGAGGGCGACGCTGCGTTTGTGTCGATTCCGTCCACGGATGGCGAGTTTGGCGTCCTGCCTGCTCACTCCAGCGAGATCTGCACGATCGACCGCGGTTACGTTCGCGTTTCCGATAAGGCCATGGGCACTGTCGACCACACGTTTGCCGTGGCCGGCGGCTATGCCCAGGTTGCGGACGATGTCGTGACCGTTCTCGCCGAGCGCGCTTGCGATTTGGCGACCGTCGATGCCGACAAGCTTAAAGCTGATATTCAAGGTTTTGAAGAGAAGCTGGGTAATTTGTCGGAGGATGATGCACGCCGCGCCTACCTCTATAATGAAATCGCATGGTGTAAGCTCAAGCTTGCCCAATAGTCAAACGATTTAGCGTTCGACCATTTGCGAACACATCATGCCCGGGATGGCCCAGCCACCCCGGGCATGCTTTTTGAAAGGGTAGACCTTGGATATTATCCGCGTTGAGGGTGGCCACGCCATCGGAGGCTCCGTGCCCGTCTCGGGCGCCAAGAACTCCGCGCTCAAACTCATGGCGGCAACGCTTCTGGCGCCGGGCAAGACGACGCTGCAGAACGTGCCCGATATTTCCGATGTCCACGTGATGGGCAAGGTGCTCAAGGGCATGGGCGCTACGATCGATGTTCTCGACGAGCACACGCTCGAGATTGATACCTCTCAGGTCGATTCATGGGAGGCCCCCTACGAGCTCGTTGCCAAGATGCGCGCTTCCACCGCCGTCATGGGACCCCTGCTGGGCCGCTTCCATCGCGCCAAAATTGCCATGCCGGGCGGCTGCAACCTGGGTGCTCGCAAGATCGATATGCACATTCTTGGTCTTGAGGCCCTGGGCGTTGAGTTCGATACCGCCCACGGTTACATCAACGCTAATGCGCCCCAAGGTCTGCGCGGTACCACCGTCACGCTCGAGTTCGCCAGCGTCGGTGCGACCGAGAACCTCATCATGGCCTCTGTGCGCGCACAGGGCACCACGGTTATCGACAATGCCGCCCGCGAGCCCGAGATCGTCGATCTCGCTAACATGCTCAACGAGATGGGCGCCAAGATTGTTGGCGCCGGTACGCCCGTCGTGACGATCGAAGGCGTGGAAGAGCTCCATCCCGTTACCCATCGCGTGGTGGGCGACCGCATCGAGGCCGGTACCTTTATCGTTGCCGGTGCGTTGATGGCCGACGATCGCGGTGTCGATGTCACGGGCTTTTGCCCCATTCACTTGGGCATGGTGCTCAAGAAGATGGAGCTTATGGGTATCGACTGCGAGCGCGTCGAGGATGGCGTCCATGTGAACCGTGCCGACCGCATCAAGCCGGTCGACATCCAGACGCTTCCGTTCCCCGGTTTCCCGACCGACATGCAGGCGCAGATTATGGTGCTCTCCGCCCTTGCCGACGGCAGTTCCGTTATTACCGAAAATATCTTCGAGAATCGCTTTATGTTTGCCTCTGAGCTGGTGCGCATGGGTGCCGACATTCGTATCGAGAGCCATCATGCCATGATTCATGGCGTCAAGGGCTTCTCGGGTGCACAGGTTACCTCGCCCGATCTGCGTGGCGGAGCGGCCCTCGTCGTAGCGGGCTTGATCGCCGACGGGACGACCGAGGTTTCGGCCATCCATCACATCAAGCGCGGCTACGAGCAGTTTGTCGAAAAGCTGCAGGCGCTCGGCGCGCATGTCGAGCATGCTACCGTCCCCGATCCCGTCATCTACTAATACAGGTTGCCTATGTTTAATAAAAAGCCCCTCGCGGATACCACCGCCCGAAGACCCTCAACTGGTGCGCAGGCCAAGATCTACAGTCGCGATAACGTGGCTCGCTATTCCGAGCGCGCTCGTCAACGTCGTCGTAGCCACACGATTCGTCACGTCGCGCTCATTGTCGTGCTTGGCGTGCTGCTGAGTGCCACTACCGCTGCCGGCCTGTGGTTTGCCACCATTATGGGCAAGCTCGGCGATTCCAATGTCATTACCGACAATCTGCGTCGGGTTCTGGTTGACACCGATGAGGCAAAGGATCCGTTCTACGTGCTGCTTCTTGGCACCGACGGCCGTCCGGGCGAGGATACGTATCGTGCCGACTCGATTATCCTGGCACGCATCGACCCCACGCAAAAGCAGGCGACGCTCATTTCCGTTCCGCGCGACACCAAGGTCGAGTACAAGGGCGAGACCATGAAGATCAACGCCTGCCATACCGTTGGCGGCGCCGAGGCCATGGTCGAGGCGGTCAACGAGCTGTGCGGTGTTCAGATTTCCCACTATGCCGAGGTCAGCTTCGACGGTATGCAGGCGCTGATTGATTCGGTTGGCGGTATCGACATTAACGCAACCGATGATGTTGACGACCCCGAGCACCTGGATATTAAGATTACCGCTGGCCAGCAGCATATGGACGGTGCCACCGCCCTTACCTATGCCCGCTGCCGCTACACCTATGCCGACGGCGATTACACGCGCATGCGCCACCAGCGTCAGGTGCTTGGCGCCCTTGCCAACCAGATTCTCAATAACTTCGATGCCACGAAGATCTTTGGCCTGGTTAATTCGCTGTCCGATATGCTCGTAACCGATATGAGCGTTCAGGATATCGTGGCTACGGTCAACGCCATGCGCGGTATGGATGTCGACGGTATCTACTCGGCCAACCTGCCCTCGTACGCCGACGACAGCACCATGATCGACGGTGTGAGCTACGTCTTTGTCTACGAGGACGAGCTCAAGGAAATGATGGAGCGCGTCGATGCCGGCAAGGACCCCAAGGGTCCCAACACCATGGGCCTTTCCGACGGTTCCAGCTCTACGATCGGCGACCTGAACAACAACACGTCTGACGACTACGCAAATGGTACCGCAACCTCATCGGTCAGCTCTGACGATTCCGATGACTCAAGCGATTCGAGCGATTCGGACTACTACGAAGAGCCCACCGGCGACGGCAACGGCTACGAGGCCAACTATTAGAGTTACGCGGGCTTACCAGCCCGCGTAACGGCTCGACGCTGCGCGCCGCCCAGAGCGACAATTTGTCATTCAAAAGGCAGGGCATGACCAGAAGGTCAATGCCCTGCCTTTTTCATGCCAACTTGTTCGCTCTGGACGTCGCTCGCTGACGTTGATTCAACCAGCGATGTCGTCACTTGCAGTTGGGTAGTCCACTTGGCACTTGGGGACGTTCCTTATGTGCCGGCAGTTTGGGACACTCCTTGCGTTAAGAGGCTGGCGTGCGTCAACCTGTTCTCGTTGCAGCAAAAAATCGCCCCGTTCTCGGTTGAGGACGGGGCGATTCGTCTTTCGGACTTGTGCAGCCAGGCTTATGCAAAGCGGGCGACGAGCTCCTGGAGCACATCGGTCATCTTGACGAGCGAACTGACCGGGACGAACTCGTTGACGCCGTGGTAGCAATAGCCGCCGGTGGAAAGGTTGGGGCAGGGCAGACCGCGGAACGACAGCTGCGCGCCGTCGGTGCCGCCGCGAATCGGCAGCACTTGGGGCTCAACGCCGCAGGCAAGGTAGGCTTCCTTGGCAACATCAATAAGCTCGGGATAGTCACGAACGATCTCGGCCATATTTCGATACTGCTGCTTAATCTCGACCGTCACACGCTCCTCACCCAGACGCTGGTTGAGCATCGAGGCGGCGGCATCAATAAGGTCGAGTTTCTGCTGGAACTTGGCGGCGTCATGGTCGCGGACGATATAGCGCGCTGTGGCGTGATCGACGGTCGCAGATACACCCTCAAGGTGATAAAAGCCCTCGTAGCCTTCCGTATACTCCGGGCGCTGCACGTAGGGGAGCAACGCGTTGAAGTCGCAGAACAGATTGCCTGCGTTGACCATACGACCCTTAGCGTCGCCCGGGTGGATGGACTGGCCCTCAAAGCGGACGGTCGCCTCGGCGGCGTTAAAGCACTCCCACTCCAGCTCGCCGATGGGGCCGCCGTCGACCGTGTAGGCGTACTTGCAGCCAAAGGTATCGATATCCAACAGCTCGGCTCCGTGGCCGATCTCCTCGTCAGGGCAGAAGCAAATGCCGAGTGCGGGATGGGGCAGAGAAGGGTCCTGAGCGATACGCGCGACAAGCGACATGATCTCGGCGACGCCTGCCTTGTCGTCTGCGCCCAGCAGCGTGGTGCCGTCGCTGCAGACCAGGTCCTCACCCGCGAGGTCATTCAGGGCGGGAAGCTTGGCGGTACTCATGGCAACGGGTTTACCGTCAACCGTGCCGCAGACCAGGTTGCCGCCTTCGTAGTGCACGATGTGCGGCTTCACGCCGGCGCCCGGTGCAACTTCGGTGGTGTCGAGATGGGCGATCAGGCCCAGGGCGGGCTTGTCTTCAGCGCCCGCACTTGCGGGGATATGCGCGCAGACATAGGCGTGCTCGGTCACGTGGGCATCTTCCGCACCAAGCTCGCGCAGCTCTTCAGCCAGCACGTTGGCAAGGTCAAACTGAACGGCGCTCGAGGGTACCTGGTCGCAGTTTGCATCCTCGGACTGCGTGTTGATCTGGACGTAGCGCAAAAAGCGTTCGAGGACATCGGGGCTCGTGGTGGTGTTTTCCATAAAGACCGCTCCAATCTTGGTCGTCGTGTGCAACAAGAACTCTAGCACGGTATGCCACGGCATACCGCGACGCTTGGATGGGGTAGAATCAGCCATTGAATGCAGAAGGGACGGAAGATCATGGATACGACAAATAGCTCGCGCGAACTACATCTGACGGTGGCGAACGAAGACTACTTGGAGTGCATGGTTCGCATTGAAAGCGAAGAGGGGGAAACCAACGGCGTGCGATCGGTCGACATCGCGCAGCGCCTTGGCGTCTCCAAGGCATCGGTCAATAAAGCGGTTTCGGCGCTCAAGGCATCCGAACTTGTCGAGCAATCGCACTACGGCAAGGTAGTCCTGACCGATCGCGGCCGCGAGGTTGGTACGGCTATCTGGTACCGTCATCGCCTTATCCGCACGTTTTTGGTTCAGGAGCTCGGTGTCGAATTTGAGCGAGCCGATTCCGAGGCCTGCATGATGGAGCATGCGCTTTCCGAGGACACGATGAACCGCTGGCTCGCCTATTTCGAAAAGCAGGGAATCAGCGTCGAGGAATAGCGGGATATATATGGATACGAGTTATTACAACCGCTTTGGTGCCGAGGAACTTACGCGCCGCTTGTCGAGCGAGACCTTGTTGGCGCAGGGTCCCATGGGCAGTGTTCTGTTGAGTGAGTACGATGCCGCCGACATTCCACCGGCGTTTTGGAATCTGGCAGAGCCGCAGACCGTTTCTCGTATCCATCGCTTGTATGTCGCCGCCGGCGCGCAGGTGCTCATTACCAACACCTTTCAGGCATCGAGCTATGCCCTCAAGCACGACCAGATTGCGCCGTCCGTGGCGGAGGTCAATCGCGGGGCTGTCGACGATGCCCGCCAGGCGCACCCTCAGCTGCTGCTGGGCTCGATGGGCCCGATCGGTATTGAGTGGTTTGCCGAGGACTCTGCCGAGTATCGTGAAATCCGAGGCATTGCGCGCGAACAGGCGCACGCCTTGCTCAATGCTGGTGTTGACGGTCTGCTGATCGAGACGGTGACGTCTATCCGTAATTTGCAGCCCATGCTTGCCGGCGCCCGAGACGCTGCCGACGGCATGCCTGTTCTGGTGAGTTTTGTCGTTGATGACAAAGGCGACCTGTTGGGCGATGGCCTCAACATCGAGGCAGCCGTTTTGTACGCCGAAAAACACGGCGCAAACTCGGTTGGTGTTAATTGCTGTTCGCTTGCGGCCGCGAACGCGGCGGTGCCCAGGATGGTTGCATCGGCGACTACTCCCGTCACGGTGCGTCCCAACGTGGGCGATCCGGTCCAGACTCAGGATGGCCCCGTATGGCACGAGAACCCCGAAGCTTTCGCGCGCGCATGCATCGAATGGAGGCATGCCGGTGCCGCAATGGTGGGCAGTTGCTGTGGAACCACGGCAATCACTACGGCAGCGATGGCCGAGGCGCTCGATATATAAAGGGCAAAACCGCTCCATACGGGGCGGTTTTTTTATTGCCTGCATGTCCTCGGCAGCATTTGCCCAAATGGTGAATGCTGGTGCCGGCAGGTTGCCGAGTGCATGTTGCGGGTATACCCCATGCGTACCATGATCCAAACACTGCGAGGTGTCTGCGCGTGTGCGCGATAATTCATTTTGGAACTGACGGTTGGCGCGCTCGCGTCGATGAGGACTTCACTGCCGATAACGTTGCCCGTATCGCCGATGCCGTCGGCGAGTTGTGGCAAAAGACCAATCCGGGCAAAACGGTATATATAGGGTTCGATACCCGGCCCCTGGCGCGCGAGTTCGCTGAGCTTGCGGCGGGCGTGCTAGCGGCGCACGGGCTGGACGCCGTGCTCGCTTCGCGACCTGTCCCGACCCCTGCCCTTACGTGGGCGGCGGCTTATGACGGTGAGGCGTGCGGCGCGCTCATGGTGACGGGGTCCCATCATCCGCAGGGCTATCTGTGCCTCAAGATTCGCATGGGTGACGGCTCGACCGCCAACCAGGATGTCATCGAAGAGCTCGAAGAGACCATGGCTCCCGAGCCAACGGGGATCGAGGGGCAATATCGCACCGCGGATATCATTCCTGACTATATGCAGACGGTGGCATCGTTTGTCGATGCCGAAGCCATCCGCGCCGCGCACCTGCGCGTGGTTGTCGATCCCATGGGCGGCGCAGCCCAGGGCTATCTAGCCGACTTGCTGCGCGAGCTTGGCGTTGAGGTGCACGAGATTCACGCCGGGCAGGCGTCTGACCAAGAAGATATCTGCCCCGACCCCGTTGAGCCGTGGGTGGACGCTTGCGAGCGCACGGTTATCGAGGACGGAGCTTGCGCTGGCCTGGTGACCGACGGCGACGCCGACCGTATCGGCGCGGTTGACGAGCGCGGCAGATATATACATCCGTATCAGATCATGGCGCTCGTTTTGGGCGACTTGGTTCAATTTCGTAATTTGAAGGGGCGCGTCGTCGTCAATCTTTCATGCTCGACGCTCGTGCGCCGCATTGCCGATGCGCTTGGCTGCCGCGTGACCGTCAAACCAGTCGGTTTCAAATATATAGCGGCAGAGATGAAGAAGGGCGGCGTCCTCATGGGCGGCGAAGAAGCCGGTGGTATCGGCATCGCCGCGCATATGCCCGAGCGCGATGGAATCCTCGCCTGTCTGATTCTGTGTGAGCTTATGGCAAAGACGGACGCGCCTTTGGGCGTTCTGGTCGACCAACTCGAGGACAGTTTTGGTAAGACGAGTTACGGTCGACGCGATTTGCGCCTTGAGGCCGAAGATGCCGAAACGTTACGAACCCTGCTGCCGGGCGTAAACCCCAAGTCGATTTGTGGCAAGGTGCCGCAAAACGTTAGTCATATGGACGGCTTGCGTCTGTCATTTGAGGATGACACGTGGCTGCTGGTCCGTCCTAGCGGGACCGAACCAGTGGTGCGCGTCTACGCCGAGGGGTTCTCGGTGGAAGAACGCGATGAGTTGCTCGATGCTGGCTGTGCTTTAGCTAGGGGGACGTATCCGCTTTAACCATGAGACTGCCTTATATAAAGAGATGCTCGGCGAGCGGTAGTTAACGGCTGGCAAACGTTAGTCGGATCACAAGATGTGTAGGAAATGTGTACGCCCAGATTCCCGCCCCCGGGACCCCTCCGGTCTGGCAATATATCTCCTTGCCGCGCGGC
>CATYVH010000017.1 GCA_958413765.1 uncultured Collinsella sp.
CATGGATCCCAAGACCGGCCACCTGGTCATGGACCGCTGGGACGAGATCTACAACGGCGTTGTCGTGACTGAACTTTAAAGTTACGGCGTTTTACCAAACGCCGTAACGGCTCGACGCTGCGCGGGCCGCATTTGGGCAATCTGACGTTCAACTTCAAGGGCGCGACCAGAAGGTCAGCGCCCTTTCGTTTCACGTCACCTTGCCTCAAATGCGGCCCGCTCGCTGGCGTTGCCAAGACATCGGCGTTGCCGGAGTAGTCGTTGGGGACGTTCTTTAACGACTAGTCGAACAAGAACGTCCCCAACGACTACATTCAAAAACAGCGCCCGTCGGCGATGTTGCCGGCGGGCGCCGTTGTCGTGTGGGCGGTTATGTCGTGGCCGCTGATGAGGCTCGAACTCGTATGCTACAGCGAGTCGATGAAGCGCTGTTGGGCGGCGCGGCCGGCTTCGTCCCACTTAAAGACGCCGGCGTTGTCGAGCACGTGGCCGAACACCACGCCGACCTCCTCGTGCAGGATATCGATGGCGTTGTCCGCCGTAAGCTCATCGGCGCGGCGGGCAAAAACGTCCTCGGCCCATGCGGCGTGGCTGCGGCAAAGGTCGTCGCCCTCGAGCGCGCTGGCAAGGTCGTAGCTGGCGTCGACCTTGGCTGCCAGCAGATGCTCGCGGACAGCGCCGAGCTCGGGAACCAGGCGCGGCGGAAGAATGGCCAGGCCCATGACCTCGATCAGGCCGATGTTCTCCTTCTTAATGTGGTGATACTCGGCATGCGGGTGGAACACGCCCAGCGGATGCTCGTCGGTCGTGATATTGCAGCGAAGCGCCAAGTAGGCCTCGTAAATCTCGCCGCCGGCGTTGCCGCGGGAGTCGACGCGGCGGATGACGGGCGTCACGGTGTTGTGCGCCACGCCGTCGGCTGTGTGCGCGATGACGCCAACAGACTCATCGGTCCACTCGCGCCAGGCGAGGATAATCTTTTCGGCAGCGTCGAGCAGCTGAGCGCGGTCGTGCGAGCGCAGGCGCAGCACCGAGAGCGGCCACTGCAGCACGGTACCGCTGACCTGGTCAAAACCGGGCACGCTAAACTGCGAGACCTCGGCGGCATGCATCATGGGGAACTCGTGTGCGCCGCCCTGGAAGTGGTCGTGCGAAAGAATCGAGCCGCCCACGATGGGCAGGTCGGCGTTAGAGCCGATGAAGTAATGCGGGAACAGGTCCACAAAATCGAGCAGGCAGGTCAGGCCCTTGCGGTCGACGTGCATCGGACGATGCTCGGAGCTCATGGCAATGCAGTGCTCGTTAAAGTACGCGTACGGGCTGTACTGGAAGCCCCAGCGCTCGCCGTCGAGCTGGATGGGGATTACGCGCAGATTCTGGCGGGCGGGGTGAGCGCCGCCGTCGGCTGCGGCGGAGCGTCCGGGATACCCCTCGTTTTCGATGCAGAGCTGGCAGGCGGGATACTTCTCGCCCGTGTTCTTGGCGGCACCGGCCGCGGCGATATCGCGCGGGTCCTTCTCGGGCTTGGACAGGTTGATGGTGATCTCAAGATCACCCCAGTTGGTGGGGGTGCGCCATTTGATGTTGCGCGCGATGGCGGCACGGCGCACGTAGCCGGCGTCGCAGCACAGGCCGTAGAACCAGTCGGTCGCGGCACGGGGCTCGTTGACGCCCATACGCCCATTGAATTCCTCGTTTACAACCGAAGGCCTCGGCATGAGCGCGCCCATGATGCGCATGGCGATGCGGTCGCGGCCCGACGCTGTGTCCTCGGCGGCGCCGTTGGCAACGGCAGCCTCGGAAAGCACGGCAAGCGTGCCCTCCAGGTCAAAGTTGGGGAGTGTATCGGGGTGCAAGAGCGAAATCTTCTCGGTCTTGAGCGCCCAAGCCATGTCGAGTGCGGGGCCCGTGGCGCCGATGCACTCCAAAATGGTGTTGTATGCCCAGATACGGTCGTCCTGTCCGATCATCGATCGATGGATGGCATATTCGATGAGGCCCTGTGCAGCCTCGCGCACGTCGGTCATTACAGCCATGCCGCGTAAGCCCCCTTGTCAGAAATCGCGTAGTGACGGGCAGAGCCCTCGCCCAGCCAGCCGTTCATCTTGGTGATGAAGGTGTCGACCAGATCGAGCGGCACGAAGGCCTGGATGGTGCCGCCAAAGCCGCCGCCGTGGATGCGGACGGCGCCGCGGCCATCGAGCACGTGCTCGGCAAGAGCAAGCGCGTACATGGAAGGCTGCTCGGAACCCAGCTTGGCAACAACATTCTGCAGGTACATGGCGGAGCTGGCGCCGGACTCACGCGTCAGGACCAGGAACTGGTCAATGTCGCCGGCGTTCAGAGCCGCCCAGCGCTTGTCGACCAGGCCGTTCTCGTACCAGTAGTGAACGGCGCGCAGGCAGGCGCGGTCGCCCAGCTTGGCGCGCAGCTCGGGGAGCTTGGCGTCAAAGTCGGCAACGTTGACCTCGCACAGGCGTGCCTTGCCAAACTCGGCGGCGACGTCCTGCATCTCGCGCGGAACGGCGGCGTAGTCGTCGGTGGCGGCCACGTGGTCGGCGCCGACCTTGACGAGCACGAGCGCGTAGCCATGATCCTCAAAGTTGAGCTCGAGCTTCTGGGTCTTAGGCTGAGCCTGGTCCTCAAAGTCCATGTAGGCAAGGCCGCCCAGGCACACGGCTGCCTGGTCCATCAGACCGCAGGGCTTGCCGTAATAGTTGTTCTCGGTGCGCTGGCTCATCTGGGCGAGCGCGACGGGCTCAATGGCGGGCGCGCCCCAGAGCGTCTCCATGGCGCGGCCGTACGCGGCCTCGACGGCGGCGGAGCTGGAAAGGCCGCCGCCCGAGGGAACGGAGCAGGTGAAGACGAAGTCGAAGCCCTGGGGCTCAACGCCCAGAGCAGCGATTTCGTGGGCCATGCCGCGGACGAGGCTCGCGGACGTGCCCTTCTCGGACTCCTGAACGTCTAGCGTGTCGAGCGCGATCTCAAAGGTGGGATAGCCCTCGTCGGCAACGCGGACCTTGTTGGAGTCGGTTGCCACGGCGATGCCGTCAACGGCGACATCGAGCGAGCCGGCGATAACGTGGCCACCCTCGTGGTCGGTGTGGTTGCCGCTGATCTCGGAACGGCCGGGCGCGTGCACGTAGAGCACCTGGCGGTCGCCGATTGCGCCAAACTCCTCCTCAAACAGCTTGGTGAGTGTGGCGAATGTCTTTTCGTCGGGGGTGGTCATGGGGGTCCTTTCCTTGGCGCGCACGGGTGAGTTTTGCGTCGTTATGAGTACGTTAACAACTTGAAGCGGCATGAACCAAGCGTTCACGATACCGCACGTTACGGGCTATGTTAACGTACTCATAACACATCGCTTGTCACTTTTTGAGAATCTGGTAATCGGTAGAAATGCAGCCGTGAACGGTACTGCCGTATGGACTTATAAAGCAGAAGAGGTGCAGATAGAAAAAGTAGAGTACGTTAACATTCGTCCGACGATAGCGGGCCTCGGCGCGGGGTGTATTTCTGTCCGGGCCGGCATTCACGCTATTCAGATCTCGCAAGGGTGAAGGTGATCCAGTGGCAAGGCGCCCGTCCAACGATACAGGTACGCGTCCGGTCTCCATGGCTGACGTCGCCCGTGCTGCTGGCGTTTCGCAGCAGACGGTTTCGCGCGTCGCCAACGGCTTGCCCAACGTTAACGAGCAGACGCGCCAGCGCGTGCAGGCCGCGATGCAAGAGCTCGGCTTTCGTCCGAGTTATGCCGGTCGCTCGCTGCGCGATGGCCGTTACCATTCGGTCGGCCTGTGCATCAACGATGTCACCAAGTTTGGCAACCTCTCAATGATCGACGGCATCGCCAGCGCTGCTCGCGAGCATAATTGCGCCATCACGTTGGTCGAGATGTCCAAGACCGAGGAGTTTTCGCTTGCCGAGGCCACGCGTCGTATGGCCGCATTGCCGGTGGACGGCATCATCATCGGCATGAGTCGCATGGCGCCCGATTTTGAGACGTTTGATCCGCTACCGGGTATTGGCACGGTCATCGTCACCATGTATGCTCACCCGCGGGTAACCACGGTCGACTCTGACCACTATGGCTGCTCTCTACTGCTTATGGATCATCTGTTTGAGCTGGGCCACGAGCAAATTCGCTTTATCGGCGGTCCGTCCTTCTCGGTCGACGAACAGTTCCGCCGGGCTGGTTGGAGAGATTCTCTCGAGCGCAGGCATATCAAAATGGCTGAACCGCTCGAGGGCGACTGGTCTGCCAACAGCGGTTACGAAGCCGGCAGGTACCTGGCCGAGCATGACCGCACCATGACGGCGATCTATGCGGCAAACGATCAGATGGCAAATGGCGCGATTGCCGCGCTGCGTGATAGCGGTCTGCGCGTGCCCGAGGACGTGAGCGTGGTGGGCGTCGACGATTCACTCGACGACTTTGTCGCGCACAACGAGCTCACGACCGTGCGATTCGATCTACATCAGCGCGGACGCGAGGTGTTCGAGCATGCGGTTCCCAAAGCGGGGACGTCGGGCAAAACCGTCGCCATTCGCATTCCCGGCCAGCTTATCGTCCGACATACCACAGCAAGGCCGCGCGCATAGTTTTCACAGGTCAACGGCTCAACGTTGCATATCAATAACAATCGGTAAGGATGCTGGCAGATAGCTGTTGGGATGCGGGCGAGTGCTATGATAGACGGGTTCTTTTGTCTATCAAGGAGGCTTTGCCTGATGGAGATCACCAAGGATATCCGCTACGTTGGCGTCGACGATCACGACATTGACCTGTTCGAGGGCCAGTACGACGTGTCCGAGAATGGTATGGCATACAACAGCTACGTCATCCTGGGCGAGAAGATCGCTGTCGCCGATTCGGTCGATGGCGGTTTTGTTGACGAGTGGCTCGGCAACATCGAGGCCGTGCTCGATGGCCGTACGCCCGACTACTTGGTCGTCCATCACATGGAGCCCGATCACTCTGCAGGCATCGTCGCCTTTATGGAGCGCTATCCCCAGGCGCAGATTGTGGCCAGTATGGGCGCTTTCCGCATGATGGTCAACTACTTTGGCACCGACTACCCCGAGCGCAAGACGGTCGTCAAAGAGGGCGACGTGCTCGATCTGGGCAGTCATAGCCTAACGTTTGTCGGCGCTCCCAACGTGCACTGGCCCGAGGTACTGTTCTCTTACGAGGTCACCGACAAGGTGCTCTTTAGTGCTGACGGTTTTGGCAAGTTTGGCGCTAACGACATCGAAGATCCGGAAGGGTGGGCCTGCGAGGCGCGCCGTTACTACTTTGGCATCGTCGGCAAGTTCGGCAAGTTCGTGCAGGCCGTGCTCAAGAAGGCCGCCGACCTGGACATCCAGATCATCTGCCCGCTTCACGGCCCCGTGCTGACCGAGAACCTGGGCTACTACCTCGACACCTACAACACCTGGTCGAGCTATCAGCCCGAGGACGAGGGCATCACCATTGCCTACGCGAGCGTCTACGGCCATCTGAAGGCTGCCGTTGAGGAGCTTGCATCTGCGCTCGAGGCTCGCGGCCAGAAGGTTTCCGTCTTTGACTTGGCTCGCGACGACATGGCCGAGGCCGTTGAGGACGCGTTCCGCTATGACCGTCTGGTACTCGCTTCCATTACCTATCAGGGCGAGATCTTCCCGTTCATGAGCACCTTCATCCACACGCTCGCCGAACATGCCTATCAGAACCGTACGGTGGCGCTCGTCGAGGGCGGCTCCTGGGCGCCCGCAGCTGCCAAGATTATGACCAAGGAGCTCGAGGGTATGAAGGACATCACCCTGACGCAGAACAAGGTGACCGTCCTGGGTTCGCTCAACGACGCCTCGCGCGCTCAGATCGAGGCCCTCGCTGACGAGCTCTCCAAGTAGCGATACGTTCACTTTTAACGCTCAAACCACCACAAAGGGGACAGGCACCTTTGTGGTGGTTTTTGTTTAAGTGCCGGCGATGAGGAGATTTGGGCGGGCGTTGTCGACGATCTCGGCGATTGAGGTGGCGACGGCGTGATCGGGGTCACGGTCCATCACGATGGCGTTGACGTCGGTCAGCTCGGCAAAGCGGTACATGCCCCGTCCGTTGACCTTGCTGGCGTCCATGAGGGCCACGCTTTGGCGGGCGGCGCCAATCATGGCCGTTTTGGTCTCAGCCATCTGGGGAAAGTCGGTGGTAAAGCCGCAGCCGGGAACGAAAGCGCCAGGGCACATGACGGCAAGATCGGCGTGGACCATTTGGAGCGCCTGCATGGTAAGTGGGCCGTACAGATAGCGATGGCCTTTGCGCAGTGCCCCGCCCAGCATGACGACATCGACTGAGGGCATGCTCTCGTCGATGTAATCGGCAATGGTAATGTCGGCCGTGATGACGGTGATGCCATCGCGCTGGTCGAGGAGCCGAACGAACTCGAGTGCCGTGGTGCCGGAGTCGACAAGCACCGTGTCGCCGTCGTTAACAAGCCTGATAGCGCTTTGGGCAATGGCTTGCTTGGCGGCAACGTTGACGTTGATGCGGCGATCCTGCGTGGAGACGGTTAGGCGTTTGTGGAGCGACACGGCGCCACCATGCGTGCGGCGCAGCTTGCCGGACTCGGCGAGCGCGTCCAGGTCGGCGCGGGCGGTAACGGAGGACACGCCAAAGGTCTGGGCGATTTCTGCTACTTGCACCGAGGCGTTATGTTCAAGCATCTCCATGATGGCGGCGCGTCGCTCATCGGCGAAAGCTCGGGTTGTTGCGTGGGCCATAGCTGCTCCATCCTCTGCCTAAATTTGCAGGAATTGTGTTGAGTCTATTTTCGTTCATTTTCTTTTTGAGCAAGTAAACGCCTTTCGATTACTTATCTTTTCTATAAAAGAAAGATGATTCGCTTGAAAACGGTAATGTCGGATAGGGGAATTTAGCCTGAATCCCTTCCGTTTGCTTTTCAAAAACGAGCGTTTTGGCCTGCGTGCCGGCGATATCTCGTACATGCGACAAATGCGATTTTCATACAATGAGCGCAGCAAAACGCAAGGTAAAACGCCTTGCGGACACGTACGCCCGATGTCCAGATGCGGGCGAGGGAGAGGAGCAAACGCTCATGGCACTTGTTACCACCGAAAAGATGCTCAAGGACGCTCAGGCCGGCCACTACGCCGTCGGTGCGTTCAACGTTGAGAACCTCGAGTTTGTTATGGCCGTTCTGGCTGCTGCCGAGGAGACCAAGTCCCCCGTCATCATGCAGACCACCCCGGGCACCATCAAGACCGCTGGTCTGGACTACTTCTACGGCATGGTCAAGGCTGCCGCCGAGCGCGCTTCCGTGCCCGTCGCCCTGCACCTCGATCACGGCGATGGCTATGACCGCTGCATGCAGGCTTTCCGCACCGGCTACACCTCTGTCATGATTGACGGCTCGCACGAGTCCTTCGAGGACAACATTGCCCTGACCAAGTCCGTCGCCGACGCTGGCCGCGCCATGGGCGTGCCCGTCGAGGCTGAGCTCGGTAAGGTTGGCGGCAAGGAGGACGACGGTCCCGCGGTTGAGGGCGAGAGCCCCTACACCGATCCGGCCGAGGCCAAGGAGTTCGTCGAGCGCACTGGCTGCACCTCCCTCGCTATTGGCGTTGGCACCAGCCACGGCGTGTACACGAGCGATCCGCACATCGAGCAGTCCGTGGTCAAGGCCATCCGCGACGCCGTCGACGTGCCGCTGGTTCTGCACGGCACCTCCGGTGTGCCCGATGAGCAGGTTGCCGAGGCTGTGAAGAACGGCATCTGCAAGGTTAACTACGCCACCGAGCTGCGCCAGGCTTACACCAAGGGCTTCATGGCCTACATGGCTGAGAACCCCGCCTGCTTCGATCCTAAGAAGCCGGCCAAGGAGGGCATGCGTGAGATCACCGAGCTGGTTAAGATCCGTATGACCAACCTCAACTCTGTGGGCAAAGCAGAGTAACAGCAAGGGTACTCCGACTCAAAATAGATCCCGGGGAGGGATGAGGGCTTAGTTCCCCAATCGTCCTCGGGCATGCAAAAAGCCTCGCTGCGCACTTCGTGCGGCGAGGCTTTTTGCCCCCTGCGGAAAGATTGGAGAACTAAGCCCTCGTCCCTCCCAGGTTGACCTACTCGAGGTCGTCGCCCTTGTGGCGTTAGGTCTGAAAATAATAAGAAGCCTTCGCGCTGCGGAATGATTGTGGAAACTAAGTACGGGGACCCGCCCAAACCGTCCTGCTCAATCGCCCTTGTGGTGTTGGGGCTGAAAGGGTGGGACGCGTGGGTTATTTGGTTGTTAGGGTTAGCAGGTCGTTGGGGGTTTTGAGGTTGTAGGTGGCGTTTGGGATATCTTGGTGTGATCCCCATGCTGCTCGGGCAAAACTGACCCCTGCTGAAGTTGCGCACTGTTCGTCGTAGACGGTGTCGCCAACGTAGACGACGTTGCCAGGATTCGCGCCCGCACGTCGGAGATATTCGAGCATGGGTGCGGGTGCGGGTTTATGTTCGGTTGTGTCTTCGACAAGGATGATGTGCTCAAAATACTTATCGAAACCAAGGGGTGCAATTTCTTTTGCGTATTCGTCGCGCGCACGTGAGGAGACGATGCCAAGTTTGCAGCCGCTATCGGCGAGTGTTGCGATGACTTCAAGCAAACCTGGAAACACGCTGATGGTGCTTTTAAAGCTGGCGGCAACTTGGCACCAGCGATCCAACGTTGCCTGCGAGTAGATCCCAAGTTTCTCAAGGGCATCCTTGCCGGGTATGCCGAGGGCAAAGTCAAGCTCGTGTCGGGGAAGCGTTTTGCTGGTCTCTTCTTGGACAATCTGGACAAGCGATGACAGAACGCTTTCTTCTGTATCTGCCAATGTCCCATCAACGTCAAACACGATATAGTCAAAGTACTTCATATAGTAGCTCCTATCCATTGTTTGCCTGCAAGTTTGATGCAGTGACAGAAGAAGGGCTAGCGGGATTTCTGCCTGGTACTATCGAGATTCTGCCTCGCTGCTCGATAGCTCGAAGGAGTGCATCCCATTTGTTCTTTAAATACCTGGCCAAGATGGCTTGCTGTCGCAAAGCCGCATTGGCGCGCGACTGTCTGGACCGTTCGCGTGGTGTGTGCCAAAAGTTCGCAAGCACGGTTTACGCGGTATGCGCGCAGATATGCCGCCGGGGTCATTCCTGCGCAAGCTTCGATAATGCGGTAACACTCTCTTTCGCTTACGCCGGCTGCAGATGCTATCTGGGGCACATCTATAGTGGCTGCATAGTTTGCGCGGATATAGTCCAGGATTGCCTTGAACTGTACGTCGCGGTTGGTCATCCAAGAGGCGTTGTCGGAGGAAAAGAGCGGTTCGGCCTTGGCGTAAATCTGAATCCAGAGCTCTGACAAGCTATTCCGAAGCGCCATCTCGTTCTGCGGCCGTTGAAGGTCGTGGTTAAAGGAACTCTTTAGCAAATCGATAAAGGGCATATCGTCGGGGTTGGTGGGCGACCATTTGAGCACATCGACGCCTCGACATTGAAGTAATGGATTGATGTAGCGCTTTTGGAGACGTCCCGCGGGATCGCCGAGCATCGACGGCTGAAAGATATGCAGCATTTGAATGGCTGGCGCCGAATTGGGTGATTGCAGCGTGCTGTGCAAAACGCCGCCGTTGATAAAGCCGGCGGACCCTTCCTCAAAGCGTACGTGCTCATGAGCCGCGCGCGTTCGATAGTCAATCGCTCCCTGCTCCATGTAGAAAAGCTCGACTTCGGAATGCCAGTGCCAGGGGACGGAATTGCCCGGATAGCGAGCGAATTCTGCGCGTTCGGCAATATAGGGCCAGTCTTCGGCGGTCTCGGGAAACGCTTCCTCGCGTCCTCCGCGGTGCAATTCTATGTGATCCATGTTTCGCATGGCATCAGTATAAAGCGCGATGGGCTTAGATTGCTCTTGCCTGTTCGGGGAACGCCTTGTCTAGGGATGCTTGGAGCCTTTCGAACGATGCTCGCAAGTTGTGGCTCTGGTCGGTTGAGCGTTTGGCTTTTGTGGTGGGGGAGTCGAGGAGGCCGTTTCTCTGTGTCGGGGGGAAGGAGAAAAGGTCTGCATGATTTAGGGATGGCTGCTGTGCTGCGCCGTTGGAAGAATGCATGCTTATGCGGCCTCCTCGATGTCCACCAAAAGATTGCGCACGGGGTGTGCTGCTAGGTCCCGTGCGCTGGCAGTATTATGCCGCGGTTGCTGCAAAGAAGCGCTAAAGAAAGGCTTAACCTGGTTTGGTGTAACCATGAAACCGCAGGTCAAGGCTATTGAGTAACACTTTTGAAAGGTTTTGAGCTTAAGGGCTTTCTAAGGTTTGTGGCTTAGACGTGGCGCGGACGTGCGGAGCGTGTGAATGCTCGCTGTTAGCGTTGCGGTGCCGCGGCACGCACCTGCTCGATGACCTTTTCCATCGTGGCGTCGATGCGGTCTTTTTTGAGCTCGCATTCCCAGATGGTTATGGGCGTCCAGCCCATTTGGGTAAGCGCGGTGATGGCGGCTCGGTCGCGCTCGACGTTGCGGCGGAACTTTGCCTCCCAAAACTCAACGTTGCGCTTGGGCTGGCTGGGATTGCACTTGGGGCAGCGGTGCCAAAAACAGCCGTTGACGAAGATGGCGATCTTGCGGCCAGGGAAGGCGATGTCGGGCTTGCCGGGAACCTTCCATTCCAAACGATAACCCGTAAGGCCCGCGGCGCGCAGGCGTTGTCGTACGAGCAGCTCGGGCTTGGTGTTGGCGCGCTTGTTGCCCTTCATGGACTTTTTGATGGCGGCGCGACGGCGGACCAGTTCGCGCTCGTCAGCGGAGAGGTCCGAGGTATCGATGCCGTCCAGCAGGCCGGGCTTGGAGCGCTTTTTGCTGCGGCGTTTGGTTTTGCGCTTGGATTTGGCGGCAGGCTCGTCAGCCGTGGCGGTCTCGGCGTCGTTGGTGCTGCCGTTGGCCTCTAGCCGGTCTTCCTTTAGCTCAATCAGTGCATCGATGAGCCCCTTGTCGGCGGGCATCCACTCCACCGTGGCAAGCGAGGTGCGTGGAATCCAGCGGATATCGAGTTGACGGTCATGCTTCTGGGGCTCATCGGACTCTTTAGCCAGCGAGCAGTAGTAGCACTCCATGGAGAGATGAAAATCGGGGTAGTCATACTCAACGGTGTAGAAATCGCGCAGGTTGGTGACTTTGACCTGCATCTCTTCCATAAGCTCGCGGCGCACGGCGTCTTCGGGCGTCTCGCCGCGCATGAGCTTGCCACCGGGGAACTCCCAAAGTCCCTGCATGTCGCCGTAGCCGCGCTGCACGGCAAGCAGCTCGTCAGATCCATCCTTGCGAATGATCCCAGCGGCAACATGAACAGTCTTCAACAGGAGTCCTCTCTCAACATCAAAACGTTCCCTGCACTACCTTACACAACGGTAAGTCAAGCGTAAGCCATATCGATGGTAGCCGACTCGGCTCCCTGCGACTATAGATGCCGTAGACTAATCGCAAGAAAGGACTCGGTATGCAAACCACGCACATGGCGACCCCGGTACTGGAGGTCGCGCATCTCGAAAAGGTATATGGAGCGCTGGGCAACGTGACCCGCGCGCTCAACGACGTCAGCTTTACCGTCAACCGCGGCGAATTCGTTGGCATCATGGGTGCCTCGGGCTCGGGCAAGTCGACGCTGCTCAACTGCGTGTCGACCATCGATGCCGCCACGAGCGGCACCATCCGCATCAACGGCCAGGATGTGACGCGCATGAAGCAGGCCAAGCTTTCGCAGTTCCGCCGCGAGGAGCTCGGCTTTATCTTCCAGGACTCCAACCTGCTCGATACGCTCACGGCGCGCGAGAACATCGCCCTGCCGCTTACCATCGCCCGCACAAACTCGGCGGAGATCTCGACCCGCGTGCAGGATGTGGCCGCGCGCCTGTCCATTAGCCAGGTGCTCGATAAGTACCCCTACCAGATGTCCGGCGGCCAGCAGCAGCGCGTTGCCGCGGCTCGCGCGCTCGTCACCGACCCCACTATGATCATGGCCGACGAGCCCACCGGCGCCCTCGATTCCAAGAGCGCCCGCCTGCTGCTCGAGAGCCTAGAGGCCCTCAACCGCCGCCTGCGCGCCACGGTGCTCATGGTCACGCACGACAGCTTTGCTGCCAGCTACACGAGCCGTGTGCTGTTTATCCGCGACGGCAAGATCTTTACCGAGCTGCGCCGCGGCGACACCGACCGCCGAGAGTTCTTCGACCGCATTATGGAGGTCGTTGCCATGATGGGCGGTGAGGGCTCCGATGCTCTGTAAACTCGCTTGGGGCAACGTCCGCCGCGCCGGCCGCGACTACCTCGTCTACTTGCTGACGCTCACCTTGGGCGTCACCGTTTTCTATGCCTTTAACACCGTTTCGATGCAGGTCGACATTGCCGGCATCGATGAAGAGGGCTTGGCGCAGGTTATGGGCAGCATGCTCGGCTACCTGACGTACTTTTTGGCCGGTGTCATGGCCTTTTTGATGGTGTACGCCAATAACTTCATCATGAAACGCCGTAAGAAGGAGTTTGGCCTGTACCAGGTGCTCGGCATGGGGCGCGGGCGCGTCGCCACGATCATGGCGCTCGAGACCGTGATAGTATCGGTCGTGGCCTTTGTCGTCGGCATTGTGCTGGGTGTGGGACTCTCCCAGCTCATGACATTCTTTACGGCCTCGCTCTTTAAGACACAGATCGCCAATTTTCACTTCTTCTTCTCGGTGCATGCGTTCAACCTGACCCTTGCCTGCATGCTCGTGATGTTCGTACTCACGTTACTGCTGAACCTGCGCGCCGTTCGTCGCACTAAGCTCATTGAGCTCATGGGTGCCGAGCGTCGCAACGAGAGCATCAAGACGCGCAATCCCTGGATCGCGATTGCCATCTTTGCCGTGGGCGTGGTGCTGGTGGGTGTGGCCTATTACCGTCTGCTACGTGATGGGTTCCCGCTAACCGCGACGGACAGCAAGCTGCAAGAGGCCATGAACCAGTTTGGCATTACGACCGCTATGGTTACCGTGGGCACCTTTGCCCTGTTCTGGGGACTCTCGGGCATGCTTATCAAGCTGTTGCAGAGCCTGCACAGCGTGTATTGGCGCGGCCTCAATATGTTTACCGTGCGTCAGCTTTCGGCCAAGGTCAATACGGTGTGCTTTTCGATGGGCGTCATCGCGATGATTCTGTTTTTGGCCATTACCTCGGTGACCTGCGGTATGTCGATTGCCAACGTGATGAACGAAAACCTGGAGCGCTATAACCCTGTTGACGTGTCTCAGACGTATGTCTATTACACGCCCGAAACGCTCGACTACTACAAGGAGTATGTCAATCCGTCTGAGGCCGATTGCATGGTGCTGGCCGATGCAACGGTCGATTTGTACGCTGCATGGCATGGCGATCGTAAAGATCCCGATAACGTTGCAGACGTTATTAAGGGCAAGTCGGCGGACAACAACGACGAGACCGGCAAGAAGGTCAATATCGCCGATGTTGCCGGTGAGCATGTGCAGATCGATTCGTATCTGAGTTACCCGCTTGGCGGCTCGGGCCCCTCGGTGGTGGCGGGTGAGATGTGCAAGGCCATGGGCGAAAAGCTTCCCAAGGCGCTCGAGGGAAGCAACGCCGATGCGATGGGTCTGTATGTGACGCCGGCGAGCCAGTACAACAAACTGCGCCAGATGATGGGCGAGGAGCCGGTGAGCATTGGCCGCGACCAGTATCTGCTCACGTGTGATATGGGCGGCGAGCTGGGCGACCTGTACACCAAATATATGGCCGGCGGCCATACCCTCACCTTGGGCGGGCATGAGCTCAAGCCCGCAACCGATAAGTCGGACGAGGACACGGCGGCCATCGCCAACTCGGCGATGGGCAGCAATCCCGGTACCGTGGTCGTAGCCGATGAGCTGCTGTCCCAGCTTAATCTGCAACCGTATTCCAGTAATCTGCTCGTTAATTACAAACAGGGTATGGATACGACCGAGGCAGACGAGAGCATTAAATACACCTTGCTCGATAATCTGCTCGTTGACGGCAAGGAGCCGGGGTCGTGGGGAGTCTTCATCACGCGTTCCGAGATGTACACGCAAGCAGCGCAGATGAACGGCATGATTAGCTATCTGGCCATCTACATTGGCTTTGTACTGGTCGTTGCGTGCGCGGCGATTCTGTCGATCCAGCAGCTCTCCAATGTGGCCGATGGCAGCCGCAGCTATCGTGTGCTGGCGCAGATTGGCTGTGACGACCGTCAGATCCGGCATTCGGTGATGGCGCAGCAAGCGGTGTTCTTCCTGTTCCCGCTGGCAGTGGGCTTGGCGCACTCCTTTGTGGCGCTCAAGGTGATCATCGAGCTGGTGAGCGTATTCGGCGATATGAGCATCGCCGGCACCGTGGGCCTCACCTGTGCAATCTTCCTGGCAGCATACGGTGGCTACTTCCTGGTGACCTACCTCATGAGCGCCGGCATGGTACAAGCTGCCATCGCCACCCGCTACAGCGAGTAACAAGCGGGGCAAAATCGTCGCAAAACCAGTGCGAACAACCGCCGCGAAGGGAGTCCAGCCCCCTTCGCGGCGTTTTTTGTCTGACTGATGAGTCTCAAGGCCAAGTGAGTAGACTTTTTTGGATCTGTCGAGCACATCGCGGGTGGCGCCCAATAAAACCGCAGGTCAGAACTGTGGCGTTTTGAGGTGTGCTTGGCATCCCGCCAAAAGCCTACTCACTTGGTTTTACTGCTAGAAAACCGCCGCGAGGGAAAGTAGCTCCCTCGCGGCGGTTTTGGCGTTTGCCCAGATAAAACCTGCCAAAATAAACCTGCCCCTTTTTGATAGGTTATCGTTTCCAAAAGTGGAGGATCAGGGTCGTGCGGTTTTGCTGCTCGGTTTTGACCAGGATGTTGTGGATGTGGGTCTTGACGGTGCCCACGGCAAGGAATAGCTCGTCAGCGATCTCTTGGTTCGATTTGCCCAGTACGACCAGACGCATAACTTCGGTCTCACGGTTGGAGAGCTTGTAGGCGTTGCGATAGAAGGGCATCTGCTCTTCGATGTGTCGATCAAGATCGCTGACGTTCTTTTCCTCGGGTGCCTCCTGCATGCGAATCGAAAGCACGTGGTAGGAGTAGATGATCAGCAGAATCGCAAAGTAGCAGGCAAAGACGTTTTCGCTAAAGTTGCGCTCGGACAGATATAGTTGCAGCCAAGAGGGCGCCAGACTCATGGGGACAATCAGAATGTTGTAGAAATCCTCGGCAACGATGCAACCGACCAGAATAGCGCCGATAATCAGGTGCTTTCGTTGGTTGTTAACGCGTGCCTTCAGTTCGACTTGTGTGCTCTTGCGTGCCGTCCAAAAGATATATAGCCCCACGAAAACAAGGAATACCTGACGCATCGTGTAGTAGAGCCATTGATGAATGGGGCCGTAGGGGACAGCGACGATAATCAGCAGCTCGCTCAGCAAGAACGTTGCGACGGGAATGACAAACTGCTTTTTTGAATGCTTGTCGAGCAAATCCATGGCAATGAGCCAAATAAAAGCCTGCGAAGCGGTCGCCACAAAGGTCCGCAACACAGGCATGGTAATTGAGTAATAGTCGCTGGCCGGAAAACTCTGGTTTTGCAGCGTGTATTCAAAAAAGAAAATCTCGGTCATCTCGATGGCATAGCAGATAAATACGCCGCTGCCATAGATAAAGAAGCGTCGACGAGATGAGGCATAGGCGGCAAGCGAGAGCACAGCCGTCACAATACAGATCACGAGTATCGCTAGGGTATAGAAGAACATCAGGGTGTTCATCTGTCACCGTCCCATCTCATTTATTCTATGGCCGAGCCCTGTATACCTTGTGGGATATAGACGTCTCAACCCTTCGTTTCATTGCGGATTAGGCGCCGAGATACAGCATAGCCGTATACCGTTCGCGGTTCTAGATGGTAAACCCCCTGTAAACTCTTGACCTGCGGGTTTATATTGGTTTAGAGGGGGTGTAACTCCGTGAACGGTCTTTAATCCCGAATAAACTAGGTAAAAATTGCATACGGGTGAATGATGGTCTTGTCAACACGAGGCGTGATGTACGAGCGCCTCATAGTAATAGTCGGCAAGACCGGCGGAAAGGAAATCGACATGGCACTGCCTAAGGATTTCATCGACACCAACGACTTCACCAAAGAGCAGATCCTGGCTATCGAGGATCTTGGCCTGGCAATGAAGAAGGCCATCAAGGTTGACGGTTATTATCCGCACCTGCTCCGCAACAAGAGCCTTGGCATGATCTTCCAGCAGGTCTCCACCCGCACCCGTCTTTCCTTCGAGACCGCTATGTGCGACCTCGGCGGCCACGCTCAGTTCTATGGCCCTGGCACCATTCAGCTCGGTGGCCACGAGTCCCTGGGCGACACCGCTCGCGTCATGGGCGACCTGCTCGACATCATGATGGCTCGCGTTGACCGTCACAAGGACGTCGTCGGCCTCGCCGAGGGCTCCGCTGTGCCCGTCATCAACGGCATGTCCGAGTTCAACCACCCCACGCAGGAGATGGGCGACCTCATGACCATGCTCGAGAACCTCCCCGAGGGCAAGAAGATCGAGGACTGCACCCTGGCCTTCATCGGCGACGCCACCCAGGTCTGCGTCTCCCTCATGTTCATCGCCTCCAAGGTCGGCATGAAGTTTGTCCAGTTTGGACCTAAGGGCCACCAGATCCCCGACGGCGGCCTGCACGTCGGCACCGTCGAGGAGCGCGCCGAGTTCGGCAAGCAGATGATGGCCATCGCCGAGGAGAACTGCAAGGTCTCCGGCGGCTCGGTCGTCATCTCCGACGACATCGAGTGCATCAAGGGCGCCGACTTCATCTACACCGACGTGTGGTATGGCCTGTACGACGAGGAGGTCTCGGGCGAGAACTACATGGACGTGTTCTATCCCAAGTATCAGGTCACCATGGACATGATGAACTTCGCCGGCCCCAACTCCAAGTTCATGCACTGCCTGCCGGCCACCCGCAACGAGGAGGTCGTCGACGAGGTTATGGACGATCCCGAGCGCTCCCTGTGCTGGGTCGAGGCCGAGAACCGCAAGCACTCCATCCGTGCTCTCCTTGCCGCCCTGGGCAAGCGCACCCCGCTCAACGACGAGGGTGTCGAGTACTCCGCCAAGGCTGAGCTCCACGCCGCTCTCGAGGCTCTCGAGCAGCTCTAAGCCTCAAGGCTTCTAAAAGCACGTTTGCGGGCGGCGGATGCTCGTCTCCTGTCGCCCGCTCACCGAGGCCCAAGCAATTGCCTTAATACCTTAGGGCCTCGGATCTGTCCAAGACTGAGCGAAGGAGCTCATCATGAGCGACGGAAAGAAAAAGCTTTCCTTCTTGACGGTCATTTCGACCATCATCTGCGTCGTCTTCGTTTGCGAGGCCGCCGCTCCTGCTGCCGCCATTGGCAACCAGCAGTTCTTCTGGTGGATCTTCCTGATCCTGACCTTCCTGCTTCCCTACGGCATGGTTGTCGCCGAGCTCGGTACCACCTATGACGGCGAGGGCGGCATTTACGACTGGGTACGCGATGGCCTGGGCGACAAATGGGGCGCCCGCATCTCGTACTACTACTGGGTCAACTACCCGCTGTGGATCGCCTCGCTGGCTACCATGTTCCCCGACATTTTGGGCATGGTCTTTGGCGTCGAGTTCAACTTGATCGCCAAGATGGGTATCGATCTTGCCTTTGTGTGGATCGTCTACCTCATGGGCCGCTCCAAGGCGGCCGACTCCGAGTGGGTCCTTAACGGTGGCGCCATCATCAAGGTCGCCGTCGCCGTTATCGTTGGCGCTTTGGGCATTTGGTATGCCATGGAGAACGGTTTTGCGAACGACATGTCCGCTGCCACCTTCCTGCCCGAGCTCACCAACACCAACGCTCTCGGCTACCTGTCGATCATTATCTTTAACTTCATGGGCTTCGAGGTCATCTGCACCATGACCGACGACATGGCCGATCCCGCTCGCGATATCCCCAAGGCTATCATCGTCGGTGGCCTGTCCATCGCCGTGATCTACCTGTTCGCTGGCTTTGGCATCGGTGCTGCTGTGCCGGCCGATTCCATCGATCCCGACTACGGCATGATCGTTGCAGTCCAGACCATGGTGGGCGACTCCATGATCTTTAAGGTCATCTGCATCGCCTTCCTGATCACCCTGTTCGCCAACATGGCCGCTTGGTCCTTCGGCGTTAACTCCGTTGCTCGCTACGCTGCCGAGCACGGCAACATGCCCAAGGTCTTCGCCTCGATGATTTCGGATGACGACATGCCCAACGGCGCCAACCTGGTCAACGCCATCGTTGCCTCCCTGGTGCTGTGCCTGCAGCTCGTGCCCATCGACGCCATCTCCAACGGTGTCTTCTGGATGCTCTTCGGCACCTCCGTCGTCTTCCTGCTGCTGACCTACATCCCGATGTTCCCGGCGTTCCTCAACCTTCGCAAGAACGACCCCAACCGCGAGCGTATCTTCACGTTCCCGTTTAAGGGCGCCATGATGAAGGTCATGCTGGCCATCCCCTGCATCGAGCTGGTTCTTGCCATCGTTGCCACGCTGATCCCGTTCTCCGCTGCTGAAATTGGCGACAAGGTCCCGATGATCGTTATCTTCATCGTGCTCGTGCTCATCGGCGAGGTCGTCCGCGTCGTCAGCGCTAAGGGCCGCAAGGAAGAGTACAAGGGCCTCACTCCCGAGCTGGCAGCTCAGCGTCTCGCTGAGGAGGCTGCCGAGGCCGAGGAGAACTAGAGCACCCGGTTCTGGGGCTCCAACCCTCCTCGCGTACCAACGTGCGCTTCGTCGGGCTTGTCGCTCCCGGCTCCGGGCACTCTAGCCTCTTCGGAGGCGTGCCCAAGCGACAGGTTTGCTAACCATTCCCCGGGGTGGGTGTGAGCGATAGCTCCGGTAACCACCGCCCACCCCCAATCTCTCTTCCGTATCCTTCGTGCGTTTTGTCTCCGCGCACTTGGTTACGTCGTCGCTTGCCGGTGCGATTCCGTGAAAACCGGCGCCGGGCGCCCCGACCTTTGCCGGGGAACGGGCGCCTACCATCTCTTGGTTTTAGGCTGCGGGTAACCCGCCCGCAGCAAGCGATCGTTCGATTTGGAGGAAATCTTATGCGTACGATCACCGAGTCCGAGTCCACCCCCAAGGCCGACGGCTTCTTTATGCCCGCTGAGTTCGCCCCGCAGGATCGCGTGTGGATGGGTTGGCCCCACCGCACCGATACCTGGGCCCACGGCGCCAAGCCGGCTCAGAAGCAGTATGCCGCCATCGCCCGCGCCATCTCCGAGTTCACCCCGGTCTATATGTGCGCCAACCAGGTCGACTACGCCAACTGCAAGGCCGTCTTCGAGAACGACGAGAACGTCACCGTCATCGAGATGACCACCGACGACGCCTGGTTCCGCGACACTGCCGCCACCTACGTCATCAACGGCAAGGGCGAGAAGCGCGCCAACCACTGGCACTTCAACGCCTACGGCGGCCTCGTCGATGGCCTGTACTTCCCGTGGGACAAGGACGAGCAGATCGCCCTCAAGATGGCTGAGCTCTCCGGCTGCCGCCGCTATCGTCCCGATGACATGATCCTCGAGGGCGGCTCCATCACCGTCGACGGCGAGGGCACCCTTGTCGTGACCGACCAGTGCCTGCTTTCCCCGGGCCGCACCTGCTCTGCGGTTCTGGAGGAGGAAGAGGATCCCGAGTCCATCTGGCCCAAGTACCACAAGAAGTTTGAGCCCTGGAGCGAGGAGCTCCGCGCCTACATGGACGAGCACCTCAAGGATTACCTGGGTGTCGAGAAGGTCATCTGGGTCAAGGAGGGCATCGACCCCGAGGAGACCAACGGCCACATCGACGACGTCGCCACGTTCATCGCTCCGGGCGTCATGGCCTGCATCTGGACCGACGATCCCGAGTATCCGTTCTACGAGCAGTGCCACGCCGCCTACGAGACCCTCTCCAACGCCGTTGACGCCAAGGGCCGCAAGATGAAGGTCTACAAGCTCTGCATGCCCGTGAACCCGCTGTTCATGGACCAGGCCTCCTGCGACACCATCGACGCCGACGAGAACGCCGAGCCGCGCGTCCCCGACGAGCCGCTGATCGCCTCCTACATGAACTACCTGGTCACCAACCACGGCGTTATCGTCCCGCAGTACGGCGACGAGAACGACCAGCTGGCCGTTGACACGCTCCAGAAGATCTACGACGAGGTCTGGGGCGAGGGCGTCTACAAGTGCGTCGGCGTTCAGTCCGAGCAGGTCGTCTTCGGCGGCGGCAATATCCACTGCATTACCCAGCAGGAGCCCTCGGCGTAACTCAGGCACGCCACCTTGGCGTTCACTCGTCGCTTACGTAGCGTCAGTACGCTACGCTCCTCGTTCGCGCCAATCTGGCGCACCTGAGCACGCCGAGTAAACGTCTGACTTTCCGAGCCGTGATGCTTCGGGAACCCAGCCGATCAATCGGACGGTCGGTGAATCGGACCGTGACCATCTCGGGGCATTGATGGTCTGGTCACTTGATGTCTTGGTCGGCTGGGTTTTTCTTTGGGCACTCCGTTGCCTCCACTTCGGAGTGCCCGCCTCTTTGATTGAGTACGCGTCTGATCTGGGATTTATTGCGGGTTAGGCCAATTGTTCGCTTGAATATCCCAGGTCAGACGCGTACCCAATTGCCGAAAGTTTCCGGGCGCAAACGCGACCGTTTTGATCGGAGTATCTATGTACCAGCGTATCGTTATCTACACGCGCCTGTTCCGCGAGCGTTGGTCCAACAATTGCATCCTCTCTTCTCTTTGGGATGGCACCTGCACCGGTGACGCGGCCTGCAACCCTACCTTGGGCTGCGCCTTCGGTACAGATGCCATCCTTTTTGCTGTAGGGGGAGCGTGTCGTGGCAGGTAAAAAGTTCTCCCTGTTCGAGGTCATCCTCTCGGTTATCTGCGTTGTCTTTACCATCGAGGCGGCCGCTCCGGCATCTGCCATGGGTAACGTGCAGTTCTTCTGGTGGATCTTCCTCATCATTACGTTTTTGCTTCCCTATGGCCTGGTGGTGGCCGAGCTCGGTACGGCGTTCGATTCCGAGGGCGGCCTGTACGATTGGGTTCGCCTGGGCTTGGGCGACCGTTGGGGCGCCCGCTGCTCCTGGTGCTATTGGGTCAACTTTCCACTGTGGGTGGCAAGTATCGCCTGCATGTTCCCCAGTGTCATCAATGCGGTATGGGGCATCGAATTTTCGCTTGGGGTCCGAATTGCCATCGAGCTTGCCTTTGTGTGGGGCGTCACGGTCATGGCAATGCAGCCGGTGGCCGAGGCCGATTGGGTCATGGATGGCGGCGCCGTCATCAAGGTGCTCATTACCGCCGTGGTGGGAATCATCGGCATCTGGTTTGCCTGCAACAACGGCTTTGCCAACGATATGTCGTTTAAGACCTTTGTCCCCGATCTGGGAGACACTAACTCACTGACGTATCTTTCAATCATCCTATTCAACTTTATGGGCTTTGAGGTGGTCGCGACCTTTGCCAGCACGATGAAGAACCCATCGCGCGATATCCCCAAGGCGGTTATCGCCGGTGGCGTTGCCATCGCGGCGATCTACATTATCTGTGGCATCGGTATTGGAGCCGCGGTTCCCACCGAGCAGCTTTCACTCGATTCGGGCATTGTGGACGCGGTTGCCGCCATGGTGGGGCGCGCTCACCCGCTGACGATGGTCGTGGGCGTGGCCTTTCTGGTAACGCTGTTTGCCAACATGATCTGTTGGAGCTTTGGCGTCAACAACGTGGCGAGCTATGCCGCGCGCCATGGCAACATGCCGCGTCCCTTTGCGCTGGTGTCCAAGAAGACCGGCATGCCCAACGGCTCGGCACTCATTAACGGTTGTTTTGCCAGCTTGGTGCTGCTACTTCAGATTCCGCTGGGTGAAGGTTCCGACGTCTTTTGGGTCTTCTTCTCGATGAACGTCGTCTTTCTGCTCATGAGCTATATCCCGATGTTCCCGGCGTTTTGGCGCCTGCGTAAATACGACGACCGCCCGCGTGTGTTTCGCGCGCCCTTCGAGGGCAAGGTGCTTGCGGTAGCGCTTGCGGTGCCGGTGGTAGAACTCGTGCTTTCGATTGTTGCGACAATCGTGCCGCTTAACAGCTCGCCCGCCGAGATGTCAAAGTTGTCGATCCTCATGGGTGTGGTGATCGGCGTGTTGCTGGGCGAGGTTTCGCGCCTCATATCGCGCCGCGGCCGCAGCATCGACAATCCCGGCGTTGGCGCAAGGGGGACAGGTCGCTTTGCACCAAAACAGTAGCGCCGCGAGTTGTGCGGTGCTAGATGCATCTTGGATTACTGCTCACGCTGCTCGGGATCAGATGCGAGCTTGGGTGCAAAGTAGGGGACGTGGCCCAGGTAGGGGCAGCTGTCCGAACGCGCCTCAACGGCGCAGGGGACATTGTCGTAGGTCATGGAAGAACCGAGTCGGGTGATGGCCTTGGCGGCGGGCGCGACGAGCATCTTGAGCGGAGCGATCGGTGTCATGGCATCTCCTTTCATCGGTGAGACACAGCTTGTTTATCTAAACGATACAGTACGTTTAATCGGTGAGTCTAATCTTGCGGCAAAGAATCTGTCAACATCCTCACAGCATCTAGACAGGGGAGGCGGGCATGAGTTTCGCGTTCTATATCTACACCACGATTATCATGGGTGTGGCTCTGGTGACCAGTGCCGTGGCATTGGTGGTTTGGCTCATGACGCGCCGTCGCGACAGCCTCGTGGCCGCGGCGGGTTTTTTGCTCTATATGCTCGATATGTCGGTCATCTTTTTTGACGAGTACAATCGGCTCAAATACGACTACGCCGTTACCTTTAGCGAGCCGCTGCAGCACCCCTTGCTGCGCTGCGTGCTTGGTATTGCCATCTATGCCTGCGTGGTGCTATGGATGTTTGCGCGCTTGCGCAAAAGACCGACGTCGCGCATGCTCGGACTCGCTATCGTGCCGTTTTCAATCTTGCAATTGCTGCTGGTGCCTCGCAGCGGCGCTGCCGGAGAGGTGCAGCAGTATCTCTTTTGGCTCACGCGTGACCTGGGCAATGTAGGATGTCTTGCCTATGCCGCCTGGCATTACCGGTACAGAGCAACGCGTGTTGAGAAACTCGACCTCGACCGCTCAAAGCTCTTTTGGAAGGTGGCCTTCGTTCTTGTGTTTTGCGTGATCGCCGAGGACACCTACATGATCTTGTTCTGCCGCCCCGACTCCCAAAACCCCGTCATCGGCCTCTTTTTGTGGTATCTGTCCGAGCGCAATATCTCCGAAAACGTGCTGCTCGTGGTATGTGCGGCTCAGCTTTTTTGCCAGTTTAGCCATATCCTGCGTGTGTATGCCCGTCATCCGCGTGCCGATGAGGACGTGGCAGCCGAGAGCGCAAGCTCTGAGGACGATCTCGCATCGCGTGTGGTGATTTATGCCGACGCCCATAAGCTGTCACGGCGCGAGCAGGAGGTGCTCACGCTGGTGCTGAAGGGCAACGACGCCCAAAACATCGCCAGCGAGTTGGTCATCAGCCCTGGCACGGTCAAGGCACACTTGCATCGCATCTACGTTAAAAGCGGCGTCTCCAACCGAGATGACCTTATAGATACCTTTTGGCGTTCCTAGCCTCATTCTTCCTCGCATGCGGGTCTTGCTGTGTGGGCGGCCACACCGTTGGGCGTAATGAAGCGGTAATAATCTCAGACAATAAACCTGCAGGTAAAGCGTGTAAACCTGCTTAAACTGACCGTTTGCGGTCCCTGGCCTTGGCACGGATTTGTCCCTGTGTATCAATGGGTGTAGTGCGAAGCCGCGGACGTGGGACAGACGTCCGAGCACGGCTTGTAGGCACGCGCCGATGCGGGAGCGCTACGCTCCCAACCGAGTGCCCACGCGGGCGGTGCGTCCGCGTTGCAACCAAAGATGCCTGAGGAGGCTCACATGGACAAGGCTGATGTAGTTATCAAGAGCGACGCCGTCTTTACCGGCGATGGGCTCGAGCCGTTTAAGGGCGGCGTTGCCGTGCGGGGCGATAAAATCGTTGCCTGCGGTGACGATGCTCACCTGGCACCGTTTATCGGTCCCGATACCGAGGTGCGCGACTTTGGCGACCAGCTCGTCATGCCCGGCCTGATCGACTCGCACACGCATTTTGCCCAGGGCGCGTTTATGACCGACCCCGATTTTGCCGTCAACCTCATCGACTGCACCAGTTTTGAGATGGCGATGGAACGTGTCGTGGCGTTTGCGGCCGACCATCCCGATAACGAGTGGATTCTGGGCTGCCAGATTATCCAGTTCCAGTGGGATGTCCCCGAGATGCCCACGGCCGCGATGATCGATGAGTACATCTCCGACCGCCCGGTATTTCTGCAGCAGGTTGACTTGCATACCTTTAGTGCCAACACCTGCGCTATCAACAAGGTGGGCATTACCACCGAGACCCCCGACCCCGCGGGCGGCAAGATTTTGAAGGACGCCGACGGTAACCTTGCCGGTGTGTTCTCCAACAACGCGGGAGCCCTCTTTATGGATGAGGTCTATGACCCAGCGCCCGAGGTGGTCAACGCCTCGTTTACCAAGACGGCTAAGCGCGCCAACAGCCTGGGCATTACTACCATAGGCATGGTCAACCCCACCTTTGTAAGCATGGAGAACCCGTTTGGCGTGCTTGCCGACCTCAACGCCAAGGGCGGGCTGCCGCTGCGCGTCTTTATGTACACCGATTTGTTTGAGAACGAGACAATGGCGCTCGATCAAATCAAGGCCAAGTACAACTTCCCTGGCACGCAGGTCGAGTGGCACGGCTTTAAGCAGTTTATCGATGGCGTGTGCTCCGACCATACCGCTTGGATGCTCGAGCCCTACAGCAACGCACCCGAGAGCTGCGGCGAGGCTGCCGAGGATCCCGAGCGCATGCGCGCTGCCATGCTCAAGGCACTTGAGTGGGGTGTCGATACCCGTATCCACGCCATCGGCGACCGCGCCGTACGCACCATCCTCGACAACTTTGAAGAGGGCGAGAAGCTCTACGGGCAGCAAGGATGCCGCCACTCCATCGAGCATAACGAGACGGTGCAGCCGGAGGATATGCCCCGCTACGCCGAGCTCGGCGTATGCCCGGCCATGCAGCCGTGGCACATGCTGCTCGACATGGCTGACCTTGCCAAGGACGATGCCGTGGGTCCCGAGCGTGCCGCGCTTTCGTGGCCCCTGCATAGCCTGCTTGCCAGCGGAGCCGTGGTGCACCTGGGCAGTGACTTCCCCGTTGTGGGCTTGGAGCCCATGGAGGAGGTCTACGGCGCGGTCTTCCGTATGCTCGAGGACGGCTCTAACCCCGAGGGCTGGTTCCCGCAGGAGCGCATCACCATGGCAGATGCCCTGCGCGCCTACACCTACGGTGGCGCCTTTGCCATGCATGCCGAGGACCGTATCGGTACGCTCGCATGCGGCAAGCAGGCCGACATCTGCGTGCTCGACCGCAATCTCTTTAAGTGCGAGCCGGCTGAGGTCCTCGAGGCCACGGCGTCTCTCACGATGATTGCCGGCAAGGTGGTCTACGAGGCCTAGCGGGGCTGCTGCATCGCTGGGCGGTGCCACAGCCTGTGCGTGCCGCCCGCCCATCCATTCATTCATCAATCTCTCATGGAAAGGGGAGAACAATGGCAGAAGAAGCAACCGCCGCTGTTGAGGAGGAGCGTGAGCTTGCCTCGCAGCCGATTCCCGGTCTGGTGCGTAAGTACACCATCGTCACCGGCCAGGGCATGCTCGCCCAGATCATCATGGTGGTCCTCGAGGGCCTCGTGATGGGTTGGGGCCTGGGTGCCCACGGCCTGGCCTGCGTCTCGATCATCATGTCGGTCGAGTACATCAACCTGGCCTTTGGCAACCTGTTTGGCACCGGCGTGCCCGCCGTGGTGGGCAACCTTTTGGGTGCCGGCGACATTAAGGGCGCAAGCAAGGCTTTTAGCCAGGGCTTTTGGCTCACCACGATTGTGAGTGTGCTGCTTGCTGTGGTGATGGCCGTGTTTACCGAGCCCATCTGCGCATTCTTTGGCGCCACGCCCGACATCATGGCCGATACCGTTGCCGGCGTGCGCACCTTCGCCGTGCTGCTGCCGCTCACGGTCATTGGCCAGATGGTCACCGCTGTGATGCGTGTGGACGAGAAGGTTCAGGTCCAGGCCAACCTCATGACCGTTTCAGCCATCGTTGCCATCTGCTGGCTCGCGCTTTCTACGTTTGTGCTCAAGTTTGGCGTTATGGGCGCCGGCGTGTACTACGGGCTTTCCATCGGTATCTGGGCCATCGGTATCTTCTGGTTCATCGGGGGCAAAAAGTCCCAGCTCCAGATTAGCCTGGCCGACCTTAAGCTCGACCTCGCCGTCTGCGGCCAGATCCTCAAGATCGGCTTCCCGTTCTTCCTGGTCCAGGGCGCGACCTTTATCTTTAACACCGTTGCCAACTCGCTTTTGGGCTCGCTCGGCGGCGACATGGGCTCGCTCTACATCGCAGCCTTTGGCGTGATCAACGGCTACATCCTCTACATCACCATGATGGTTGCCCAGTGCTTCTCCTATGGCCTGCAGCCCATCGCTGCCTTCAACGCCGGCGCAAAGGCTTGGGCGCGCCTTAAGGAGACGCTCTCTTGCACGCTTAAGTACCAGGTTGTGACGCTGGCGCTGGTCACCGTCGCGCTCTGGCTTGCCGCCACTCCGGTGTGCGCCTTCTTTGCCGGCAGCGATCCTGCGCTCGTTGAGGTTGCCGCCAACGCCACGCGTACCGTCATCCTGGCTGTTGCCCTGGGCTATCTTGCCATGACCATGTCGATATATTTCCAGGCGGTCGAGAAGGTTGGTGTCGCCACGTTTACCGGCCTGCTTCGCTATGTGATCTGCTCAGTGCCGCTTATGTACCTCCTCGGCAACATGATGGGTGTTGAGGGCGTGTGGATCGCCCTGGTGGTGGCCGACGCCATTACCGGCATCATCTCCATTGCGCTCGCCGCGCACGAGTCCAAGCGCCTTGCCACGCTCTAGGCTCGGACATGGCTGGCGTACGATAGTCGAACAAGTTAACTCGCCTGCAAGCCACCACAATGGGGACAGCCCCCATTGTGGTGGCTTTTGTTATTTAGGGTCTGAGATTTCGGCTCTATAAATAATGCTTTTGAACTAGGCTACTATAAGATTGTGGTAAACGCTAATATAAGATTATGGCGAATGAAACTATCCGATTATGGTAACAGCGCAATAAGGGGCGTTGATATGGCTGAGTTCATTAACAGGGATTTGCATGAGTTGCTCATTCGCATGGCAGGCTGGTTTCCTGTTGTGTCGTTGACAGGGCCTAGGCAGAGCGGTAAGTCTACGCTGGTTCGGCATACCTTTCCCGACTATTCCTACGTCACGCTTGAGGACCCTCAAACGAGGCGCGCGGCCTTGGAGGATCCGGTGAGTTTTATCCGCAACCGAAAGGGCGGACTCATCATCGACGAGGCGCAATACGCCCCGGATTTGTTTTCAATGATCCAGGTTGTTTCGGATGAGCGGGGAGACGCCGGTCAATACATCCTTACAGGCTCGCAAAACTTTTTGATGATGAAAAGCATCGGGCAGTCTCTTGCCGGGCGAGTCGGGATCTTGAAATTGCTGCCATTATCGTTTCGAGAAGCGGAGAGGGGCCAGCAGGGGCAGCTGGAAGTGGATTTGTTCGCGCTCGAAGGGGGATACCCTCGCCTGCGTTCCGCCGGAATGCCGTCCTCGGTTTATTTTCCCAGCTATATCGATACCTATGTTGAGCGCGATGTTGTGGGCTTGCTTGATGTGCGCAATAAGGCGGAGTTTCATAAGTTTCTGTCCATAATTGCTCAGAGCGTCGGTGCCCTCATCAATATATCCTCGCTTTCTCGAGATACGGGCGTGAGCGTATCGACCATTAAAAGCTGGTTGTCCATCCTGGAGCAGAGCTACCTGACGTTTTCGCTGCAGCCCTATTATGCAAATGCCAAGAAGCGTCTAACTAAAACGCCCAAGCTCTATTTTTACGACACGGGGCTGCTCTGCTACTTGCTCAAAATTGGATCACTGGAGCAACTATTGGAGAGCCCTTATCTGGGGGCCGTTTTCGAAAACCTCATCGTTTCCGAAACGGCGAAGAGCCATCTCAACGTGGGCGAGAATCCCGAGCTGTATTTCTATAGGGACGACAGCAAGCGTGAAATCGATTTGCTCGACTGTACAAACTCAGGGAGTCCCAAGGCTATCGAAATAAAATCATCCAGAACGTATCACGATAAGTACGCCCGCCATCTACAGACTGTATGCGATGAGATCGACATTGCAAAAGATGCGCGCTATGTTGTAGCCCGCGTGGACTCAACGTATGAGTCGAAAGACTGTAGTGTGGTTTCGGCGCGTGATTGGCTTTTACGATAACAAGCTCGGCGTATTAACAACAGCCGCGAGGGGAACCGGCCCCTTTTTGCGGCGGTTTTTGCCTATCTGGTGCGTCTTAGATGCAAGTGAGTAGACTTATTTGGATATGCCGAGCACACCGCGGCAAATGCTCAATAAAACCGCAGGTCAGAGCTGTGGCGTTTTGGGGCGTGCTTGGCCTCCTGCAAAAAGCCTACTCACTTGGTTTTTCTGCTGGAAGACCGCCGTGAGGGAAGGCAGCTCCCTCGTGGCGGCTGACATTTGCCCAGATAAACCCTGCCAAAATAAACCTGTCTACTCTTTGAGCCAGAGCCGACACTAATTCAAATGGCGAAATCAAAGGGCGTTCTCCGTATGGAGGGCGCCCTTTTTTATCGTGGGATGTTTTGCGTGGCAGTCATAAGGCCCAGACGGTTGCTGACGCCGAGCTTGCGATAGATGGCGTTGACGTGCTTCTTGACGGTTGACTCGCTTATGAATAGCTCGTTTGCCATCTGTTTGTTCGTTTTGCCGCCGAGCATGAGCTGCATGATTTCGGCTTCGCGCGGTTGGATATTATGTTCTGTAATGAAAGCATTCAGCTGGTCTGTGTCTTCGGTCTGGGTGAGATTAATGCCCCGAGGATAGAGGTTGGCGAGCGCGAGGCTCGCGTGCCGAGCGATTTCGAGCAGGATTGCGAGCTCGGTGTCGGTGAAGTCTCCGGCCGTGCGTTCGCGAAACAGGGTGATGCTTCCTAGCGGGCTGTCGTTGTGCGCGAGCGTGGCCGTACAGCCAAAGTAGACGCCCTGCGGTTCCATCCATTTGCGATAGATGGGCGTGGCATCGCGTCGCTCGACGTCCACGAGGTCGAGGTCGCGGTAGACGCCGACCTTATGTAGGTCAAAGCTCCATGTTGTATAGTCCATCGCGGCGTAGCGGTTGTAGTAGTCGCTCAGCGCGCGGTCGTCCATTCCGCTGCTTGCGGGGTGGACGTAGCGTGGGGCGTCACTGCTTGCCGCCTCGATCAGGTCGAACATGGCGATCCGATGGGGCACGAGCCCTGTCGTTCCCTCGAGGGTCTCCTTTTGCAGCTTATCGACACCGTGTGATGCGTGGATTGCAAGCGCGAGCTCGTTGAGAGCAGTCCAGGTCGTACTGTCCAACTCAATAGTCTGCTGTTTATTGCATGGGGGCATAGGGCGTCCTTTCCATTGTGGAACCCAGTATGTCATGTTCGCGGCCTGAATAGAACTTTAGGTCAGCGAATGGTATACCGTTGGTCGCTGAAAGGGGCTCGAGGGACTATTGAGAACATCTCGGTGCGGCCGCATCATGGTCTCGTCAAGCAAAAGCACCGAGATTTAGGAGCTTGAAATGAAGACCATCTACGAGAGTGAATCCACGCCTAAGAAGGACGGGTTCTATATGCCCGGCGAGTATGAGGAGCAGGAGCGCACCTGGATTCTGTGGCCGCACCGCTCCGACGTGTGGCGCTGCGGCGCCAAGCCGGCGCAGAAGGTCTTCACCGAGATCATTAAGACCGTTGCACGCTTTCAGCCCATCACGGTAGGCGTCAACACCGAAGACTTCCCCGCGGTGTGCGAGATCTTCGACGGTGTTGAGAACGTGCGCGTTATCCACATGGAGTACAACGACAGCTGGATTCGCGACCCCGGCCCGGCGTTCCTCGTTAATGACAATGGGGAGGTGGCCCTTTCGCACTTCCACTTTAATGCTTACGGCGGTTTCATTGACGGTCTGTACTTCCCGTGGGACAAGGATGCTTCCATTGGCCTGCAGGTGGCACAGCTTGAGCAGGTTAACCGTTATCGTCCCGAGGACTACATCCTCGAGGGTGGCTCGTTCAACTGTGATGGTCAAGGCACCGTCGTGACCACCGAGATGTGTCTGCTCAACGAGGACCGCAACCCGCAGTACACCAAGGAGCAGATTGAGGAGAAGCTCTCTGAGTATCTCGGTATCGAAAAGGTTATCTGGATCAAGGACGGTATCGATCCGTACGAAACGAACGGTCATGTGGACGACGTCGCATGCTTTAGTGCGCCCGGCGAGGTCTGCTGCATGTGGACCGATGATCCCAACCATAAGTTCTACAAGGAGTGCCAGGAGGCGTACAAGACGCTCTCCGAGTCCACGGATGCCAAGGGTCGCAAGCTCAAGATCCACAAGGTGATCATGCCTGCGACTTCGGTATATATGACCGAAGAGGAGGCCAGCACGATTGATCCCGTCGAGGGCGTGCTGCCGCGTACCCCCGAGGACGCCTTCGAGCCGAGCTATCTCAATTTCCTGCCCATCAACGGAGCGGTGCTTGTGCCGCAGTTCGGTGACCCCAACGACGCCCAGGCGCTCAAGGATATCCAGGCTGCTTATCCGGACCGTGAAGTCATCGGTATCATGACTCGCGAGGTTATCTACGGCGGCGGCAACATCCACTGCATCACCCAGCAGCAGCCCAAGGCGCGCCACAAGTAGTAGCTCCTTGGTAAACAGGGTTTGATTATCCGTAAATGAAAGTCCGCCGGCTTCAATGGCCGGCGGGCTTTTTGTGTGGCGGCTTGGGCGTTTGCCCAGATAAAACCTACCAAAATAAACCTGTCCCTTTTTGGCAGGTGGTTTCAGCTGAACGGCGGGCCGTGCGGCTTGGGTGTGCGGGCTCACAATCTGGGGAAACCAAACAGATTGGGGGCTTGTATGATCGACTCGAAGGGAAACGTGCGACCCGAGGGCATGTTTAACAGAGCGCACCTGGCCCCCGAAGCCCAGCGCGCATACGATGCGCTACTCGAGTGCGTGCTCAACGGGCAGAAGGGCTGCGAGGTTTCGGCGCGTGCGGGCATGGATACGATCAAGGCGCTCGTATAGCTTTACGCTTTCGGATGTGACACATAGGACTGCATGCGCCGCTCCCGGCTATATTGCCTCCGAGTGCTTTAGCTCATGGAGATAGCCGGCATCAGCGATTTCGAGAGCCTGGCAGCCGCCACGAATGCCCCGGTGTTTACACCTCAGACGGACGACTTTGGACTCGCGGTCCATATCTTCAAGATGCTCAATCGCGGAATTCATCCGTACAGTTCTGGCGAGCTGGACCTAGAATTTTTGACCTAGACGACGATATTCCGGCTCTTCCGCTCAATAGCTGCGTGTGCAATGGGCGCAGCTCCTTTGTGGGGACGCTGATCGGATATGTTGTCCCTAGTTACGCTCTTGCGATCAATGACTTTGGCAACCTTATGGGCGAGGCTTTCCGCCGGTCGCTCTTTGGCAAAGCGCATGAGCGCCTTGATGCGCGCACATGGGCGCGCCTGCTCGCCCTGTATCTGTCTGAGACGGTTGAGTGTCCGCGCGGTCATCTATATCACGCTTCGCAGGATGAGTGTCCCTACTGTCGAGGAGAGCGCACCCTGTTAGCTCTCTTGGCTGATTGCTGACTGTCTTGGAGAAAGCCCGTGAGGCGGCACACAGGCTAATCCTGCGTGTCGCCTCCGTACATATAGACGATAAATCCGTCGCCGGTGTCCTGGCTGTGATCCTCCAAGATGCGCTTCATGTTGAGGTGTTCGTAAAACTGCCAGTCGGAGTTGCAGTCGCTCATCAGGAAGAACTTGGTGCAGCCTGCCTTGGCGAGCTCGGTGCGCGCAAGGTCGATGAGCTCGCGGCCGAGTCCCTTGCCCTGCCATTCAGGCACAATGATAATCAAGTTGAGTTGACCCTGGGCATATTCGTTGCCTGTGGCGGCAAAGCGATCCGCTGTGGCCTTTTCGCGGCTGTCTCCAAAGAGCGAGCCCTCGAGCTTGGCATCGGCGGTCTTTGCCATCTCGGTTGCCTGGGCGAACATCTCGTTATAGCAGGGCTCCCACGTGGGATCGGTGCGCGGCTTGCCGTCCTCGAAGATGCCGATGCAGCAGGCGGCGATAATGCGGCCTTCAGCTTCGGCAACGAGCGCGATGGGGGAGCGCTGCAGCTGCATGGCGATGTTAAAGCGCGCACAGAAATCGGCGGCTTCGGCGTCGCCTCGGTTGCGCAGCGTGTTGCACCACAGCTGGTTGTAGATGGCGGCGATGCCGGCCAGGTCATCGAGCGTGGCGGCACGCAGAGTTACGTTGTCAAGGCTCATGGGGGCTCCTTCCAAGTTGGGTCAGGCCACCCCTGAGTGTGACATGGACGCAGGACGGCCGCATCGACCATTCGGCAGGCGAGCCTCGAATCCTCGGGGACGGAGGGTCCTAAGAAGGAATGAGGGCGGATTTTCGGACACTTGCTCGATGAGAGTGGATAATCTCCCACTTTTAGCGCTGGTATAGGCCAAAAACGGGAGATTATCCACTCTCATTCTGGGTAGTCGTTGGGGACGTTCTTAAACGACCAGTCATTAAAGAACGTCCCCAATGACTACCCCAAGGAACATCCCAGACTGCCGGCAGAAAAGGAACGTCCCTAACTGCCGCATCCGGAGTAAGACAACGCCGCAGGTAGAGGACGGACAGACACTATGACCCAATCCAGGGGCACGGAAACGACAGGAGCCCCCGCTCGTGACCGCGGGTCGGGGCTGCGACAATGTTGTTGAAGTGCCAGAGGCGCAGCCGCGCCGCAACGAGGTTGGGAGGCTCCCGTGCCTAGATATTCTACCGCCTTCGGAATGGACGTACACCTCAGGTCCACCACCGTCTGCGCGCTCGACGCGGAGACGGGCGAGGCCGTGACGAGGAGGTTCCGCGGCAACCCCTGGGGCGAGGTCGCGGAGTGGATGTCGGGCTTCCCCGGCCCGTCGCTCGCCGCCTACGAGAGCGGCTACCTCGGCTTCGCCCCGCAAAGGGAGCTCTCCGGGCTCGGCGTCGACTGCGTCGTCGCGGCCGTCTCCAAGGTCCCGAGGTCGGCTGCCGACCTCTCGTCCAAGAACGACCGCAACGACGCGGCCAGGATGGCCAAGGCGATACTGTCGCACGACGTCACCCCGGTATGGGTGCCGTCCCCCGAGATCGAGGGGCTCAGGGACCTCGCCGCCGCCCACGACGCGGCGACCGCGAGGCTCGCGGCGGCGAAGCAGCGGCTCCTGGCGTTCCTGGCCCGCCGTGGTGTTAGCGCTAATCTAAAATTGACCACTTTCGCAAACGCATCTCGCCGAATGCGCTAACGCGCTTTCGCCGACCCCGCTAACGTACTTTCACCAACTGCGCTAACGGAACTATGCTCCGATCGGGTATCCGACCCGGGAGGAGCGGGATATGGAGCGAAACGTAATGGGAGAGCTGAACGTCTACAGGGGGTCCGGCGCGAAGCCGAACTTCAGCGAGATCGCGAGGAGGCACGGCATGGACCGGCACACGGTCGCCAAGTACTGGCGGGAGGGCGAGTCCGCCGCCGACGGGAGGTCCGCGAGGGGCAGCGCCTTCGACCCGCTCGAGGAGGTGATCCGCGCGAAGGCCCAGCTGCCCGGGATGACCAAGATGGCAGTCTACGCGTTCCTGCGCGAGGGCCGCGGGGAGGGGCTGCCCGGGTACGGCGCCTTCACCGCGTGGTGCCGGGCCCGCGACGTGCCCTTCGGGGGCGCGGGCGGCCGCGAGCCGCACCCGCGGTTCGAGACGCCCCCGGGCAGGCAGCTGCAGTTCGACTGGAAGGAGGGCATGAGGCTCGTCGACTCGGAGGGCGAGGTCTTCGAGTTCAGCGTGTTCACCGCGACGCTCGGCTACTCCCGGAAGCACCGCTTCATACCGGTCAGGAGCCGCACGCTCGACGACCTGC
>CATYVH010000018.1 GCA_958413765.1 uncultured Collinsella sp.
CTGTCCGCCCTGTCCGAGCTGGGTGAGGTCATGCTCAGCGACCGTCTGCGCCAGATTTCGGTGCGTCCCGCGCCCAAACTCTCGGTTCGTGCGACCGTCAAGAGCAATCTGCTCGATGTCGAGCTGGGCGCGAGTGGGCTTTCGGCGGCAGATCTTGCCGTCTATCTCGATTCGTACAAGCGCCATCAAACGTTTGCGCGCCTTACGTCCGGCGACATCATTCGCCTGGACGAGGGGGCGCGCGCCGCGTTTGGCCTTGCCGAGGACCTGGGTGTCGATGCCGTCGACCTGCTCGACGGCGTGTCGCTTCCCGCGTCGAGCACCCTGTTCGTCGACAGCATGCTCGCACGCACGCCGGCGCTCGAGGCCGATCGCGACGCTGCGTTCCGCCGTACCGTCGAGCGCCTGGACACGCTCGGCAAGATGGACTTTACGGTGCCGGCATCGCTCAAGGCAACGATGCGCGGCTACCAGGTCGACGGATACCAGTGGCTCGGCTCGCTCGAACACCTGGGCCTTGGCGGCATCTTGGCCGACGACATGGGCCTGGGCAAAACGCTCCAGATGATTGCGCATATTCTGGCGCGCGTGGAGGCGGGGGACACCAAGCCCACGCTCGTGGTATGCCCGGCCTCACTCGTGTACAACTGGACTGCCGAGCTGGAGCGCTTTGCCCCGTCGCTCGATGTGTGCGCCATTGTGGGCGCCAAGGCTCAACGCCGCGTGCAGATCGCCGGCGTGGCCGAGCATAGCGTGGTCGTGACGTCGTATGACCTTATGCGGCGCGATATCGACGAGTACGTCGAGCGGGATTTTGCCCGCGTGGTGCTCGATGAGGCACAGTACATTAAAAATCCGCTCACGCAGGTGGCGCGCGCCGCCAAGCGCCTGCCTGCCGGCGTGCGCTTTGCCCTGACGGGCACGCCCATCGAAAACCGCCTGTCCGAGCTCTGGAGCATCTTCGACTTTTTGATGCCGGGCCTTTTGGGGACGCGCGAGTCGTTTGCCAAGCGCTTTGAGAGCCCCGTCGAGCATGCCGAGGGCGATAGCGCCGCTCGCCTGCAGGCGCTCGTGTCGCCGTTTGTGCTGCGCCGTGTTAAGGAAGACGTGGTGGCCGACCTGCCCGAGAAGATCGAAGACACCGTCATGGCGCAGCTTACCGGCGAGCAGCGCAAGCTCTACCTGGCCAACCAGGACCGCATCGCCCAGCAGGTGCAGCACCGCGAGGCTGGGGAGTTTAAGAAGGACAAACTCAAGGTGCTCGCCGAGCTCACCAAGCTGCGCCAGATCTGCTGCGACCCGCGTCTACACTACGAGGATTACAAGGCGGGGAGCGCCAAGCTCGATACGTGTATGGAGCTCGTGCACGGCGCACTCGACGGCGGGCATCGCATCCTGTTGTTCAGCCAGTTTACGGGTATGCTCGATATCATCGGTAAGCGCTTGGCCAAGGAGGACATCGCCTTCCTTAAGCTCACGGGCGCTTCGTCTAAGGAGAGCCGCGCCAAGATGGTCGCGCAGTTCCAAGCGGGCGAGGTTCCGGTCTTTTTGATTTCGCTCAAGGCGGGCGGCGTGGGCCTTAACCTGACGGCGGCCGACGTGGTCATCCACTACGACCCGTGGTGGAACGTGGCAGCGCAGGACCAGGCGACCGACCGCGCGCACCGTATTGGCCAGCAACATACCGTGACCGTGTACAAGCTCATCGCCAAGGACACGATCGAGGAGCGCATTATGCAGATGCAGGAGTCCAAGCGCGACCTGGTCAACAGCGTGCTCGGCGGCGACGGCATCTCGTCGGCACTGTTCACGCGCGAGGATGTTCTGGCGCTGCTCGGCGGCGACGGGCGCTAGCCGCGCGCGGGGTGGGACTGCTGGAGTGGGCAGGACGGTCGACGCATTTTGGCCCGACCGCTTGCCTGGTCCGTTATGTGTTCATTTGCAATGCCGTGGATGGTTTGTCTGCCTTTGGGCATAAGAACCATCAAGAACATTGGCACGTCAGCAAAGGAGAACATCATGGCGAAATTCTTTAAGGACCCCGACGGTAAGCTCATTGCCGCCCTTGGCAACGACGTTGCAACCCCTGCCGGTTGCACGGAACTGACCGCAAACACTGAGGACGCGGCGCACGAGAAGCACGTGCCTGTTGTCGAGACCGAGCGCGACGGTCACGTGATTCGCGCACGCGTTGGCTCGGTCGAGCACCCCAGCCTGCCCGAGCACTATATTGAGTGGATCGCCCTTGAGGCCGAGGGCCGCTTAGAGGTCCATTACCTTGAGCCCGGCATGAAGCCCGCGACGTTTTTTGCCGGCGGTTCCAAGACCGGTACCGTCTATGCCTACTGCAACCTGCACGGGCTGTGGTCCGCGACGTTCTAGGAGCGCGCCCCCGCTCGGGGTATCATAGCTAGCATATGCACATGCGAGCGCCGACTGCATCATGCGGCCGGCGCTTTTACTACGATTTCGATGGTTTACGACGGAAAGGGCTGAGCCATGAAGCTCGCGCTTGCACAGATCGATATGCGCCTGGGTGATATTGAGGGCATTTGCGGCCGCATCGAGGACCAGGCTCGTCTGGCCCACGAGCGCGGGGCGCGCGTGCTGTGCGTTCCGGCTCCGCTCTTTATGGGCGCCATGCCCGGTGGCCTGGTGGGCGCTGCCGACTTTGAGCACGACATGCTTGCCGGCTTGACTGGTGTCGCCGAGCGCATCCAGGAGCTTGACATGATCTGCATCGTGCCCGCGGCGGTTTCGTTTGAGGGTCAGCCGCTGCTCGACTACATGATGCTCAAGGACGGTCATGTGGTGCCGGCGCGTTCGAGCATTGCCCTGCAGCGTGGCGAGAACAACGACACGCGTTGGGCGCCGCCGGTGTTCGACGTGGACGGCGTGCGCATCGCCGTGATTTTTGACTTGGACCGCGAACTCGAGATGTTGCCGACCGGTGTTGACCTCATTGCGTATTTCCAATTCAATGCGTTTGACATGACCGACCGCGAGACTGCCGCCATTGCCGCCGTTCGCAGCGGCGCCTACCGCAAGATCGCATCCAAGCGCAGCGTGTGGTTTGCCTGTATGGCGCCGGTCGGTGCTTATGACGAGTCGGTGTATACCGGCGGTTCGTTTGTGCTCGACGACTGTGGTCGTGTGGTGGCCCAGGCGCCGTGTTTTGAGGAGAGCCTGCTGGTTCAGGAGATTCAGCGCGGCGTGATGCTCGATGCCCTGGAAGATCACGAACTGCCCGAGTTCCGTTCCGAGGAGTGGCTGTGGCAGGCGCTGGTGCTCGCCGTGCGCGACAACGCCCGAGCCCACGGTGCGTCGCGTGCTGTGGTGGCGCTCGAGGGCGACTTGCCGTCGTCCCTGCTGGCGGCGCTGACCGTCGACGCTCTGGGCCCGCGTAATGTGATTGGCCTGGTGCTGGGGCGCAACCGTATCTTTACGCCGGCGCAGGAAGAGGCCGAGGCTGCCCGCTGTGCCGCCGTCCGCGCCATCGCCGAGCGTCTGCACATTCGCACCGTCGAGCGCGATGCACCGGATGCGGCGCGTGTGCTCGATCGCGACGTGTCGGCGGGCGATGCCGAGCGTCTGCGCTCGCGCACGCTGGGCCTCATGCTGGAGGACACGGCGCTCGAGCTGGGTGCGATGGCGCTGAGCCCGCTGTCCAAAACCGAGTACGCGCTGGCGGCGCCGGCGCTTTGCGGCGGCTACCAGGGCGATTACGCGCCCTTTGGCGATGTGTACCTGTCGACGCTTGAGTTTGTGGCGCGTGTGCGCAACCGCACGTCTGCCGTGGTGCCCCAAGAGCTCGTGACGCTCAACGCGGTGGAAGATTGTATGGAGCGAGTGCTGGCGCAGGCGCTCTCGACGCTCGACGGTCCGGTCGATATGCTCGACCGCGCGGCACAGCTGCTCGGCGGGCTTGAGCCGGGTGAGGTCGATGGCGCGCTCGAGGCGCACGTGGACCGCAATCGATCTTTCGACGACATCCCGATGGCCGCTGGCAAGCCTGAGGCCTGCTCGCTGCTGCTGATGCTTGTGCGTCAGGGCGAGGCCGCCCGCCGCATGCTGCCGACGGCGTCGATCGTCTCAGCCCGTTCGTTTGTCGAGCGCGCCTGGCCGTACATGCTCGCGTGGTCCGACCTGGGGCTTAACGGCAAGGAGCGTATGACGGTCGATTCGCTGGCGCGCGCCGAGGTGCGCCGTTTTGCTGACGAGGATACGAGCGAGCGCGTGCGAAACGAGATGATGGGCGTGCTGGGCGAGCTACTGGGTATTTCGCCCGAGCAGATGGAGGAGCTGCGCTCCGAGGACGGCCAGCGCCGCCTGCACGAGGGTATGAAGAAGTTTGAGGGCGAGGTCCAGGACGCCATCGATAAGATGATGGGCGGCCAGGGTGGCCCGCAGGGTGGGCCCCAGGGTGGCCCGATGCCGCATCCGCCGGTGGATCCGAGGCAGTTTCCCTTTTTCTCTCAAAACTAACTATGGGATAGGATTCGCTTCCAACCCCGACACTTCAACTAAGCATCTTGGCCCCGTTGTGTTATTCTAGAACAGACGTTCGTGAATGATGCTCGGGGCCTTGCCTTGTGCTGTACTTGTGACGAGGGGAGGTTGGCTTGGTCATTTTGGGTATCGACCCCGGTTTGGCCCATACGGGTTGGGGGATTATCGAGGAGCGGCGCGGCGAGGTTCGCTGCCGTGCCTACGGTTGTATCGAGACCAGCGCGGGTAGTCCGCTCGCGGTGCGCCTGTCGCATATCGCCCGCGACCTCAAGGGCGTCGTGGAGCGTTATCGACCCGATACTGCTGCTATCGAGAGCATCTACTTTGGCGCTAATGTCCGCTCGGCAATCCCCACGGCACATGCCCGCGGTGCCGCGCTCGTGGCGCTTTCGGAGTGCGCGCTCGAGATCGGCGAGTACACGCCTATGCAGATCAAGCAGGCTGTGGTGGGTACCGGCGCCGCGGACAAGCGGCAGGTCGCCTACATGGTGCGCACGCTCACGCAGCTCGACCACGACCCTCATCCCGACCATGCCGCCGATGCCCTGGCTTGCGCCATCTGCCACGTAAACCTCAGCCGCACCCGCGCCCTCACCGGTGGCGAGTTCTATCAACAGAGAGGAACCGGATACTGATGATTTCCCAGCTCCACGGAACGCTTGTCGAGGCCACGATGAGCTCTGCTGTCGTCGACGTGTCGGGCGTTGGCTTTGAACTCGGCATTTCTGGCGGCACTGCGGCCACGCTGCCTACGCCCGGCGGTGAGGTGCGCCTCTATACCCGTATGCAGGTGCGCGAGGACGCTATGACACTTTTCGGTTTTTCCTCTAAGGATGAGCGCACGATGTTCGACCGGCTTGTGTCCGTCTCGGGCGTTGGCCCGCGCTTGGCGCTCGCCGTACTTTCCACCTATACCGTGGGACAGCTGTATTCCCTGGTGATGGCCGAGGACGACAAGGGCATGGCCAAGGTGCCCGGCGTGGGCAAAAAGACCGCCCAGCGCCTCATCTTGGAGCTCAAGAGCACCTTTGCCAAGGACAAGGGCTTTGTGCCGGTCGATGCGATCCCCGGTCAGGTTGCGATGCCCGTGCCCGCCGCCGCTCCTTCGGCGATCGATGACGCCCGTGCGGCACTCCTTTCCATGGGCTTTAGCCCGCAGGAGACCGATGTCGCTCTGAGCGGGTATGATGGGCAGGATATGCGTGTCGAGGATTTGCTCGGCGCGGCGCTTAAGCGACTCGGAATGGATGCGTGATGTGGGAAGCCGATGACTCTCAGGACCTGTGGGCGACGCCCGGCAACTCGCCGGCGGCATCCATGGCGCACGGCGAGCGCATGGTGGGCTCGGAGCTGACGGCCGAGGACCTCGATGTCGATCGCACTTTGCGCCCCCAGCGCCTGGACGATTACTGCGGCCAGGAGCATATCAAGCAGAGCCTGCGCGTGTTGATCGAAGCGGCGCAGAGCCGTGGGGAGACGCTCGACCACGTGATCTTCTCGGGTCCTCCGGGCCTGGGCAAGACCACGCTGGCCACCGTAATCGCCAACGAGTTGGGCGCTCAGATAAAAACGACGAGTGGCCCGGCCATCGCGCGTACGGGCGACCTGGCGGCCATCCTTACCAACTTGCAGCCGGGTGATGTGCTGTTTATCGACGAGATCCACCGCCTCAACCGTTCGGTCGAGGAAGTCCTGTACCCCGCGATGGAGGACTTTGCCCTCGATATCGTGATTGGCAAGGGTCCGGCGGCGCGCTCGATTCGCCTGGATATCCCCAAGTTTACGCTGGTAGCAGCAACGACCCGCTCAGGCATGTTGACCGGCCCGTTGCGCGACCGCTTTGGCATTTCATATCGCCTGGATTACTACACGGTCGAAGAGCTCGCGCAGATTGTGACGCGCTCGGCAACTATTCTGGGCGTGGCGATCGACCATCCCAGTGCACTTGAGATCGGCTCGCGTTCGCGCGGCACGCCGCGTCTTGCCAACCGCCTGCTCAAGCGCGTGCGCGATTACGCACAGGTGCGCGGCAACGGTCCCATCGAGCTCGATATCTGTCGCCAGGCGCTCGAGTTCTTCGAGATCGACGAGCTCGGCCTGGACTGGATGGATATTCGTATCTTGGAGACGCTTGCCAAGACGTTCTCCGGTCGTGCCGTGGGACTTACGACCCTTGCCAGCGCGGTGGGCGAGGACCCGGGCACGCTCGAGGATGTCTATGAGCCCTATTTGCTGCAGTGCGGGTTGATGATTCGTACGCCGCAGGGCCGTCAGGCAACCCTGCGCACCTTTGAGCACCTGGGGATTGAACCTACCGTTTAGGGCGCTTTGTTTTGGCGGGCTGTTGGGCTATCGCCGGGCATCGGGTAAACATATCGCCGTTCATCGGTTATGGGCGTTTTACTATTGCGCGCCCGTGCTATGCTGAATTGGTCTTTTTCTCATTCGGTAACGAAAGGACCGCCCATGCCTACTGACATCGAAATCGCACGTTCTGTCACGCCGCTGCCTATTACCGAGGTGGCCAAGAACGCCGGCGTCGACGTTAAGCACCTTATTCCGTACGGCTTCGACAAGGCTAAGGTCGACTATTCACTGCTCAACGAGCCGACCGATCACCAGGCCAAGCTCGTCCTCGTGACCGCTATCAACCCAACGCCTGCGGGCGAGGGCAAGACCACCACGACCATCGGTCTGGCCGATGGCCTGCGTCGTCGCGGCGTCAAGAGTGCCGTGGCCCTGCGCGAGCCTTCGCTCGGCCCCGTCTTTGGTGTTAAGGGCGGTGCTGCCGGCGGCGGCTGGGCTCAGGTGATCCCCATGGAGGATATCAACCTGCACTTTACCGGCGACTTCCATGCCATCGGTGCTGCCAACAACCTGCTGGCCGCCATGCTTGATAACCACATCCAGCAGGGCAACCAGCTTGGCATCGACGTTAAACGCATCACTTGGAAGCGCGTCGTCGATATGAACGACCGTCAGCTGCGCCACGTCATCGACGGTATTGGCGGTAAGGCCCAGGGCGTGCCGCGCGAGGACGGCTTCGATATCACCGTCGCCTCCGAGGTCATGGCAATCCTGTGCCTGTCTACGAGCATCAGCGACCTCAAGGAGCGCCTGGGCGAGATCGTCGTCGGCTACAGCTTTGCCGGCGAGCCCGTCCGTGCCCGCGACCTTAAGGCCCAGGGTGCCATGGCCGCGTTGCTTAAGGACGCGCTCAAGCCCAACCTGGTGCAAACGCTCGAGGGCACGCCCGCGTTTGTCCACGGCGGCCCCTTCGCCAACATCGCCCACGGCTGCAACTCTATCATGGCCACGCGTATGGCGATGCGCTTTGGCGATGTTGCCATTACCGAGGCCGGCTTCGGTGCCGATCTGGGTGCCGAGAAGTTCCTCGACATCAAGTGCCGTATGACGGGCGTTCGCCCCAGCGCCGTCGTGGTCGTCGCGACCGCTCGTGCGCTGAAGTACAACGGTGGCGTCGCCAAGGCCGACCTCAACGAGGAGAACCTCGAGGCACTCAAGGCCGGCATGCCCAACCTGCTGCGTCACGTCGACAACATCCAGAACGTTTATGGTCTGCCCTGCGTGGTCGCCATCAACCGCTTCCCGACGGACACCGAGGCCGAGCTTGCGCTCATCGAGTCCGAGTGCCAGAAGCTCGGCGTCAACGTTAAGCTTTCCGAGGTCTGGGCCAAGGGCGGCGAGGGCGCGCTCGAGCTTGCCGATGAGGTCATGCGTCTGATTGAGCAGCCGAGCGAGCTCAAGTTTGCCTATGAGGACGGCGCCGATGTGGCCGACGCTCTTGAGGCCATTGCCACCAAGGTCTACCGCGCCGACGGTGTTGACTTTACGCCGGCCGCCAAGCGCCAGCTCGCCGAGCTGCGCGAGAACGGCTTTGGCAACCTGCCGGTGTGCGTGGCCAAGACGCAGTACAGCTTTAGCGATAACGCCAAGGCCCTGGGCGCTCCCGAGAACTTCCGCATCACGGTGCGCGAGCTCAAGGTTTCCGCCGGTGCCCACTTTGTGGTCGCACTGACTGGCAGTGTTCTGACCATGCCGGGCCTGCCCAAGGTCCCTGCGGCCGAGAACATCGACGTCGACAACGACGGCAACATCACCGGCCTGTTCTAAGCCTGCTGCCCATAGCTGCTTGTCCGCCCCGCCGTGCCCACAAGGCCCGGCGGGGCTTTTTTATCCTTAGGCCCGCGCATGTCTTGTAGATACCGACGGGCTCTGCCCATCATAGGCTTTTGCGCGGGTAGAATGCATGGATAACTTGATGCTCACGCGCGACGGAAAGGAATCGTTGCATGGATCAGGACAAGACAACCGTGATGGGCGGCTACGGTTCCGCGCAGGCTGGCGATAGCGCCGATGCGACCCGCGTTGTTCCCAACCCCGGATATACCGACCCCGCCGCGACGCAGCCTTCTGCCGAGCCCACCCGGGTTATGGGCTATGGCGACACGGCGCAGGATTCTTGCGCTGCATCTTCGCAAGGCCCCTATGGCAACGCAGCTCCGGACCCGTTTGATTATGCGTCGCAGGATTCTTATGCCGCTTCGACACCGAATCCCTATGATGACCTGCCGCAGAATCCCATTCCGCAGCCTCAGCAGACGACGTATATGCCTCGCACGGCGCAGCCTCGCTACGAGTCGCGCGAGCCGTATCGCGAGTACCCCAAGTCGATTCCGCAATATGGCGAGGACGAGGAGAAGAAGCCGTCGCGTTCGTCGAGCGTGATCAAGAAGATCCTCATCGTGCTGGCGATCTTCTTTGCGCTGTCGGTTGTGTTTGCCATCGTGTCGGGCATGCTCAACAAGCGAGGGAGTTCAACGGCCGATACCACTGCCGAGCAAACCGAGTCCGCCTCGTCTAGCACCGTCGATCTGAGCGATATCCCGGGGCAGTACTGGTCCAACGCCAAAAAGCTTCTCAAGTCGCGCGGCGCCGATCTTTCGAATGCCGTGGTCCTGACTGATGATGGCTCAACGCCCGTCATCGATGCCAACTGGGTCGTTACTTCTGCCTACTATAACGACAACGGCAACCTCGAAATTCAACTCACGCACAAGAACAGCTCGGGCAACTCGTCCGGCGGCCAAAGCGGTACCGACAGCTCGAGCTCCAATACGCTGGAGGACTTGAGCAACAAGGCACAGGAGTTGGGAGACAAGGCGCAAGAGCTGGGCGATACGGCACAAAACCTGGGCGACACCGCGCAGAACTTGGGCGACATGGCGACGGATGCCTGGAACGCACTGCAAAACGGCATCTCGGGCGCGCAGGGAAACTAGCTGTTAAGCGGGCTACAGCTGCTCTGCTGGACGGTCGGGCGAACTAAAGCCCGAGTCAAACGTAACGACGCATGAGACGTTGGGCCGGCGCTCGTGCACGATGCGCGTGACGAGCTCCAGCAGCTCCTCGTCGGATATGTCAAAGCCGTCGGGGCGCACCAGGTCAAACGAAACGAACCCGTCGTGCTCGTGCAGGTCGTGGATGGAGAGCGCGGGATCGATCTGCATGACGCCGCGCTTGACCCAGCCGCGCAGATCATCGCCGGTTGTCGCGATGGGGTCGCAGTGCAGCGTGATGCCAATGCCCATCTGGCGCTTGATGTCGTGCTCGATGGTGTCCAGGATCTCGTGGTGCTCAAATGCGTCGCCCTCGCCGGGCATCTCCACGTGGGCGCTGGCAAACTGACGACCGGGGCCGTAGTCGTGCACCATCAGGTCGTGTGTGCCCAAGACCTGCGGATAGGACATGATCTTGTCGCGGATTGCCTGGACGAGCTTGGGGTCGGGCGCTTGCCCCAGCAACGGGCTGATGGCGTCGCGCACCAGGCCCATGCCACTGATGCAGATGAAGACGCCCACGCCCAGGCCCGCCCAGCCGTCGAGGTCAAAGCCGGTCGTCTGCGAAATAAGCGCTGCGGCCAGGACCGATCCCGAGGTGATGACGTCGTTTTTGGAGTCCTGTGCTGTGGCGATGAGTGTTTCGGAATCGATACGGTTGCCCAGCGCACGGTTGAATGCGGCCATCCAGAATTTGACGAGCATGGACAAGACGAGAGCGGCTAGGGAGACCAGCGTGTAGGCGGTGGGGGAGGGCTTGATGATCTTAGTGACCGACTCGAGGATCAGGTTGATGCCGACGGCGCAAACCAGGACGGCGACAAACAAGCCGGCTAGGTACTCGTAGCGGCCGTGGCCATAGGGGTGGCCTTCGTCTGCAGGGCGGCTGGCAAGGCGGAACCCGAGCAGGCTCACGATGTTGCTCGAGGCATCGGAGAGGTTGTTGAAAGCGTCGGCGATGAGGGAGACGGAGCCGGCGAGCAGGCCTGCGATGCCCTTGGCCAGGCACAGGGTGATGTTGAGGCCAATGCAGATGAGGCTTGCGGCGAAGCCCGCGTTGGTGCGACAGGAGGCATCGACCGGCTCGCCCTCGCTGCCGGGAACAAGCGTATGTACCAGCTGATTTACAAATAGCATAGCGGTCGTCCTCACAATCATGTTTAAGGGGATAGTGTAGCTCGCATGGGCGCACCGTGCGCCGGTGCTCAGAAAATGCAGCAATGGTCTGCCCGCGCTAACGAGCAGGCCTTCCCGTCTGCCTGGGTGGTCCATTTTGGGCCACATGGGTATGGGCATGTGCCAGTTTGCTCGACATACTTAATGTCGACAGCCCCTGTGCAAAGGAGGACGTTTCCATGGACGAGATGTTTGCCATTAAATGCCAAAACTGCGGCGGCCCTATGTACTCACACCAGGCTAAACGCAGCTTTGAGTGCGCCTATTGCGGCACGGTCGTTCCGTGGCAGGCCGATGCGGGGGAGCCCAAGAGCGCTTTGGGCATTCGCCATACGCCGTTGACGGTGGTGGATGGACTGCTCAAGCTCACGCATGTGTCGCAACTCGAGCGCCCGGAGGACCCGGACTGGTATTTCTTCAATTCGCACTGGCGCAATCAGTCGGTCCTGGAACATCTGCTGTGGGAGGATCGCGGCACGGCGCAGGAGTTCCAAGAGGCCACGCATGTGAGCATTCCTTGCCCCTTCTGCGTAGCGTCCTTTGAGGGCGAGTCAACGCAGCGTGTGTTTGAGTGCCCGTCCTGCGGCAACAAGATCGGCATTGCCGACCTGCTCAAGCCCGGTACGTTTAGCAAACGTCTGACCATGGGCGTTGGTGCGGAGTATGTACCTGAGCAGGGTATTCCCTGCGAAATCTCGCCGCAGCAGGCGCGCGCCAACGCGCTGCAGCTGGTGCGCCAGTACCCGGATGCCTTTGCCGGGCACGACGTGGAAGACGCGATCCAAAACGACATGATGCTCTTCTATTTCCCCATGGCGCTGGCGGACCTGCGTATGATGGCGAGCTTCCCGGGCAAGGGCCTGAGCAAGGAAACCCTGGTGTACTACGAGGTGCTCGACTGGGCATATCCCAGGGCAAACTACCTGGACGTTCGCCTTATGGGCATTCTGGAGCCATGGGACTTTGCCAAGGTTGGGTCGTTCGACCCGGCCATGCAGGAAGGCGACTTCCGCGTTGTCTCCGTCGATGCGTCCACCAAGGACCAGGTGGTCATTGACAAGCTGGCGCTCGACATTGTCGGCAACGATGCCGAGACTTTCCTGGGGCTCAATAAAAAGAGCATCCGCACCTGGGCGCGCAAGGCCCGCAAGCACAAGGACGGCCTGGTTATGGTGCCGGTCTACTTTGTCGATCGTCCCGCGTCGGATGGACGTAATGGCGAGCAGGTGCGCATTGCCGTGAACGGCCAGACGGGCCGTGCGGCGGCGGTGGTGTTTAGCGACAAGCGCGAGACGCATATTGTGGCGCCGCTCAATCCGAGCCTGCATCTGTCCGGCGAAAGCACCGTTCACGCCACGCCCGTCGAGGTCAAATACATCAAATCGCCATTCCTGTACCAAATTGTGCGCCGTGGAGGCGACGAGCAGCCACGTCAGGTGGCAGCGGCTGCCGAGGGTTCCTACCGAGAAGAAAAACCCAAGCGCAAGGGATTGTTCGCTGCGATCTTTGGGAAGTAGGGAAGCGCAGCGCGGGACGGCTCACAGGCGTGCGGGCGTTTCGGTCGCAACGTGCTGCTACCCTTGCGTTTCGCCATTGGTCGCTTCGTTGATGGCGCGGTACTCGGCACTCAGCTCGCGCGCCAGCTCTTCCTTGCTTGGAAGATACGGCAGGTATTTGGCGGCAAACACTTGGTCGTTGTCTTCGGGCAGCGTGTACTCGACGATCGAATCGCTTTTGTCCGCGCAGAGCACGATGCCTATGGGCGGATTGTCGCCTTCGTTCATGAGCTCACGCGTGTAGTAGTTCACATACATTTGCATCTGGCCCAGGTCCTGATGCGTAAGGTCATCGGTCTTAAGGTCGATGAGCACGAAGCAGCGCATCAGATAGTTGTAAAAAACAAGGTCAATATAGAAATGGCGCCCATCAAAGGTGATGCGCTTTTGGCGCGCCTCGAAAGCGAAGCCACGGCCAAGCTCCAGCAGGAACTTCTGAAGATGTGTGATGAGCGCCTGCTCTAGATCGCTCTCGCGAAACGCAGTATCGTCCGAGAAACCTAAAAACTCCAGTACATATGGATCGCGGATGATATCCTCGGGGCGACGAGCTGGGGCGCTCTTTTGGATTTCTTGGGTGACAGCCTCCTTGTCTTTGCTGGCAAGTAGGCGCTCGCGGAACATGGTGTTGATCTGGCGTTCGAGCTGGCGCGTGCTCCAGCGAGAGTCGGCGCATTCGTTCATGTACCAGGTGCGAGCTTCGGGGTCAGGAATGCGTATTAACCTGCGGTAATGTGTCCAGCTCAATTCGGGACGCAGTGAGTCCCGAATTGGAAATGCAAGATAGAACTGACGCATTTTGCGCAGCTCTCTTGCTTCAAAACCTTTACCAAAATCCTTGGTAAGTCTGATTGCGAGGGCCTTGAGCAGCGCCTCTCCATACTTGGCGCGCTCCTCTCCGCCCTGCTCATCAACAATGCTCTTGCCGATATCCCAATACGCCTCAACCATCGCAAAGTTAACGGCGGTATAGGCCTTGTCGCGAGCGGCGTTGAGAATCGAGGAAACCTGCTTGTAAAAAACTTCTGGCACGATTGCCGATTCTCCACGGTTTACCAGTTCGCCCATCACTGTCGCCCCACTTTCCTCTTGTGGAATGCATCTTTATCGCATTTAGTTTAAAGCCTCGCGCGGACACGAATTGCTGTGCTGTCTGGCACCTTCGCATGGGAGCCTTGCGGTGACTAAAATGTGGCCATAGAGGCAGTTTTAGCGAACCCCGCGGGAGTGACGCGTATGGATAACAACACTTTGCTGTTCCAGGACAAAGGTTCGGGTAGGTTTAAAGACGTTAAGGTCTACCCCAACCGTATTGAGGTGCTCAAGAAGGGCGCTTTTGGTGGCAAGCACACCGAAATTGTCTATCTTAAGGACATTACGGGCGTCAATAGAATCAAAGGCCGCGATGTTTTTCTGCGTAACAGGCTGTTGACTGCTTGCGTCTTTAGCCTGAGCAGCCGTGCGAAGGCCCAGGAGTTTGTTAACGCGCTGAACATGGTGATGTAGCCTATGGCGACGTTTGGGCCAAGGTGAAAATCGGGGCGCAGAACGGTATTCTGCGCCCCGATTGAGTTGATGCGCCCAAAAGACTGGCTTGCCTATTCGTTAACGTCCTCGGTATTGTCGCGGTCACTGGCAAGCATTGCAGCGCCAGCGACCGTTGTCGCCACGGCGGCAGCGGCGAGCCCGGCGGCAATGCCGGAGCCGTCGCCCGTGTCGGCGAGTTTTCCGGCCGAGTTCTTGCCCTGGTCGCTCTTGTTGCCCTTGCCGTTCTTGTCGGCGCCGCCTGCGTTGGAACCCGTGCCGCTGCCGGTGCCGCCTGCACTGCCCGAGGCCGCTACGGTAAAGCTTGCGGCTCCATCGCTGGCGAGCGTGTAGTTCTGTGCCGCGTCGCCCAAAAGGCCTTTCGCGCGCACCCAGTACGTCCCTGCGGCAAATGTTTCGCCCTCGGCCATTGCCGTGCCCGGAGCGCCGTTCGCGTCGTGCACAAACTCGAGCTGGGCCGTGCAGGCATCGGTTTCGAGCTTGCCCTCGAGTGATGCCGCAATCTTGGCGCGCACGTCCTCGCCGGCCTTAAGGCCTTCGAGCCCCTCAAAGTGGGGTGTCAGCGCGCGTGGATCGATATCGATGGGCACGGAGCCCCGCAGCTCCGTAACGGTCTCGTTGCCCAGGGCGTCGACATCCACGTATTCAATGGCAAACGCATGGCCCGAAGCTGTCGCGTTGAGCGCGTTGCTGCTGTCAGCAAGGCGGAAATGACCCTCGCCAACGGTCTTGCCATCCTGGAATGAGGCATCGCTCAGCGAGTCGCCGTACGTCATGCGCATGCGGGTCGGGAGATAGTACGGGAGATAGTACGAAGCCGTCTGCTTGTGCTCCGTATCGTAATTGCGCTGGTAGATGCTCCGGGCCAGCGCCGCATCAACAAAGTCGGATGCGATGATGCCAATGTGCTTGAGGTAATCTGACTTTGTATCCTCGGTGCCGCTGGGATTGATGTACGGGCTCTTATACAGATGCTCGTTGACTACTCGTGCCGAGGTAAAAGGATTGCCTCCGTGCGACAAGCCCGTGCAGCTGGTGTAGTTGATGGACCAGCAACGCTCCTGGACTTGCACCTTGGCCCCGTTATCGTCCACGACGTCCACCTTGTTGCGCGTGCGCCCGGTCGTTTCCTTCAGCGCATTATCGACCCAGCTGAGCTTGTCGGTTCCCGTGAGTTTGTACTTGTCCTGGGCGTATACCTTGGTGCAATAGGGCTCTTTGTCGCCTGTTTCCCCCGCGGCTTCAAAGCCCCGCGCGTCTTGGACGAGACACATAGTGGCGCTGTCGGAGTGAGCCTTGATCTTGTCATCCCATTCGGTAAGGTCGAGGCCCCACGTGTGGCCGCTTACACTGTTGCCGGCGAGCCTAAATCGACGCAGCAGAACGATCTTTCCGCGCACCTCGTGTAGCGTGGGGATTCGGCTCGACGTATAGAACAGTTTGGGGTTGTCGTCCAAAACCTTGGCGAAAGCCGTCGTAACACTTTCGTCGGTAGCCTCGTCGTTGCCTCGTGATACAAGCATGATGAGCGCTTCTGTCGGGTTTTCGTTCAAAAACGTTTTGAAGTAGCCTATGACATCGGAAAGATGCATAAAGTACGCGTCTTTCTTGAGCAGGTAGTAATCCCCGTGGTCGATACCGGGGTCGTCGCCCTTTCCGAGCCGGATATCAAAATAGCGAATGCCTTCGAGCAACTGCGTGGGAATGTAATCCTGCTGGCATTTTACTTGCGAGGATTGGGGCTCAGTGTCGTTGTCCACGCTGCAGGTGCCCGAATCGTGCGTACCCGGGATGCTCAGCTCGTCGAGGAACTTGTTGTCGTCGACGTATTTCATCCAACATGGCCCATCGACGTAGCTGCTGTACGTGATCCAGTCGAGGCTGCTAACCGTGGCGTCGTTCTTTTTCATGTCGTAACCGATAAGTTCGAGCTCCCACGGAATGCTCTTACTCTTATGGCAGATCTTATTGTTGTCCTGGTCTTCGCCGTTCGATTCTATTGCCAGGTACTTAATGTCTTTTTTCTCGGTTTCTTTCTCGACCGTGCGGTCTCGGATGATATAGGTTCCGTTTGATTGACGCTCGAACGCAAAAGCGCGGCTGGGCTTGTTGTCATACTCGCCGCCCCATACGTGGATGACCTTTCCATCTTTGTCAGAGTCGTCGTCGACCGACCAAATGCTGTAGCCCGTCTTTTTATGCTCTTCGAAATTGAGCAAGGTGCGGATAGCATACCAGTTTGTATCGTCATTCTTGGTCGTTACGTTCTCAAGGATGAGCTTGCTGGACGTGCCGTCGTTAAACAGGTGGCAGACGTTGCCGCGAACGTTACCGTCTTGGTTGACGCTCGCGGTGCGAAAATAGCCCGCGGGGCGAAGGCGAATGACGAAATTACCGAGGTGCTCCGCCGGTTTGGGCGTGTCGTCTGCAAATGCCGCTCGCAGGGGAATGCCCGGTGCCGCGGTTTCTGGCAGGCTTGCAAGCGGCGACAGCGCCGCAAGACCTAAGCCCAGCGTAAATGCTCGGCGACTGATGGCATGATGTTCGGCCATGACTCCTCCATTCGCAGGGTGCGGTTATGCGATAGTTTTGGTCACTATACTGCCCAGATGTTTAAAGATGCTGGTTTAATTGTCTGCGCGGCGCAATAAATCGGTGGGCGGACGTGTTGGGGTGTTTATCGTTTTCGTACTGTTGCCACATTTGGGGCGGTTCCGGCGTCCGGCATCCTCGCGTTCGTCGGCTACCGGCATAAGAAAGGGAGGGTCGGTTTACCGGCCCTCCCTGGGTACGAAGCGCTGGGGTACCGTCGCTTGTTTGCACTGCGACCGTGTTTCCCGTTGCGCTCGCCAGTCGCTTAGCGCTTGATCTCGATATCGTCGAGCTTGACGTCCATGGCCTCGGTCTTGGCTTCGGCGATGTCGTCGGCAAACTCCAGAGACTTCATCATGGTCTCGACGGCGTCCTTGTGCTCCTCGACATTGTCGATGCTCACGTAGACGCTGCCGCCGCCTGCTTCGGTGAAGTACTCAGTCGTCACGCCGCCCGAGTGTGTATAGGAAGCGTTGCGCCAAGTCTTGCCGTTGTACTTGACGGGGTCATTCTCGGTCCACTCAAAGTTGGCCTTCCATTTGGCCTCGTAGTCGAACAGCTCGTCGGCGTTCTTGTCGGAGTCGAAGACAGGGATGAAGCGATCGCTGGCGTGCTCGCTCTCGGTGAACTTAAACTGGGCCCTATCGGCGGTGTCGCCTGCGACGTCCGTGATTTCGACGCCCTCGGGCACCTCGACCTTAAACCAAATGAAGTCGGTCCTCATATCCACGGCTGGCTTTTCTGCTCCGCCGCCACCGCCACTGCCAGCAGCGCCACCGCTTCCACCGCAACCCACCAGGGCAACTGCGGCAAAAAGACTCATGCAGAGGGTGAGAATCGCAAAGGCCTTCTTTTTCATGGTCGTGTCCTCCTCGGTCTGTAACCGCCCATGGATTACCTGTCTTTACTGTACGCGCGAGCGGCTCGTTCGGGTGGGCCATGTGTCCCATTCTGGGGGCAGGATTTGCGCCGACAAGTGGCAATATACGCGGGCACAAAAGAGGGGAGGGCCGATGTCGTCGGCCCTCCCCGGGTTGGGCACCCGTTGTTTTAATGGAGCGCATGTGCGCGGGTGGCATAGGCACGTGCGGGTGCCCCGTTACTTGATCTCGATGCTCGAAATCTCGACTTCGCGTGCCTCGTCAACTGCTTTCTTCATGTCGTCGGGGAACTCGATGGAGTTGAGGAGTGTCTCGGCTTCTTTCTTGTGCTGGTCGAAGTTCGAGATGAGGACGTAGGCGCTTCCCGGCTCAACGTCGGTAAAAAGCATGGTTGAGATGCCGCTGTTGTCCTCGTATGTTCCGACGAGCCACGTCCTGCCGTTATACTCGACGGACCCGCCATCCTTCCACTGGAACGTATCCCCCTTCTTTTCCGCCTGGTCGGCGTGGGATTCCTCGGCCGTCAGCGCTTTTTTCCAAACGGGGATAAAGCGATCGGCCGAGGCGTTCTCGTCTTCGGGGAAGGTGAGCTGAACCCTGTCGGCATTCTTGCCGGCGGAGTCGCTTACGCCGACGCCCTCGGGCATCTCGACCTTAAACCAGATAAAGTCGGTCTTCTTGGCGACGGGGACCTTTTCCTTGCTCTCGCTCTTGGAGGCGCTGCCGCCGCCCGATGCGCTCCCGCCGCAGCCGACAAGGGCAAACACGGCAAAGAGGGCGATGCAAAGGGAAAGGATCGATAGGGTCTTTTTCTTCATGGTGGCGTCCTCCTTGTCTGCCAGGGACATCGTGTGCCGCGGATCGCTGGGGCGGCGGTTACGCATGCACATGATGCCTTTGTTTGCTGTGCGGTTATTCCTCCATTCGTCGTCCGGTGTCGTGGCGAGCGTTGCCCCAACATAGGGCTCCTTACCTATATGTATGCCCCAGTTGCCGCTGCCCGGGAGTCTCGAAACGTGGGCCATGTGTCCCATGTTTGTGTCGCTGCCGCCTATCGTGTGCCATAGAAATCCGCGATGGCCAGGTGCGCTGACGCCCATGTGCTTATGGGCTAGACTTAGCACCATTATGTGATCGATGCGGTCGGTCGGCGGTTGCCGCTCGACCGATGTATATGACTTGAAGGTGCATGTGTATGAGCCAAGAGATGATGGACAAGACCTGCCGCGGGTTTGCCGAGGCGCTTGCCGCGCGCGAGCCGGTGCCCGGCGGCGGCAGCGCGAGCGCCTTTGTGGGTGCGCTGGGCGCCTCGCTGTGCGGGATGGTCGCGCGCTACGGCGCGACCAACCCCACGCTTGCCGATCGCGCGGATGACCTGACGCGCGCGTTTGCCCAGGCTGATGAGCTGGCCCAGGAGCTTGTCGAGTTGGTTGCCGAGGACGTTCGTGCCTATGGGCAGGTGTCCGCGGCGTACGGTATTCCGCGTGACGATCCGGCTCGAGCGACCGCGATTCAGGATGCGCTGCATGTGGCCGCTATGCCGCCGTATCGCATTATGGATGCCTGCGGGCGTGCACTGGCGCTGCTCGAGGACATGGCCGACAAGGGTTCGCGTCAGCTGCTGTCCGATGTGGCGTGCGGCGCCGTGTTCTGCCGTTCTGCTATGCAGGGCGCGAGCTTGACGCTCTTTGCGAACACCACGTCTATGAAGGATCGCGCTCGTGCTGAGGAGCTCGAGACGGCGTGTGATGAGTTGCTCGATATGTGGTTGCCGCGCGCCGATGCGCTGGCGCGCCGCGCCGCCGACGCTGCAAGGAAGAGAGGATAGCCATGGCTGAACTGCTGAAGGGTGCTCCCGTCGCCCGCGCGTTGACTGAGGAACTTGCTGCTCGCTGCGCAGTCCTGCACGAGCGGGGCGTTGTTCCGACGTTGGTTATCGTGCGTGTGGGTGAACGCGAGGACGACCTATCCTACGAGCGCGGTGCCCTCAAACGCTGCGAGAAGGTTGGCATTGAAGCTCGCCGCGTTTTGCTTTCTGCCGATGTTTCGCAGGACGAGCTGTTGACGGCCATCGAGGACATCAATACCGATTCGTCTGTTCATGGCTGCCTGATGTTCCGCCCGCTGCCCGCCGGCCTTGACGAGGACGCGGTTGCCGCAGCGCTCGATCCTGCCAAGGACGTTGACTCTATGACGCCGGCTTCGCTGCTCACCACGCTTTCGGGGCGCGGCGAGGGTTTTGCCCCCTGCACAGCCGAAGCCGTGCTTGCTTTGCTGGATCATTACGGCGTTGAGCTGGATGGAGCTAAGGTTGCTGTGGTCGGGCGCTCGCTGGTGATCGGGCGTCCTGTTGCCGCCATGCTTACGGCGCGCAATGCGACCGTGACGACGTGCCATACGCATACGCGCGACCTTGCTGCCGAGTGCCGTGCTGCCGACATTGTGGTTGCGGCCGTTGGACGCGCGCGTACGATTGGCGTGGATGCGGTTCGCGAGGGCCAGACGATCATCGATGTTGGCATTAATTGGGACGAGGCCGCTGGCAAGCTGGTGGGTGACGTCGATTCTGATGCTGCGGAGCCGGTCGTTAACGCCATCACGCCCGTGCCGGGCGGCGTGGGCGCTGTGACGACGGCGATCCTCGCCAAACACGTGATCGAAGCGGCCGAGCGTGCATCGAAATGGGCGTTTTGGGCTGTTTGAGGGGTTAGTTCTATACCCCGTGGACAAAAAATGCCAAATATGAGTACTGTTGCCAAGATAGTCACATATATTTTAGGTCAAATAGGCTCTCTAACGATATTTATTATCGATAGAGAGCCTATTTTATTGGACCTATGAGGAATTACATCATCTAATTTTTGAACAAATGTAGGCTTTCGACACCCATGCGTAGCAAAATTGCTGTTACTAAATTGGTGACAGTACTCATATTTGGCATATTTTGACCACAGGGGTTGCCAGCGCCGCGGTTTCGCCCTTTCTGCGCCGAAGCGATACACTGTTATCGTTTGATTTCTTCGCTCAAGGAGGATGCGCATGCCGTGCACAACGATTTTGGTCGGTAAGAACGCGAGCTACGACGGGTCGACGCTGGTCGCCCGCAACGAGGACTCGTCCAACGGGGTGTTTGAGCCCAAGCGTATGCGCGTGGTGCATCCCGACGAGCAGCCGCGTGCCTACATGAGCGTCCTGAGTCGCCTGACCGTTGAACTGCCCGATAACCCCATGCGCTACACGAGCGTCCCCGATGTTGTCCCGGGCCACGGCATCTGGGCCGAGGCCGGCTTCAACGAGCTCAATGTGGGCATGTCCGCAACCGAGACGCTCACCACCAACGAGCGCGTTCGCGGCGCCGACCCGCTCGTGGACTACGTGCCCGCCAAGGGCAACGAGGGCGAGGACGGATACGTTCCGGCACAGCCCGGTGGCCTGGGCGAGGAGGACATGGTGACCCTGGTGCTGCCATATGCCAAATCCGCCCGCGACGGCGTACGCATTCTGGGTGACCTGCTCGAGCGTTATGGCACCTACGAGAACAACGGCATCGCCTTTAGCGACGTGGACGAGATCTGGTGGCTCGAGACCATCGGCGGCCACCACTGGATCGCCAAGCGCGTGCCCGATGACGCCTATGTGACCATGCCCAACCAGCTGGGTATCGACAGCTTTGACCTGGATGACGCCGAGGGCGCCCAGGCCGACCACATGTGCTCCGCCGACCTGCGTGCCTGGATGGCCGAGTGGCATCTGGACCTGACGCTGGGCGTCGATGGCGACGGCCCGGCTGCGATCTTTAACCCGCGCGAGGCCTTTGGCTCGCACAGCGACAGCGACCATGTCTACAACACGCCGCGCGCCTGGTACATGCAGCGCTGCCTCAACCCCAGCGATGTGTGGGACGGCCCCGAGGCCGACTACACGCCCGAGAGCGACGACATCCCCTGGAGCCGCGTGCCCGAGCGCAAGGTGACCATCGAGGACATCAAGTACGTGCTTTCGAGCCACTACCAGGGCACGGAGTACGACTGCTACGGCAGCAAGGGCACGCCCGCCACGCGTGGCGCTTATCGCCCCATCGGCATCAACCGCAACAGCCAGCTCGCCGTGTTGCAGCTGCGCCCCTATGCGCAGCCGGCCTACCGCGCCGTGCAGTGGATGGCCTTTGGCTCCAACTCGTTTAACGCGCTGGTTCCGCTGTACGCCAACGTCGAGACCATGCCCGAGTACTATGCCGACACGCAGGCTCGCGTGACGTCCGAAAACTTCTACTGGGCCAACCGCCTGATCGGCGCGCTGGCCGACGTCCGCTTCCATGAGTGCGGTCGCGCAGTCGAGGATTATCAGGAGAAGGTCGGTGGCATGGGCCACAAGCAGATCCATGACGTCGATGCTGCCGTAGCCGCTCTGCCTGAGGCCGAGGTACCTGCCGAACTTGCACGCGCCAATGAGGCCTTTGCCGAGCGTGTTCGCGTAGAGACCGATGCTCTACTGGGTAAGGTGCTCTACACCACGAGCTGTGCCATGAAGAACTCTTTCGCGATGAACGACAACGTGAGATAGGGATTTCCCGTCGATCGAATAGCGCTAAAACGCTTTGTCGCTTTCACTCAATCTTGGGTACAAGAACGCCAATGCAGTTGTTTGTGATTGGAGACAACCATGGTTATGAAACTCGATCAGCTTGTTAACGGCGCCATCAACGTGGGCTTTGGCGCTGCCGCCGTTGCTGTCGAAGGCGGCAAGAAGGTCCTCGACGACCTTAACACCAAAGGCGAGCAGGTCCGCAAGGACACCGCCACCCCCGATATCGCCCGCAGCGTGTCCGACATGTTCGAGCAGGCCGGCGGTACCATCTCCGATCTGACCGAGCGTCTGGGCGTGCAGGGCGAGACCGCGGCCCAACGCGTGCTCGACGAGCTCATTCTGGCTCGCGTCCGCGTTATGACCGCGCCCGAGCGTACGGCCTTCCTGGCCCATGTGCGCGACATCGTCGATTCGGTCGAGGACAACGTGACCTCGGTGCCCGTCGAGTCCGTTGAGCCCGACGATGCGAAGGATACCGAAGAGGCCGAGTAGCAGCGCAGATGGCAGATTCCACCACCGATTACAACAATCTAGATCCCTTGGGTGACGAGGCGGCGGTTGTCGATGAGGTCGACGCCGCCGTCTCGGGCGCTCGCAAGAAGCCGCGCGCTGTCGATATGGTGCCAGAGGAGCCCGACGCGATGGCGCCGGACGAGGAATACCAGCTCACGCCGGCGGGTCGTCGCGAACGCATCGGGCAGATTGTTCGCCTGGTCAAAAAGTACCGTGTGTGGGATAACCTCACGCCGGTTCGTTTGCGCCGCCTGCTCGAGGAACTCGGCCCCATGTTCGTCAAGATGGGGCAGATTCTGGCCAACCGGTCCGAGATTCTGCCGCAACGCTTTTGCGACGAGCTGCGTCGTCTGCGCTCCGACGTGGAGCCGGTGCCGTACGAGGTCGTACTCAGTTGTCTGGAAGAAGAATATGGCCTGCGCCTGGGGGAGATGTTCGATGCGATCGACCCCAATCCGCTTGGTAGCGCATCGCTCGCGCAGGTGCACCGCGCTCGTCTGGTGACGGGCGAGGACGTGGCCGTCAAGGTGCAGCGCCCCGGTGCGCAGCAGGTTATGGCACAGGACATCGATATCATCCGCTCGGTGGTGCGTATCGTTTCCAAGTTCGTCAACACCGATCAATTTGTTGACCTGCACGGCGTAGTCGAGGAGTTGTGGACCTCGTTTCGCGAGGAGACCAACTTTTTGGCCGAGGCCAAAAACCTCAACGACTTCTACGAGTTCCATAAGAGCGTTCATGGCGTGACGTGTCCTAAATCCTATCTGGACCTGTGCACCGAGCACGTGGTGGTTATGGACTACGTCGACGGCATTTCGATCGCCGATCCTGAACGCTTGGTGGCCGAGGGCTATGACTTGGAAAAGATCGGTGCCGCAATCGTCGAGGATTACTCGACGCAGGTGCTCGATGACGGCTTTTTCCATGCCGACCCGCATGCGGGAAACATTATTCTCAAGGACGGCATCGTTTACTTTATCGACTTGGGCATGGTCGGACGCATGTCGAGTCACGATCGCGGTATCGTCAAGGACATGATTTTCGCCGTGGCCGAGGGTGACGTGCCCAAGCTCAAGGATTCGCTCATGCGCTTCGCCGTGACGCGTGGCGACTCGGCTGAGCTCGATCATTCGGCCTTTTTGTCCGATTTGGACTTTATCGTGGCTGACTTTGCGGGCCTTGACCTGAAGGATCTGGATATCGGTGAGTTTTTGACCTCGCTGTTAAACCTGGCGCGCAAAAACGACGTTGAGCTGCCGAGCGTGGTAACGATGTTCGCCCGCGGCATGGTGACGCTCGAGGGTCTGCTGACCGAGTACATGCCCAACGTCAACATGATCCAGATCATCCAAACGCACATTAAAAACGAGAAAAGCACCTATGCGCGCGTGCGTGATATGGGACGCGATCTTGCCGCGAGCAGCTATCGCGCGGCAAAAGGCTCGCTCGAGGCGGCCGAGTATCTGGGCTTGGCTTCGCGTATGCTCACGCGCGGCCAGCTTAAGGTAAACACGCAGATCATGAGCAGCGATAAGGCGCTGCGACAGCTGGGCGGAATTATCGACCGCATGTCGATGGCAATTGTGATCGCTGGTCTGTTTATCGGTTCGTCGGTGGTGTACTACGCACGCATCGAGCCGGTTGTGTTTGGCATCCCAGTCATTGGCTTTATGGGCTACGTGAGCGCGCTGGTGCTGGCGCTTATGCTGGGCCGCAATATCTGGCTCAACAGCCACGGCGGCAAGCACTAGAGGCTGCGACCGTCACCGCATTTTCCTATCGCAAACAATAGCTTTTACCTTGGGCTTCGCCTGCGTGCGAGGCCCTTTTGCGTGATACCATTTTGACGATAATGATCGATGGCCTAGATGGTGGTGCGGAGACGCACGAATGCGCGGTTTTCCTGCGCGTTTGGGAGAATCGGGGTGCAAGTCCCCGGCTGTACCAGTAACCGTAATTCCTCTTGGCTCGGGATGCTCGCGTCGCAGATCGGACGGCGCGCCCGAGTCGTTAAGGTTAAGTCGGATCGCCTCCCATCTTGCGTGCGGCTGCGGCGTATGCCGCCGGTGTGCATAGGGCTCTGGAGGGAAGGGGGACCCCGATGGGGGAACTCGAGCGCAACATGCGCGATGACGTGGGGCAGCCTCAAGGCAACGCTCCAAGTACAGACAATGGGGGACAAATGGATATGTTTGAGGACGAGCGCGAGCGCGCCTCGTTGCATCGCCGTGGTGCGATTGCATGCGGCGTAGCCAAGCGCGGCCTGGCGGCATTCCTGGCCTTCGCGATGGCCTTTGGCACCACGCCGGCTCAGCTGTGGGCCGAGGGCGCCGAGGGCATTGCCGAGGCTGTGGCTCAGGCTGCGACGCCGGGCGAGGGCACGGGTGCCGCGGACGGTGCTGTCGACGGTGTCGTTTCTGAAACCGGCTCTAACGCGAGCGATGCGTCGGTTAACGATGGCGCTTCGGCGAATGCCGCAGATAGCAACGGCGTAGCGTCGGACGATTCTGCCGCAGTCGAGGCTTCTACTGCTTCGCCGGATTCATCCGAACAGAACGTCAAAAGTGTTGTAGCCGCTTCCGATGAGGCTGAATCTCAGCCTACCGAAGCCGCAAGCCAAGAGGTCGCGGCCACGTGCTCCGTCGTCGGCACCGACGCCAAGGGCGCCCAGCAGACCTGGGCCGCCGCGCAGCAGATCGCTCTGAAGGAGGGCTCGACCGCGGCCGACCTCTCCGAGCAGCTCTTCAGGCAGGCCGGCCTCAAGGCCGACTACGACCCCAACGGCTCCTGGGGCTGGGCGCTCAACTCGATCACGTCGCCCTTCGACGCGGGCCGCACGCTCGCCTACGACCCGGCGACCGGCGCGCACTGGCAGCTGTTCGTCAACGGCAGCGTCTCCGCGGTCGGCGCCGGCGGCTACACGCTCAAGGACGGCGACTCCGTCGTCTGGTGCTACTCGAAGTACGGTGACCCCGCGCCCGCCAATCAGATTTCCGTTAGCTGCACCGTTGTCGGCCAGGACGCCTCGGGCGCTCAGCAGACATGGGCGCAGCCCACGACAGCTTTGGTGGAAGAGGGCACGACCGCTGCTGATCTTTCCGAGCAGGCCTTTAAAAAGGCCGGCATTGGCGCCAAAACGGGGAAAGGCACGTACGGCTGGTATCTCGAGTCGCTGACTTCACCGTTCAACAAGACCGTGACGCTTTCGAGCGAGAAAGTTAACGAAAACACTTGGAAATTCTGGCAGTTCTTCGTTAACGGTCAGGCGGCCAATGTCGGCGCGGGCAATTACACACTCAAGGCCGGGGACAAGGTTACCTGGGTCTATGGCTTTGATGGAACCATGCCCGGCCAGGTTTCCGTTTCAATGGAGATCATCGGTAAGAAGGATGAGAAGGCGCAGCGCTGGACCGATCCTTCGACGCAGGTGTTTGTCGAGGGCACGACGATCAAGGACGCTTCCGCTGCCTACTTCGATGCCATTGGCATTGAGTCCAAGATGTACGACCAATTTGGTTATTGGGGTGTTCATAGTCTTGTCTCCCCGCTTGATGGCACCGAGCTGTCGGGTGCATGGTCGTTCTTTGTTAATGGCGTTCCCGGGCCTCAGCTCGATAGCGATTACGTGGTCAGGTCGGGCGACAAAATCGTCTGGGCTTACGCCCCTGGCGACACCGTTCCTAATCCCGATGAAGTCGTAGTCGATCCGAGCGCTTCGCGCCCGACCGATTGGAAAGCCGACTGGAGTGGCAATTCCAATGCGGTGGTCAAGAACGTGTCCACGCCTACGGGCACGCTGGCAAGCTCTTGGACGTTCGATTGGAGGGCCTACTCGGGTGCCACGTATCCCAATGCGAGCGAGCCTATTGTCGTGAACGGCAACGTTTACCTTGCCGTGAACAAGCGTTTGCTTAAGATCGACGCCGAGTCGGGCAAGGTGCTTGCCGAGTCGAACCTTCAGACTGCGATTGGCTACACCACGCGTCCGATTTATACGAAAGGCTTGGTCATCGTCCCGCTCGACGGCGGTGCGGTCCAGGCTCTGACGGCCGATACGCTGACGACGGTTTGGGTCACTGACTCTGTGAGCAAATCTGCCCAGTCAAATTCCCAGTTGACGGTCGATGGCAACTATCTCTACGTTGGCACCGTTGATGTCGACTATGGAACGAGTACGTACAATAACGGTCATCTGACGCGTATTAATATACTGACCGGCGCTGTTTCTTGGCAGCATGTTAATGCTGATGAGGGCTACTACTGGACGAGCGCTACAGTGGGCGACGGCTATATTCTGGTTCCGACGAGTGCAGGTACCGTTGAGATGCTGAGCAAGTCGACGGGTGATGTGCTCGGCAGCGTTTCGGTTGGTGCCATCGTCAACTCCAGCTGTGTACTGTCCAAAGACGGCAAGCATGCCTATGTGATCTCGCGTGACGGCAAGCTCCACGTGCTGGCACTGTCGGACGCAAACGCAAGGGCCTCTTCGCGCATTTCCGAAGAACGCGTCATCGATCTTGGTCTTACGGGTTGTGCCTGCATGCCCACGCTGTATGGCAATAAGCTGATTGTCGGTGGCGAGGTTTCTGGCGGTTCGGCGCTGGCGATTGTCGACCTTGATAATGACTTTGCTACGACGTTGGTTTCGTCTGCCGATGGCTCTGTGCTTCCTGCCGGTGGCATTAAGGGCGCACCGCTCGTGAGTGTCCAGGCGGATGACACGTACGTTTATTTCACTGTCAACTATGGTGCGACTTCCGACTATGTGAACTACACCTCGGGCGGTGGCGTGTATCGCTACAAGATGGGTGACGCACAGGCGACCGGTGCGTTTAGCGCGGCGGGACACAACAATTACTGTGACTCGCCGATTGCCTGCGATGCCAAGGGTAACCTCTACTACATCAACGATTCCGGCACGCTTTTCAAGCTGAGTGGTGGCGTTAAGGTCTCGTTTGAGACTGGCGAGGGTTCTAAGGTCGACTTCCAGACTACGGCCGATGGCAAGCTGGTCAAGCCGGCCGATCCGACGCGCGATGGCTATACTTTCGGCGGTTGGTATACCGATGAGGCTTGCACGCAGGCGTATGACTTTATCGCGCCGGTGACGGCCGATCTGACGCTGTATGCCAAGTGGACCAAGAATGCCGTTAACCCTGGCGGCAATGGCGGTTCTGGCACTAATGGTGGCAACGGTGGCGCTGGCAACGGTTCCGGCGCTGGCGCTGGCACTGGCACGGGTTCCGGCTCCGGCTCTAAGGGCCAGCAGGCCGGCGGCGCTATCGCCCCGGGTCATAAGCCGACGACCAAGACGACGGTGTCGACCAAGACCGAGACCAAGGACAACAAGTCCGACAAGAAGGACACCGATAAGTCCGATAAGAAGGACGAGAAGAAGTCTGACAAGAAGGACAGCAAGTCCGACAAGAAGTCCGATTCCAAGTCCGATACGGGTGCTGCTTCCACGACCACTGCTAAGAAGTCCTCTAGTGCCTCCGAGCAGGAGGCTGGCACCAACCCGCTCGCCATTGTTGGCGTTGCCGCCGGCGTCATCGGTCTCGCCATCGTCGGCGTGTTCGTGTTCACCAAACGTCGGTAGGTGAGGGCTGTGTCCAATAAATCCAAGGACGCTGACCCCAAGCAACCAGATTCCTCGTTTATCCAGCTTGACGATGCAAAGCAACAGGGCGCCGCTTCGGCGGCGTCCGCCCCTCGTCGCAAGGCGCTCCTTGGCGTTCTGACTGCCGCGTGCACCATTCTGATCGTCGTCTCGCTGGGTTTCGTCCATCCTTCCGAGAGCGGTGCCTGGTCCATCGACTGGATCATTCAGACCGTGACGGGGGAGAGCGTCGTAACCAAGGACACCAAGGTGTCTGGCTCGACTACGACTTCGGGCGAGGCCAGTTCCAAGGATTCTAAGTCATCGAATGACGCAAAAGATGAGTCCAAGCATTCTGATGAGTCCAAGTCCAAGGACGATTCCGAGTCTTCAAACAAGGAATCGGACAAGAACTCGGATAACAAGAAGTCCGAGGACCAGGACGGCAAGAAGTCTGGCGATAAATCCGCTGCCCAAAATACGGGAGTCGGTGATACTTCCAATGCGTCTGGCGGTGGCCAGTCGTCTGATGGAGCCTCATCCTCTAATGGTGGAAACGCCTCCTCGGGCGGCCAGGGCGGCTCGCAGGAGTCCAGCTACGTAACGGTGACGGTTTCGGTCACATCGAGCGCTGTGGGCAATCCTGTGTCTTCTGGTGGCACCTTTACCTTTAACGAAGGCGCTACCGTCTACGATGCCCTGTGCGCGCTGGGCCTTTCTGTCAACGCACATGGCTCGTCGTACGGCACGTATGTTTCTGCGATTGGTGGTTTGGCCGAGAAACAGTACGGCGGCACGAGCGGCTGGATGTACTCCGTCAACGGCACAACGCCCATGACGGCCTGCAGCAACTACGTTCTCTCCAACGGCGACAACGTGGTCTGGTATTACGTTACAGGCTAGAGGCTTCGACATAGCGCGCCAGACGGGCGGTTCCGACAGACATCCGGGCCGCCCGTTTTTCATGCGAATGGGATTGGGTCGCCGGGTCTCTCGGCAAACAAAAAACCGGTTGGAATGGGAATTCCAACCGGTTATACATTCAAGCAAATAGCGAATCGACTACGACCGTGCGCCCTCGAGGAAGAAGCGGCGGCTGAAGTAGTTGTACCAGGTGACGAGGAACGTGGCGATGGCCTTCATGGCCTGGTAGCCGATGCTCAAAAACGTGACGCCCACAAACATGTACAGGTCGTTGAGGCCCAGGCCGATCACCGACAGGATGGTGAAGATCGTGAACTCGCGCTTGCGGCTCATGCCCTCGCGATGGTCGAACACGTACTTCATGCTGAGCCAGTAGTTGACCACGACGGACGTGGTAAACGAGACCGTGGTGCTCATCAAAAAGTCGAGGTGAAACAGCTCGACGAGCGCAATGAGCATACCCCAGTCGATGCCAAAGGAGATAAGACCCACGACAGCGAACTTGAGGAACTGCTTGGTATGAGGTTGTGCCAGTGCCTTGCGCACGTAATCACATCCAATGCGTTGATGAATCGAGCAGAGGATACTTTAGAGCTTTTGCAAGGGAAACGTAAGGTCCTTGCCAAGAACTATACGAACTCGCCAAATTTTCAAGAGCTAATCCGCAAACGTTGAAAATTTGCCCGTAAACGAGCAAAGCCCACGAACGACACAGCGCTCGACGTGCGTCATCCGTGGGCATCGTAAAGCTGTAAGGTTGCGAGTTACTTGGTCTCGTCGCCTTCCAGGAAGATCTTTCGGGTCACAAAGTTGTAGACCATGACAAGCGCGGTGGCGCAGATCTTGGCGATATTGGCCTCGAGTCCCAGACCGGCGTTGAGCGTCAACACGATAGCGTCGTTGAGTACCAGGCCGATCACGGACAGCACGACAAAGATAATGAACTCGCGGCGGCGGCTCATGCCCTCCTTGTGCGCAAACACGTACTTCATGCTGGCGAGGTAGTTAAAGATGAGTGAGATGATAAAGCCGCTGGTGTTGGCGATTAGGATGTTGAGGCCCAGACCGTAGTGGAGCAGATTCATAATGCCAAAGTCGATGACCGTGGCAATGACACCGACGACGCCAAATTTCATGATCTGCGCAAGGAGCTTTTGCATGGTACCTGCCTTAAGCTGGCGCCGAAGCGCCGCGGGGATGACAAACTCAGCAAGTTTAGCCAATCCCCACGGGTGGAGCTAGGCGCGCTCCTCGATAGCACCGTTTCTATATGCATCGAGCAGCTGGCGCAGGTCCTGGATCTGGCTGCGGATCTTGACACCGGAATCGGTGTCGCTCACCATGCGGCGACGGTCTGCTTGGTCAAAACGATTGGTCTCGCTCTCGATGTCCACGTTGCGTGTGAGTGCCTCGGCAACCGTCGTAAAGGCCCGGTGCGACTTGAGGCGGCAGCCGCGCGAGCTCGAGATGAGCGTATAGCCGGCGATACCCGTCTTGGGATGGTAAGCGCGGCAGAAGCCGCCATCGATGACCAGCAGCTTGCCCTCGGCGCGGATGGGCTGCTCGCCCTTGGTGGTTTTAACGGGCGTGTGGCCGTTGATGATGTGGCCGGTCGGTGAACATGCCATGGGCGCGACACCAAACTCGCGCATGATGTCGTCGCAGACCGAGGGCGACTTGGTAAGCGTAAAGTACGGGTCCATCGGCTCGACCCAGGTGCTCTTATCGGCGATATAGGCGCGCTCAAAGGTGCGCACCAGGCGTCCGCTGGCGGGTGAGTTAAAGCCAATCCACAGGTACCACATCCAGTCGAGAGCGTCGCGGTCGCCCACGCGCCAGGCGCGGCGGGCGATGTGGTCGCAAAAATCGAGATAATCGCGGCCAGCGTGCCAGGTGCCCAGGCATTTCATGCTGCTAAAGGTGCCGTCTTCGTTGAGTGGCACGCAGCCATGGAACAGCAGGTTGCCGTTGGCGACCTTGTACATCGAGCCGTGGGAATAGAGGAAATCGATATGGCGATGCAGGTGATCGGCGGTGATAAACTCGGACACGAGCTTGTCGATGATGTGCTGCTCCTCGGGCGTGAGCGTATAGGGGTCCGTCGGGTCGACGGTGGGGAAGTCGTTGGTCGTGAGCGGCCACACGCTGCCGTCGGCGAGCGTGACCGTGCCGGCGTCGTGGTCGATCTTGTCGAGTAGCAGGCGGTCGGTCATGTCGAACTCGGGGTGGCGCTGGATAATCTGACCCTCGAGCTTAAAGAGCAGCACGTTGATGGCCTTGATCAGCGGGGTGATGGACTCACCGGCGGTGTAGGTGGCATCGGCAAAGGCGACAAGCTCACGCAGCGAGATGCCGTAGTCGTTCTCCAGGATCTCGTAGTTGTCGTAGCGTAGGTTGTTGCGCAGCACCGTGGCGATGCAAGCGGGCTCACCGGCCGCAGCGCCCATCCACAGCAGGTCGTGGTTGCCCCACTGGATGTCGAGTGAATGGTAGGTGAGCAGGCGGTCCATAATCTTGGCCGCGCCGCCACCGCGGTCGAAGATGTCGCCCACCAGGTGCAGGTGGTCGACGGCCAGGCGCTTGATGAGCGAGGCAAGCGACTCGATAAAGTCGTCGGCGCTTGCGGTCTCCAGGATGGACTCCACGATGCGCTCGTGATAGCGCACGCGATAGTTGTTCTCGTCCGGGTGCGTGTGCAACAACTCGTCGATGATATAGGCGTAATCGCGCGGGATGGCCTTACGCACCTTGGAGCGCGTATAGCGGCTCGAAAGCGACCGGGCAACCATGATGAGCTGGTCAAGTATCGTCTTGTACCAGGTGGGCGAGTCCTCGCGCTGGCTGCGGACCAGCTCGATCTTCTCGTGCGGGTAGTAGATGAGCGTGCACAGCTCGCCCTTCTCGTCAAAGGTGAGCGTGTCGCCAAAAATCTCGTCGACATGCTCGCGCACGACGCCCGAGCAGTTGTTGAGGATGTGCATAAAGGCTTCGTACTCGCCATGCACGTCGCTCATAAAATGCTCAGTGCCTTTGGGCAGGTTGAGGATGGCCGAGAGATTGATGATCTCGGTAAACGCGGATTGCTCGGTGGGAAATTGTTTCGACAGCAGACGCAGATACTTGAAGTCTTGCGGATTGCGATCGAATGCGACCATGAAACACCTTCCGATGGGGTTGGTAAAACTGATAAACAGCGTCAAACGTTTATCAGTATGCGCCGCTTTTGTTTCGATTGGGGGTGGGAGGTCGAATTGTTGGCCGAACGGTTTGGTAAATCGATTTAGTTGAGGTAGATATGGCGGTTGGGTGGAGACGACAGAAGGTGTTTTCTCAGATATTTATGCGTGGGGTCGGTGGAGACGATGGTGGTAAAGATGTTCGCTATTATTGGTTCGATTTGGTAAATAGTGGACATATGTACCGTATATAGGCTCACTGTGCGATAATTTGCGCAGCAATGAGTAAGGAGCCTCATATGAGTGATTTTGTCCTGACCTGTGAATCCGCTGCCGATCGAACTCGGGAGTTCTTTGAATCGCGCAATATCCCTGTCGTGTGTTTTCATTACGAGATCGACGATGTTGTCTATACGGACGATCTGTATCAGTCGATTACGCCGGACGAGTTTTTTGCCCAGATATCCGCGGGCGCCATGCCCAAGACGTCTCAGGTGAGCGTGGGTGAGTACGAGGAGTTTTGGGAGCCGCTTGTTGCCGAGGGTAAAGACGTGCTGCACCTGACGTTGTCGTCGGGTATTTCGGGTACGTATGGCTCGGCTTGCGTTGCGGCGCAGATGCTCGCCGATCGCTATCCCCAGGGCGGCAAGGTGCGCGTCATCGATTCGCTGGCGGCGTCTTCGGGCTTTGGCCTGCTGGCGGAATGTGCCGCCGACGTGCGCGATAGCGGGGCTTCACTCGACGAGACGGCTGCCTGGATCGAGGAGCACAAGCTCAACCTGCACCACTGGTTCTTCTCGACCGATCTGTCGAGCTACCTGCGCGGCGGTCGCATTTCGGCTGCGAGCGCGATCATCGGCACGGCGCTTAAGATTTGCCCGCTTATGACGGTCGATTGCGAAGGTGGGCTGTCGCCACGTGAGAAGATTCGCACTAAGAAGCGCGCGATTTCCGAGATGGCTAAGACCATGATGGCACACGTGCAGGACGGTGCGGATTATTCGGGTAAGTGCATCATGTCGCACTCGGCGTGCCGCGAGGATGCCGAGGCAGTTGCGGCGCTGATCGAGGAACAGATTCCGCAGCTTAAAGGCAAGATTGAGATCAATAACATCGGTACTCTGATTGGCTCGCATACCGGACCTGGTACGGTGGCGCTCTTCTTTATGGGCGACAAGCGCGTGGATTAGTTTGCCCCATCACATCGCTGCATGATTGCTCAAACGAAAACGGCCCGCCTCACGTTTTGAACTGCGTCCCAAATCTTGGACGCCCTAAATAGCGACTAGGCCGCGAGGGCCT
>CATYVH010000019.1 GCA_958413765.1 uncultured Collinsella sp.
AAAGGGGATAATACCCCTAAGATAGACAAAACTCTAATACTATAGCACCCTGTTGCGACCACGCGCAAGTAGCTAATTTGGCTACTTACAGATTGTCGGTATCGAGGACGATGGTGAATGGGCCGTCGTTGACGAGGTCGACTTTCATATCGGCGCCAAAGATGCCGTGCGCCACGTGTTCGACATCTTGGCGAACGAGCGTCAGGAAGTACTCGTAGAGCTCGTTGGCAACATCGGGGGCGCCGGCATCCGTAAACGATGGACGGCGGCCGTGGCGGCAATCGGCGAACAGCGTGAACTGCGACACCACGAGAACCTCGCCGTCGACATCGGCAAGTGCCAGGTTGGTCTTGCCGTTCTCGTCCTCGTTAATGCGCAAGCCGCGGAGCTTGCCCCACAGCTTATCAGCCTCGGCGCGCGTGTCGCCGTGGCCCACGCCCAACAGCACCAGATAGCCGCGCCCAATTTTGCCCACGCACTCGCCGTCGACTGTCACACCGGCATTGAGTACGCGCTGCACCACCGCACGCACGGCTTACTCCTCGCCCGTCAGTTTGGCGGATAGGTGCTCGAGCGCATGGAATCGATGGCTGATGGCGTTCTTCTCGTCCGCCGTGAGCTCGGCCATAGTCTTGCCCGGCGTATCGACCGGCAGGAACAGCGGGTCGTAGCCAAAGCCGTGATCGCCGCGACCCTCGTGCGCGATAACGCCCTCGCAGGCGCCCTCGCCATAGGTGACCAAACCGTCCGTGTCGATAAGCGCAACGACGCTCATAAAGCGCGCGGTGCGGTCCTCGTCCGCCACGCCTTCCAGGTTAACGAGGAGCTTGGCGTTGTTGGCGGCATCGTCTCCGTGCACGCCCGCATAGCGCGCGCTATACACGCCGGGCTCACCGTCCAGCGCGTCGACGACCAGGCCCGAATCGTCGGCAATGGCCATGAGCCCCGTCTCTTCGACGGCAGCCTGCGCCTTGATGATGGCGTTCTCCAAAAACGTCGTGCCGTTTTCCTCGGGGTCCTCAAAATCGCCCAGCTGGCCGAGCGCCACAAAGCGCACCTCGGGCATGACCTTGCCCAAAATGGCCTCGATCTCGGTGAGCTTATGGGCATTGCCCGTTGCCACGACGATGGTCGCCGCCGGGTCGAGGGTGTCGATATCGATCTTCTCTAGTGCCATGACTGGCCTCCTTGTCTCTATAGCAATGCCGCCCAAGGGAAACTGGCCTCGAGCCCTCTCCCCTCCCTGGCGACAGAAACCTTATACTTCGACGTTTTCCCAGATAAAACCTACCAAAATTAACATCCCTTTTTGGCAGGTTAGGCAAGGGCCTGGCGCTGAAGCTCGATGAGCTCGGCAACGCCCTTGTCGCCCAGGTCGAGTAGGGCGTTGAGACGCTTACGGTCGAAGGGCGCCTGCTCGCCGGTACCCTGAAGTTCGATCATCTCGCCGGAATCGGTGGCGACGAGATTCATGTCGACCTCGGCGTGGCTGTCCTCGGAATAATCCAAGTCGAGCAGGGTGTTGCCGTCGACGACGCCCATGGAAATGGCGGCAACTTGGCCCGTGAGCGGGATGCGCTCGATCTTGCCCGCCTCGACCCACATGGCGAGGGCGTCGTGCAGCGCCACCCAGGCGCCGGTAATGCTCGCCGTACGCGTACCGCCATCGGCCTGAATCACATCGCAGTCGACGGTGACGGTGTACTCGCCGAGCGCTTTCATGTTGACGACGGTACGCAGGCTGCGGCCAATGAGGCGCTCGATCTCCATGGAGCGACCCTTGCGGTTGGCATGCTCGCGCTTGCAGCGCTTGCCGGTCGATGCCGGCAGCATGGCATACTCTGCGGTTACCCAACCGGCCTTGGCACCCTTGCGCCAGCCCGGCACGCCCTCCTCGATGGTGGCGGCACAAAGCACGCGCGTGTCGCCAAACTCAGCCAAACACGAGCCGTGGGCGTGCTTCATGACGCCACGGGTGAGCTTAACGGGGCGCAACTCGTTGGCGGCGCGGCCGTTGGCGCGGTTGACCTGCATGTACTCCATAGAAATATCCTTTCGGCAAAAGGTGTGGCGAAGGCTCTGACGGCGGCCTTACATCTATTTCAGCTCATCGATATCGATATGTTCGATGCTCTTGAGCGGCTGACCAAAGATAAAGCTGCCCGCCACCGCAAACTCGGCAATGTTATCGGCCGTCGTGGCAAAACGATGCTGCGGCTCGGCGGCGACGCCCGCCAGCTGCTCGCGGCGCGTGAGGATATCGGTCAGCTCGCGCGTGGTCTCCTCGGCGGAACTCACGACGCGTACCCCAGGCCCCAGCGCATGGCGGATAGGTCCCACCAACAGCGGAAAATGCGTACAGCCGAGCACCACGGTATCGATACCGTGGTCGCGCAGTGGCTCAACCGTGGCACCCACCAGCGCACGCACGGCAGGCGTATCGAAGATGTCCTCGTTCTCGAGCCACTGCTCTTGCAGATGCGCGCCCGAGGCGAGCTCGTGTTCGACAACCTCGACAAAGCTCGAGGCAGGACAACCGTATACATCGACGCCGGCATCTAGATCCTGAATGGCGCGCGTGTAGGCGCCCGAGCGAATGGTGAGGTTGGTGGCGAGCACGCCCACGCGACGCGAACGGGTGCTGTTGATTGCCGCACGGGCACCCGGCGCGATCACGCCGATCACGGGAACGTCGAGCACCTGCTGGGCCAGACGCAAGGCCGCAGCTGTCGCCGTGTTGCAGGCGATGACCATAATCTTGACGTCGTGCTTCGACAGCCAACGGCCCGCCTGCAACGCAAACGAGCGCACCTCATCCTCGGTGCGCGTGCCGTAGGGGCAGCGTTTGGTGTCGCCGAAGTAGTAGACGGACTCGTGCGGCAGCACCGTCGCGATGGCGCGCGCAACCGTCAGACCGCCCAAACCAGAATCGAACACGCCAATCGGGCGCGTGTCGCCTGTCGGATTCTCGATATCGGACATTACCTCACCAGTCTCTCTCGAAAAGACATGTCCAAGTGCGGCGACGCCGCGCTACGAACGCGCCGCGACCAGCAGCTCTGCCGTCGCCGCCCAACCGTCGACAATTATGCCGCGCGTAACGAAAGCGTTCTCGCAAGCAGCCAGGAACTCGGGCGCGCCGGCGCTCGTCAGGCCATTCTCGACCAGGCAGAACGTGCCCACGTGATCGGCCATGTAGAAGTCGGACTCGGAATCGCCGAGCGCGAGCGTCTCCTCGCGCTCGATCCCCAGGTGCTCGCAGAAGCGCGCGATGGCAACGCCCTTGTTGAGGCCGGCGGGATTGATGTTAAACGCGCGACCGTCCTCGACGCGATCGAGCTCGAGCGTCGTCGGCTTGGACAGATGCGTCAGGTGACCGTTACAGGCCCACACCAGGCCGCAGCCGGCCTCGTCCAGGATGGCCTGGACCTCATTGTCGGGCACATCGCCGCGCATGCCGACGGTGACCTCGCGGTACTTGTAGCCAGTCGACATGTCGTTGTGGTACTCGATCTTATGCGGCCAGCGGGCGAGGATCTTCTCGCACACGCCGGTCTGCTCGATCACCTGGTGCGGAGTAAGGCCGCAGGCGGGGTCGTAAGGCATGTCGCCAGTCAGATACTCCCAATCGTTGGCTTTGAGGTCGTACATGACCAGGCCGCCCATCTCACCAATGTAGGAGTTGAGGCCGAGCACGCGCGCGTCCTCGTGGATCATGGTACGGTTGCGGCCCGAGGTGGGAACCACCTGAATGCCAGCGCGAGCGAGCGCCACGACGGCCTCGACGAGTTTGGTCGAGGGGTTGCCGTCGTTGTCGCGCAGCACGCACGAGCCGGGCGCGAGCATCGTGGCATCCAGGTCGGTAAAGACGTACTTGACCTTGGCCAAGCGCTCGCGCATCTCGCCCGAAAGCTCGGCAACGGTCGGCAAGGTGTTGTGGGACATGGTTACTCCGTTTACGTAGAAGGGTTTGGACTTGGACGGCATGTTTTGATTGAGGGAACACGCTTATGGCGACAGCGCACTCAGGGCGCCGCCGCCATCATGGTTCATTAGTCAAACTGGGTAACATCGATCAGGCGATTGGCCAGCGAAAGGTCGCTCTCGATGGGCACGAACTCGTCGCCCACGTGCATGAGCTCCTCGTCACCCTTTGCCAGCAGCAAGACAATGGTGGGAGCATCGGGGTTGACGTACTCCTCGCGCGCCGCCTTGAACGCCGCACGCACAGCGGCTTCGCGGTCGAGGATGATCTTGTTCGGCGTATCGTCGGGAACATGCTCGGCAAGCTCGCGACAGACCTTCATCGGGTCCTCGTGAGCCGGGTCCTCGTTGGCAAAGATCATCAGGTCGGAATATGGTGCGGCCTCGCGCGGAAGCTGCTCGCGGCGCTCCTGCGCCTTGCCGCCGGCAGCGCCAAACACTGCAATGACTGGACTAGTGGGAAACGCGCGCTTGACCGACGAGAAAAGCGACCGGAACGAAAGCTGGTTGTGAGCGTAGTCAACGACGCAGATCACGCGGCCGTCCTTCGACTCCACGACCTCCATACGGCCCGGCACACGCAGTTTGGAGAGGCCCTTCTTGATAGCCTCGATACCGATGCCGATCTCGCGCGCAGCGGCGATAGCGACCAGCGCGTTTTCCACGTTAAAGTCGCCCGCGATGCCCAGCAGGACCTTCTCCCCCGCCTCGGACTCGTCGGCACACAGGCCATGCAGGTTAAACTCGATGTTAAAGCCGACCATGCGCACATCGCTCGCCCACAGGCTTGCCTCGGGATGCTCGACGCCAACGGTCACCAAGCGCTCGGCCGTCGACGCTGCCTCCAACACACGGTCAACCTCTTCGGTGCCCAGATTCACCACGGCGGTCTTTGCCTGGTCAAAGATCCTGAGTTTGCTCTCAAAATAATCCTCAAACGTGGGGTGTTCGATCGGCGAGATGTGGTCACGGCCGATGTTGAGGAAGCACGCCACGTCAAACGGCAGATTCTCGACGCGTTGGTACTTGAGCGCCTGGCTCGAGACCTCCATGACCATGGACTGGCGACCTGACGTGCGGCAGTTGGCGATATGGCGCCAGACCTCTGGGGCCTCGGGCGTAGTATTGGTGCTCTCGTAGCACTCGATGCCATCGTCGGTACTCACCGAGCCGATCATGCCGCAGGACTCGCCCGCCGCTTTGATAATCGACTGGAGCATAAAAGCGGCCGTGGTCTTTCCCTTGGTACCGGTGATGCCCACGATCTTGACGTCGTGGTCGGGACGGTCGTAGACCTCCGGCGGCAACAGGGCCATGGCCGTGCGAACGCTATCAACAACCAGCATCGCAGCACCGCTCTCCTGCGCCAGCGGCTCCAGAGACTCGACCAGCGACTCCTCGCACACAAATGCGACGGCGCCCGCATCGAGCGCCATGCTCAAAAACGCGGGCTTAAAGGCAGCACCTTTGCAAAAGAACACGTCACCTGCCGAGACCGCGCGCGAATCAAACGAGCAGCCGGTCACGGCACGCTCGTCAACCTGCTCTGATGCGCGCAGCTCGCCGCACACATCGAGAAGCTTGGCAAGCGTATCGACCGTGGTCACGGTCGCGGAATCCGAATGGTGCATCTTTCACCTTTCTCAGCCATTTGGCAGGGACGGTTTTTACAGTAACTGAAACGCACCCACGCAAAAACGGCTCCCGGAGGAGCCGTTACGCGCAGGCGTTCGTAAGCCGAGGCTAGGCAGCCTGAACAGCGGGCTGGTCCTCGTCGATAAAGAAGCGCTTGTACCACACCAGGAACACGAGCGGCGTATAGATCTTGCGCTGGAAATCGCCCTTGCCCGCAAAGTGCAGATCGAGCAGGTGCATGAGCTCGTCGGTATCGAAGAACTCGCTTGCCCACGGCGCGGTGAAGTACTCCTTGACATAGTCGTACCACTTTTGCTCGCGCAGCCAGTAGACAATCGGCACCGGGAAGCCCACCTTGGGACGGGTGGCCCACTCATCGGGCAGCGACTTGTTGGCAGCGTGGCGGAGTACTTGTTTGTTGCCGTTCTCGTTGATGCGGTAGCGGTCGGGAATGTGCTCGGCGAACTCCATGACTTTGCGGTCCAGGAAGGGCACGCGCAGCTCCAGCGAGTGCGCCATGCACATCTTGTCGGCCTTGAGCAGAATGTCGCCCGGGAGCCACATGTTCATGTCCAGGTACTGCTTCTTGACCAGCTCGGGCTGACCCTTCACGCGCGCATAGATGGGAGCGGCAAGCTCGAAGGCGCCATCGCCGGTGTTGTACTCGGGCGTGAGCACGCCGTCGACCTCGCGCTCCGGCCATACCAGAGCCTGTCCCAGGAACGACTTCTCGGGGATCTCGGCACCCTTGACCAGGAAGTTATGTCCCTTGAAGTACGGCATATGCAACGCCAGGTTACCGAGCGCGCGACGGATGGGCAGCGGCACCATCTTTTTGTACTTGCGGACTGGGACCGTGTCCTCGTAGTAGGCGTAGCCGCCAAAGAGCTCGTCGGCGCCTTCGCCCGAAAGCACGACGGTGACGTCCTTGCGGGCCATCTCGGCCAAGAACCACAGCGGCACGGAAGACAGGTTGGACTGCGGCTCGTCCATGTGATACTGGATGTCCTCGAGCGCACCGAAGAACTCGTCGGCGGTAATCATCTTGCGGACATTCTCGACGCCGAGCTTATCGGAAAGTTCCTTGGCGTAGTTAGTCTCGTTGAAATTCTTGTAATCGAAGCCCACCGAGAAGGTCTTGTCGGGCATGAGGCAAGCGGCGATGTAGCTGGAGTCGACGCCGCCGGAGAGGAACGACGCGACCTTGACGTCGGCGATGCGATGGGCCTCGACGCTCTCGTGCACGACCTCGTCCAGCTCGTCGACGTACTCCTCGAACGGCTTCTCGACGGCAGAGTAATCGCAATCCCAGTAGCGCTCGATGTTCATCTTGCCGGTCGGGATGTCTACGGTAAAGTAATGCGCCGGCGGCAGCTTGTAGACCCCCTCGAAGAAGGTCTCCTCGGTTGCCGAATACTGCAGCGTCATGTACGGACGCAGGGCCTTTTTGTTGACCGCCTTGTGGAAGTGCGGGTAGTCCAGGAAGCTCTTGATCTCGGAACCAAAGAGCACGCCCGGAGCGCCGTCGCCCGCATCGGCCATGGGATAGTAGTAGAGCGGCTTGATGCCAAAGATATCGCGGGCGCCAAAAAGCTTGTTCTTCTTCTTGTCCCAGATGACGAAGGCGTACATACCGCGCAAGCGATCGAGTACTGCCTCGCCCCACTCCTCATAGCCGTGCAGGAGGCTCTCGGTGTCGGCGCCGCAGTGGAACTGGTAGCCCTTGGCCTCGAGCTCGGAACGGAGTTCTTGGAAGTTGTAGATCTCGCCGTTGAAGACAATGACGACGCTACCGTCCTCGTTGGCCATAGGTTGGGCGCCAGCCTCGGTCAGATCGAGGATCGACAGGCGGCGGAAGCCGAGGGCAACGCGGCCGTCGATAAACTGGCCGCCCATGTCGGGACCACGATGGACGATGCGGTCCATCATCTTGGTGAGCACCTCGGATTGGTTATCCGTCCCACCGACAAAACCGACAAAACCGCACATATACTATCCCCTCTGCTGTTGCTGGGTATCAAATCGAATCAGTAGCTTTTGAGTATACCCGAGGGCGTAAAGAGGGGCGGAATGTTCAGGCAATCTCAACTGAATCAGCTCCGCTGCGACACGCGACGGTTACCTTTAATGGATATGAGATGAATGAGGCGATTGTTTTGCTATACTCTCTCCGCACGGGCGATTGGCGCAACGGTTAGCGCAGGTGCTTTACACGCACAAGGCTGGGGGTTCGAATCCCTCATCGCCCACCATTGAATTGGAAACGGTCCTCGCAAGGGGACCGTTTTTGTTTGGGCCCAGCGCATGGGATTCGAACCCGACAGGGTGCGAAGCTGAGGAAACGCGAAGCGTTTTCCAGCGCAGCACGCGAGGGCCGTAGGCCCGAAGCGAGAGCGGGCGGCGTCAGCCGCACGCGACATCCCTCATCGCCCACCACTGATTTGATAGGCTCCCAGCAATGGGAGCCTTTCTTTTTTGGGCCCAGCGCATGGGATTCGAACCCGCAAGGGTGCGGAGCTGAGGAAACGCGAAGCGTTTTCCAGCGCAGCACGCGAGGGCCGCAGGCCCGAAGCGAAAGCGGGCGGCGTCAGCCGCACGCGACATCCCTCATCGCCCACCACTGATTTGGAAACGGTCCTCGAAAGGGGACCGTTTTTGCTTGGGCCCATTTCATGGGATTCGAACCCACCAGCACGTCTGTCACAAAGGCCGTGGCCAGAAAATGGCAAAAATGAGTACTGCTACTTTGTTTGCAACATATAAAAAGATAGTATTTGCTTACATTACGCAACATATGTCCATTATAAGGACTAACAATTCGATCAAAATCGTGCATTCATCGCCATTTCGACTTGCCATCTGGCCTTATTAGTCCAAAATTGCTGCTACCAAATCGGTAACACTACTCATATTTGATGTTTTTTGACCAGCAGGTCTCCCCGCCTTAGCAAATCTAAGGCAAAACCGGCTCCAGACCGCTGAATCGTGCCGCATATGGCACGTCCGCAGTCCGAAACCCGGTCCAAATTGAGTTATTGCGCCGCGTTAGCCCAAGACACCCGCCAGGATCTCGATTAGGCTGTCCACGTCGGCCTCTTCGCACACGAGCGGCGGCAGGAAACGCAGCATATGAGCACCTGTAGCGTTAATCACGGCACCGGCGGCCAGCGCGCGGGCAACAATATCATGCGCGTCACCCGCAGCATCATCCAGATCACAGCCGAGCATCAAGCCGCGGCCACGCACCTCGGTCACGTGCGGCAGCTTGGCGAGCTTTGCCTCCATATAGGCGCCTACCTTGGCAGCGTGGTCGGCATAATCGCCGCGCACGAGCGCGGAGAGCGTCGCGGCACACGCCGCGATGGCCAAGCAGCTACCGCCAAAGGTCGAGCCGTGGTCGCCCGGCTTAAACACGTCGGCAATCTCCTTCTTTGCCACGACGGCACCCATGGGCACGCCATCGGCAATGCCCTTGGCAAGGCTCATGATGTCGGGTTCCACGCCATAGGTTTGGAATGCAAACGGCTTGCCGGAGCGGAAGATGCCGCACTGGACCTCGTCGGCGATAAGCACGGCGCCCACTTCGTGTGCCAGGTCGCGCGCTGCCGCCATAAACTCCTCGGTCATGGGGTGCACACCGCTCTCGCCCTGAATCGGCTCGAGCATCACGGCACAAATTTCGCCCCCCAGCTGTTTAAAGATCGCACGCAGTTCATCGATATCGTTGGGCGTGCAGGCCACAAAGCCACCCGGCAGCGGGCGGAAACTATCCTGCAGCCAATCCTGCATGGTGGCGGCAATGGTCTCGAGCGTACGGCCGTGGAAGCCGCCGCGCATGCACACGATAGTGTTGCCGCCGTTACCGGCACGCTTGGCGTACAGGCGCGCGAGCTTCATCGAGCCCTCGTTGGCCTCGGCGCCGGAGTTGGCAAAGAAGGTCTCCCACACCTGCTCGTCCGCAGCCGGGGCACCAAGAGCAGCTGCCGTGATCTCATCGCCGGCGGCAATGGCATCGGCAAGCACGCGCGCACCATCTACGTCGTCGTTAGCAAGCTTGGACAGCAGCGCCGCGACCTGTCCGCGCTGCTCAATGTAGAAGTAATTGGAGACATGCATGAGCTTTTTGGTCTGTGCCTCGAGCGCCGAGAGCACAGCCGGGTCGCCATGACCTAGGCTGCACACGCCGATGCCGGCAAGAAAGTCGAGGTACTCACGGCCATCGTCGCCGGTGAGCTTCATGCCGTGACCCTCGACAAACTCGACCGGAGAGCGGCCAAAGGTATGCATAACGTAATTGGATTCAAGCGATTGCTGAGCTGCAAGTGACATGGGATGCCTTTCGTTGAGCGCCGAACGGCGCAGGCCTATGGGTGCAGGAATGGGGCGGCTGCGGGTCAGCTAGACCGTCTGAAGCTTCTCGACCTCGTCGAGGTTCTCGGTCAGACGCGCAGCAAACGTCGAAAGCGGATGCGGATGCGTATCGAACTCGTAGGCCGTCTCGGTGGAATGGATCACGGTACCGACGCCGGCATCGGTCAGCAGCTCCAGCAGCAGCGAATGCGGCGTGGTGCCGTTGATGATGTGAGCGCGAAATACGCCGCCGGCAAGCGCATCGACGGCCGCACGCAGCTTGGGAATCATGCCCTTATCGACCTCGCCGCCGTAGAGCATTTCGTTAACCTCGTCGAGCGTTAGGTTGGAGATGAGTGAGTCTTTATCGCTAAAGTCCTTGTACAGGCCGTCGACGTCGGTCAAAAAGATCGCCTTATGCGCGTGGAGCGCTGCCGCAACGGCACCGGCGGCGGTATCGGCGTTGATGTTGAAGAAACCGCCGTCCTCCCCCGCCGCGACGGTAGCGATGACGGGGATGTACTCGCTATCGAGCAGGCGCTCGATATAGTCGGTGTTGACGTGCGTGACCTTGCCTACGCGGCCGAGTTCGGGGTCGAGCGGCTCGGCGATGAGCGTGCCCGCATCGCTGCCCGACACGCCCACGGCCAGGTTGCCGTGATGGTTGAGCGCCGCGACCAGCTCCTGGTTGACCTTGCCGCCCAGCACCTCGCGCACGATATCCATGGTCGCCGGCGTGGTCACGCGCTGGCCGTTCATAAACTCGACGGGGATGTCGTAGTGGCTAAGCGCCTCGTTGATGGCCTTGCCGCCACCGTGCACGATAACAGGGCGCATGCCGATGATCTTGAGCAAAACGATGTCGCTCATCACGTCGCGGCGCAGCTGCTCGTCGACCATGGCGGCTCCGCCATATTTGATAACAACCGTCTTGCCGGTCAGGTTCTTAATCCACGGCAGCGCTTCGAACAGCAGCTGCGCGGTTGCTTCGTTGGATTCGCTCGAACGACAATCGCGTGCGAATTTCATAATCTGCCTCGTCTTTCATATCGTTATCGCGCCGTGCTCCGCTGTCCGCAATCGCGGCAAGATGCGCAGCGTGCCCGGAATCTAGGAACGGTAGTCGCCGTTGATGGAGATGTACGCATGCGTGAGGTCGCAGGTCCACACGGTCGTTGCCGCGTCGCCCGCGCCCAGGTCGGCCGAGATCACAATCTCGGGCGCCTCAAAACGTCGCAGAGCCTCGTCCTCGTCAAAGGGAACAGTCAGACCGTCACGACAGACAGGCATGCCCATCATGTCGATGGAAACGTCTTCCTGATTAAACTTCACACCGCACTTGCCAAGCGCCATAGCAACGCGGCCCCAGTTGCAGTCGTGGCCGGCGATGCAGGTCTTAACGAGCGGCGAGTTAGCAACGGCACGGGCGGCGATATCGGCCTCCTCGTCGTTGGCGGCGCCGGTAACGTTGACCGTAACAAGCTTGGATGCGCCCTCACCATCGGCGGCGATATTGCGCGCCAGGCTCTCGCACACCTCGTGCACGGCAAATGCCAACTCGTCAAAGGCATCGGAGCCCTCGACGATGAGCTCGGCATCTGTGGCAGCGGCGCCGGAGGCAAGCATGATGCAGGTGTCGTTGGTCGAGGTGTCGGAATCGACCGTTACCTTGTTAAAGGTCTGCTTGACGGTCGAGAGCAGCAGGGCATGAAGTGCCGCAGGCTCGACGGGGGCATCGGTGGTGATAACTGCGATCATGGTGGCCATGTTGGGCATGATCATGCCCGAGCCCTTGCACATTCCGCCTACCGTATAGACATTGTCCGCATGACCCGCAGCCTCACTGACGTAGGATACGGCGTACTCCTTGGAGTGCGTGTCGGTCGTCATGATGGCGCGAGCGGCATCGGCGCCACCGCGGGCGGAGAGCGCCTCGTAGGCAGCAGGAATGGCGGTCTCAAACGTGTCGATCGGCAGAATCTGGCCAATCACACCCGTGGAGGCAACCAGAATCTGCTGGGGCTCGCAGCCGATGACCTGCGATGCGATGCTGCACGTCTCGCGCGCGCAGGCAAGGCCGGTCTCACCCGTGGCGGCATTGGCATTGCCAGAGTTGACCGAAACGCCGGCGATGATACCGTAGCCCTTGTCGGCACCGCCCAGGTTGGCACGGCTCACCTGCACGGGCGCCGCGCAAAAGCGGTTGGTCGTAAACACGCCGGCGCCGGGACAGGGTTTATCGGGCACGACGAGCGCGTAATCCAGACGCTCGGGGTTCTTGCGGAACCCAGCGTGGATGCCTGCAGCTTTAAAACCAGCCGCAGCCGTAACGCCACCCTCGACGGCGCGAATCTTGATATCAAACAGCTCGGTATTCATCGTCTTTATGACTCCTTATGTCAAACAAAAAAACGGACATCGGTTGGTGCGCCATGCCAGTCGTGATCATGAGACCAGCTTAAGAGTGGCGCCCCATTCGATGCCCGACTACCAAATCGTTAACAATCGAATGTGCTACACCGGGCACGCCACTGTAGGCAAGCCTCGTCGCTCGTCAAAGCCAAAGACGATATTGGCGCACTGGACTGCTTGGCCCGCAGCGCCCTTGCACAGATTGTCGATGGCACCCGTCGCCACCAGCACGCCCGCGCGCTTGTTGAGCGCGAGGCCAATCTGGGCAGCGTTGGTGCCGACGACCGAAGCCGTCTTGGGCTGCTGACCGGCATCGAGTACGCGTACGAAGGTGCGACCGGCGTAGAACTGCTTGTAATGGTCGACAACGTCCTCAAGGGTCAAGGTATCGATAGCCTGCGGCGTAAGCGGCAGCGTCACCGTGGAGAGCAGACCACGCTTGAGCGGTGCCAGGTGCGGGGTAAAGACGACGCGATCGGTCAGGCCAAGGATTTGCTCAATCTCGGGCGTGTGGCGATGCTTGCCCACGCCATAGGCCTCCAAGTTCTCGTCGGCGCTGCAAAAATGGGTGCGGGCGTTGCAGGACTTACCGGCGCCCGTCACGCCGCTAATGGCATCGACAATCACGGGACCGTTCTCGGCCACCCAGCCCGCGCGCACGGCGGGCGCGGCGGCAAGGCTCGTTGCGGTGGGATAGCAACCGGCGCAGGCGACCAGCACGGGTTTGCCGTCGGCATGGTCGGATGCGGCGGTCTCCAAGTCCTGGCAGAACAGCTCGGGCAGACCGAAGGCACGGGTCTTGAGCAGCTCGGGGCTCGTATGCTCGGCGGCATACCAAGCCTCAAAAACGGACGCGTCGTTCAGACGGTAGTCGGCCGAAAGATCAAAGCAGGAGACGCCCGATGCAAGCAGCGCGGGCACCTGTGCCATGGCAGCCGTGTGCGGCACGGCCAAAAAGACCGCGTCGCAGTTCTTGAGCTCAGGGGCATCATGCGTCGTAAAGACAAGATCGCTTACGCCGGTGAAGCTCGGGTGCACCGCAGACAACGGCTGGCCGGCATCGGCGTTGGACGTAATGGCAGCAAGTTCAAACTCGGAATGACCGAGGACGAGGCGAATGAGCTCGGCTCCGGCATATCCAGCCGCGCCGACGATTCCAACCTTCAAAGACATATCAGACTCCTTGTCTGCGATTTATGCACCGATGCGCATTTCGCAGCGGTCGTTATAAAGTGGGTTGAAACTTTAGCACCAAAAGATGCATGAATACGTAAATGGCTTGCATATTCATGCATTGAAACATTCCCGACACATTCGCTTGAAGGAATTGACAAATGGAGCGGGCCCCGTATTGACCGGCGCTCCTAACGGCGCCGGGCAATACGGGGCCCGCCCATGCGAAAACCAAGTTGTTAGGATGAGCCAGCTGGCTAGAGCTCGACCGGCACCCATTCGTCGTGATTGCAGATAAAAGCCTCGGGATCCTCGACGCTAAAGAAGACGAGCGTGGGGTCGTTAGGCCCCTCATAGTGCTCGCCCAGGTGCTCTAGATGCTTCCACCCGGCTTCGCGCATTTCGCCTAAAGCCCGGTCATCCAAGCCGGCACGCCCGCGCAAGATGAGCCAGCCATGGCCCGGCCACCAACTCGTGGCCTCAAAGCGCTGGTTTTGCAGCAGCTCTTGCCACACATCTTTGGTGCGCGCTGTTACAAACCACAGCTTGCCATCCTGGATCTGAGCAAACGAAAATGGACGTACATGTGGCTGCCCGTCCACGCTCGTCGCCAAGTACCACGCCGGCACCGACGTCAGATACTCCAAAACCGTATTCAATCCGTCCACGTTTCCTCCTGTACTAGCCAGTTTGAGAGCCTGGTTTGTGTGAGCTAGAGCCCCAGGCGCTCCTCGCTGCCGTCGATATCACAGAAGCGCGCGGCAATGTTGCGGACCGAAAAGAAAGCAAGGCGGCCGTCGTTGGCACTCTCGTGTTCCTCGCCGATGCCCACCATGTGCTTAAACCCCGCTTGACGCACCTTGTCGCTCGCAACCGCGTCGTCCTCAAGTACGGCCTCGCCGGTCAACACGATCCAACATTCTCCCGGCTTCCAGCCCGAGAGCTCAAACTTGGGATTCGCACTCAGCTCCGCCCACACGTCCTTATCGCGCGACGTGCAAAACCACAGCTTACCTTCATCGACCATGGCAAACGAAAACGGCCTCACGCGAGGCTGATGCCCGTCGGCCACATCGGTCGTGGCCAGATACCACGCCGGAATGCGCCTGAGATACGAGCAGGCGCGCTCAAGCTGAGCTGTGCGGTCGTTGTCGGTCATAGGGACCCCTTTCTTGCGCTCGAATCGCGCCTAAACAAGTTGAAGGTTGACGACGATGACACACGCAAACAGCAGCATCGTCACCACCGCAGCCAGCGCATCCCCGCGGCGAAATGCAAGCGCATGCAGACGCGTGCGGCCCTGCTCGCCGTGATAGCAGCGTGCATCCATGGCGGCAGACAGCGTCTCGGCATGACGGAACACGCCCGTGAACAGTGGAATCGCCACACTGCCGAGCATACGCACGCCGCCGAGCGGGCCACCCGTTACGCGTGCACCGCGGCTTGCCTGCGCGTCCGCCGTCTGCTTCATCTCGGTGGCAAACTGCGGCATAAAGCGCAACGCGATGCCCATGATCATGCCGAGCTCATGCGCCGGAAGCCCCACGCGCGCAAACGGTGCGAGCAGACGCTCAAAGCCCGCGGTGAGGTCGAGCGTCGGTGTGGTGAGCGTAATGGCGCTCATGCCGGCCATCATCAGGGTCAGGCGACACGCCATAAACGTCGCAGAACGCAGCGAGCCCTCACTCACCTGCAAAAAGCCGAGCTGCCACAGGATACGGCCGCTCTGGTCGGAAAACAGGTTGAGCACCGCGACCACCACGACAATCGCCAGCAATGGTGCCATCGATGATAGGACCCGGCGCAACGGCACCCGGGACACGGTATAGATCAGGACAACGAAGATTGCGACCGGGGCCAGTCCGCGGAAGCCACTGACTGTGAGCGTCGTGATCAGAAACACAAAGCCCAAGAGCAACTTAGTTCGCGGGTCCAGGCGGTGGATCGCACTATCGCCGGGATAGTAGCTGCCAAACGAAAACGCCTCCATTAGCAGCCCTCCTCTCGCGCGACCGTCTTGGATTTAGCAATGTCCGCGACGTTAGAAGGACCGTCCGAGCGACCGATTAGCAGGTCCACCAACTCGTCTGCCAGCGACTCAACCGTATAGAGCCCGCCGCAACGCAGCGGCACGCCCGCCTCCGCGAGCGCCAACGCCATGCGCTGGGCAGCAGGTACGCCCAAGCCGATCGACTTGAGCTCATCGGCATGTGCAAACACCTGTGCGGGGGTTCCCTCGGCAAACACCGCACCTTCGTTCATCACGACGATGCGGTCGCAGCAATTGGCCAGGTCATCCATACTATGCGAAACCATGACAACGGTCAGGCCATCGCGGTGAAGTCGATCGATAAGCTCAAGGAAATCCCTGCGCGCAGCCGGATCGAGCCCCGCCATGGGTTCATCGAGCACCAGGACTTCGGGCTCCATGGCGAGCACACCGGCGAATGCCACACGCCGTTGCTGACCGCCCGAAAGCTCGAAGGGACTCTTGTCGCCGACCGTGGAAAGGTCGAGGCCCACGCGCGAGAGCGACGACTCGACGCGACGGTCGACTTCATCTTGCGGCAAGCCAAGGTTGTGCGGGCCAAACGCCACGTCCTGCGTCACGGTTTCGGCAAACAGCTGACGCTCGGGATATTGAAACACCACGCCGACCTTGGCCTTAACCGCGGCGGCGTCTTTCTTGTTTGACAGATCGAGCCCCAGTGCGCGAACGAATCCCTCCTGGGGGCGAATCAAACCGTTGAGATGCTGGACCAGCGTCGACTTACCCGAACCGGTATGACCTGCCAAGCCCAGGAACTCGCCGCGACGCACCGTCAGCGATACATCGCGCAGCGCCCACGGGCTGCTGGGGTCGTTTCCCCAGAGAGCCTGTTTATTCGATTTGCCCGCAGTGGCCGAGCGCTTGTGCCATCGACGGCGCTCGCGGGCACTCAGCGAGTAACTATGCGAGAGGTGCGAAATCTCGATGACGGGCTCCGACACGGCTGTCCCGTCGGTTGCAGAGGAGACGTTGTCGAGCACACGAGAATCGGATGCAGAAGGCCGCCCTGCGGTGTCTTCCCCACTCCGGTCGGCATATACCTGCGCAACCTCGGCGACCATATCCACCTCGCGCACCTGCGCATGAACGGGCACGCCCTTCGCACGAAGCGCCGTGCCCAAGCAGCACGACGCCGGCATATCCAAGTTGAGCTGCGCAAGTTCGTCCGCCCGTGTCAAGATTTCCTCGGGCGTACCGAGCATGGCAACGCGCCCCGCCCGAAATACCGCGACACGATCGGCCTCGGCAGCCTCTTCCATAAAGTGCGTAATCATCACGATGGTCATGCCGCGATCGTGCAACGCGCGGCACGCCTTCATGAGGCCCTTACGTCCACGCGGATCGAGCATCGAAGAAGCCTCGTCCAAAATGAGCACACGCGGCTCCATGGCGAGCACGCCGGCAAGCGCCACGCGCTGCTTTTGACCGCCCGAAAGCGCATGGGTCTCGTGACGCTCAAAGCCCACCAGGCCCACGCCCTTCAGCGCTTCGCGTACGCGCTGCGCAATCTGGGCCGATTCCACCCCAAGGTTTTCGGGACCAAAGGCAACATCGTCCTCGACAAGTGTTGCCACCAGCTGGTCATCGGGATTCTGGAATACCATGCCCGCGGTCGAACGAATGTCATAGACCAGCTCGGGGGCGGACGCGTCCATGCCGTTGATGCGCACCGTGCCCGCGTCGGGCTGCAGCAGCGCATTCAGATGCTTGGCAAACGTCGACTTACCCGACCCGTTGCCGCCGAGGATGCAGAAAAACTCGCCGTCCTCGATGTTCAGGTCGACGCCATCGAGCGCCGGCGTGGCACCGTCATAGCTAAAGGAAACGCCCCGACACTCAATCATGCGCGGCCTTTAACCTGGTCCTTTTTAGGCGTGATGAGGTTGGAGACCGCCTTGTACACTGCAAGCGTCAGAACCGAATTAAGCACGGTCTTGATGAGGTTGAACGGCAGCACGGCAGGAATCATGAGCGGGGCGATCACATCGACCGAGCCATACCAGAACCAAACGCCAATGGTAAGGTTTGCGACCATAGACAACGCCGTAGCGGCAATGACGCCGAGCACCAGGCCAATCACGGCACCCTTATAGGTATGCATCTTCTGGTAGACGATAGCCGCGGGCAGAATATAACCCAGCGTAGCTACCAAGTTCATAAGCGCGCCGACCCAGTCACCCGTGGTGAGCGCATGGATAACGATCGCCATAGCGGCAACAGCGGTACCGGCACCGGGGCCATACGCAAACCCGCACACCATCGCCGGCACCAGCGACGGGTCATACGTCAAAAACGGCGCCGAGGGAAGAATGGGCAGCTGCACATACATAAACAGGGCGCCCAAGGCGCACATCAGCGCCATGGTAACGAGCTGTTTGGTGCTCCACCTATTCGTGTTCTCAAAATGGATATGCTGCGACTGTTCAGACATTAAGATCACCTGCCTCTTTCATCCGGACTCTAACCGTTGGTACTGGGATCTCACCAGTTCAGCCGGCATGCGAACCAACGCACACACGGGTCGCGGACTCATCGGCTCGACCGCAGGCATCTCGCCTGCGCCACGGCGCCCCTTTGACACCGCCCGATTTACCACCAGTGGGGAATTTCACCCCGCCCTGAAACAGCAATTGCAAGTGTAGCACGAGCAATCGTTCGCGCAAGTATGCCAAGGGTAATTTGTGGTGGGGAAACGCTCCAGAAATGCGGTAGGGACAAGTTAGCGCAACAACCACGTCCTCCATCCGCCCCAAAGTAGCGCGCCTTTCGCGGCAGAGCCGCGAAACAGCGACCGGGACACGCATCCCCCACAACCACGTCCTCCTCCGCCCGCCGACCTCAAGGCCGTAAACGCAGGGAATCCGGGGGCGTGACGGGGGCTTCTCTCCGGAACATTCCGCAGGACGCAAAGAGGCTCCGCAGCGCGAAGCGCGATGCGGAGCCTCTTTGCATGTCCGAGGACGTTCCGGAGAGAAGCCCCCGTCACGCCCCCGGATTCCCGGTGGGAGTTCTAGACCTTGTCGGCCTTAGTACATACCGCCGCCCTGCTGACCAGCGGTGGCAGCAGCGATAGCGTCCTCAAGCTGAGTGTTCTTGGGCACATCGGAGACGGTAGCCTCGGTGATGAGGATCAGGCTGGCGACAGAAGCAGCGTTCTGCAGGGTGACGCGGCTGACCTTGACGGGGTCGAGGACGCCCATCTCGATCATGTCGCCCCACTCGCCGTTGGCAGAGTTGAGACCCTGGCCGGCGGGCAGCTCGGCAACCTTGTCGACCACGACAGCGCCCTCAAAGCCAGCGTTCTTGGCGATGGTGGCGACCGGAGCGGTCAGAGCCTTCTTGACGATATCGACGCCAATCTTCTCCTCGGGGTCGTCGATCTCGACAGCATCGAGCGCAGGAGCAGCGTCCATGAAGGCGACGCCACCGCCGGCGACAATGCCCTCCTCGACAGCAGCGCGAGTTGCCTGCAGGGCGTCCTCGACGCGGTGCTTGATCTCCTTGAGCTCGGACTCGGTAGCAGCGCCGACCTTGATGACGGCAACGCCACCGGAGAGCTTGGCCAGGCGCTCCTGGAGCTTCTCACGGTCGAAGTCAGAGGTGGTGTTCTCCATCTCACCCTTGATCTGAGCGATACGAGCGTCGATGGCCTCCTTGGAGCCAGCGCCACCGACGACGACGGTGTTGTCCTTGGAGATGGTGACGGACTTAGCGGTACCGAGCATATCGGCAGTGATGTCAGCAACCTTCACGCCCAGCTCGTCCAGGGCAGCCTGGCCACCGGTGAGGACGGCGATGTCCTCGAGGATGCGCTTGCGGCGATCGCCGTAGCCCGGAGCCTTGACGGCGCAGACGTTGAGGGCGCCACGGATCTTGTTGAGGACCAGGGTCGGCAGAGCTTCGCCGTCGATGTCCTCAGCGATGATGAGCAGGCCGCGGCCAGCGCGCTGGACAGCCTCGAGAACGGGCATAATGTCCTGAACGCTGGAGATCTTCTGGTCGGTGATGAGGATGTACGGATCCTTCATCACGGCCTCCATGCGGTCGTTGTCCGTGACGAAGTAAGCGGAGACATAGCCCTTGTCGAACTGCATGCCCTCGACGGTGTCGATGGTGATGTCGAACGTCTGGGAATCCTCGACGGTGATGACGCCGTCCTTGCCCACGACCTCCATGGCCTCGGCGATCTTCTCGCCGACCTCGGGGTCACCGGCAGAGATGGTACCGACGGAAGCGATCTGCTCCTTGGTCTCGACCGGCTTGGCCTGCTTCTTCATCTCGGCGACGGCGGCGTTTACAGCCTTGTCGATGCCGCGACGGATGGCCAGCGGGTTGGCGCCAGCGGCGACGTTGCGCAGACCGTCGTTGACGATGGCCTGAGCGAGCAGGGTTGCGGTGGTGGTGCCGTCGCCCACGGTGTCGTTGGTCTTGGTGGCGACCTCCTTCACCAGCTGAGCGCCCATGTTCTCGATGTTGTCCTCGAGCTCGATCTCCTTAGCGACGGAAACGCCGTCGTTGGTGATGGTCGGGGCGCCGAACGTGCGCTGCAGCGCAACGTAACGGCCCTTGGGGCCCATGGTGACGGTAACGGCGTCGGCCAGAGTGTTGACGCCCTTGGCGAGCTTAGCGCGGGCATCGGTGTTGAACGTAATGTTCTTTGCCATGGTAGGTAATCCTCCAAAAGAAATGTGACTCGCGTCGCCGCTTCCGAGTCCTATGCGGCGGGCGCGTTCAAAGACGAATCAGAGATTCTGACGAGACTAGGCCTCGACGACGGCATAGATGTCGTCGGCGCGCATCAGCAGATACTTCTCACCGTCGACCTTGACCTCGTTGCCACCGAACTTACCGTAGATGACAACGTCACCGACCTTGACGTCCATGGGGATGCGCTCACCCTTGTCGTTGACCTTGCCGGCGCCAACGGCAACGATGGTGCCGCGCTGCGGCTTCTCCTGAGCGTTGCTGGCGATATACAGACCAGAAGCGGTCTTCTGCTCGGCCTCGTCGGGCTTGACCAGAACACGATCTGCAAGCGGCTTCAAAGACGACATGCTTGTCTCCTCCTTTTTGGGCCGCGCGGTTATACCACGCGAATTAACCCTTTTTGTTTGCGTACGCGTTGAATGGTACCCACGAATGGCGGGTTATACAACACGGAGTCAAAAAATCTTATTTTTTGGCACTTAGATTTTCTGAATGCCGGGGGATAACCTAACGGTGGCTCCCGGGGCGGACCGGAGGGCATGTAGTTTGCTGCTCTACAGTCCTGCGCAAGACGGAAAGCACATTAAGTGCTTTCCTTTGCGTGCGGAACTCGCGACAAACTTCATGCCCTCCGGTCCGCCCAGGGAGCCAGGTTAACTAATTCGGGCCCGGCATTCAGAAAAGTCAGTGCAGCAAAATGGCGATGCAGATGGTGCGAACAAGAAAGGGGCACGTTGCAGAAACGCGCCCCTTATGGGTGGGGTATGGGGCTAGCGCTCGTAGATCAGGTTGCCGGCTAGGTAGGTGGCTTGGACTTTGGTGGCTTGGAGTTCTTGGGGGTCGATGGTGAGTGGATTTTGGTCCAGGACTACCAGGTCGGCGTATTTGCCGGGTTCTAGGCTGCCGAGGTTTTGCTCGTCGCCCGCTGCATAGGCGCTGCCCAGGGTGTAGTTGCGCAGGGCTGTTGCTGCATCGATGCGCTCGCTCGGCAGCCAGCCGCCCTCGGGCCAGTGGCTTTTGGGGTCTTGGCGCGTGATAGCCGTGTAGAGCACGTTCATGCTGGTAACGGGCGTGATAGGGCTGTCAGTACCGAAGGCTTGGCGAATGCCGCGCTGCTTATAGGTTGCAAACGGCCACATGATGCGGCTGCGCTCCATGCCCAAATCGCGCTCGGGGCCGCCCGGGTCGAGCGTAATGTGACAGGGCTGACTCGAGGCAATCACGTTGAGCTTGCGCAGGCGGTCGATGTCCTCGGGCAGGAGGTTCTCCAGATGCTCGAGTGTGTTATGGCCGTGCTGGGGCAGGCCGTACAGGTCGGCGGCCTCCTCGAAGATATCCAGCGCGGCATGAATCGCACCGTCGCCGATAACGTGGATACGCACAGTGTGGCCGCGCTCCGCAGCCGCCAGAACCAGCTTACGCATGCGCTCGGCAGGAACTGTCAGACGGCCCTGGTCGCCCGGGAAGCGCGGATTGGTATAGGGCTCGGTGAGATATGCCGTGTGTTCGCTCGACACGCCGTCGAAGAACTGCTTAAAGCCTGGCGCCGAGAGCAGCGCGTTGTTCGCGTAGCGGGTCTGCAGCTCTTCCAAGCGCAACTGGTCATCCAGCAGCGTGGGGAACAGATGGGCTCGGATGCCCAACTTGCCGGCTGCCTGCAGTTTGTCGTAGACATCGTCGCGGATAAAATCGCAGCCCGGCATGGGCATGAGCGACATGTCGCAGATCGAGGTGATGCCTTGCTCGGCCATACGCTTCATCTGGTCGGCGTAAGCGCTTGCAATGCGATCCTCCCCCAGCCACTCAAGGCAGCGCGGAAGCAGCTGCATAGCGGCCGCCTCGTGAGCGATACCCGTGAGCTCGCCGTTTGCATCCTTGTCGTAGCTACCACCCGCCGGAGGCTCGCTGTCGCGTGTCACGCCGAGGGCTTCGAGTGCGCGGCTGTTGAGCCACAGCGTGTGCCCGTCGCCCGAATACATAACGCAGGGGCGATCGGGGAATGCCGCATCGAGCGACGCCTTGGTAGGATGCGCGGGCGGGTCCCAACGGTAGTCGCGCCAGCCCTGCGTCACAACCCAAGCGTCATCGGGCAGGTCCTGGGAAAACTCGAGCGCGTGCTGCACCAGCGCCGCCTCGGACGTGCCCATATCCATGAGCATGTACGGCGAGGAACCGACCGAGGTATGGAAGAAGTGCAGATGAGCGTCATGGAAACCGGGGCAGACAAACTGCTCGCCGTAGTCGATAACCGGCGTGGCGGCGGGAGCGGCGGCGATCACGTCATCGGGCTTGCCGACTGCGACGATACGGTCGCCTGCGATGGCAATCGCCAGCTCGCGGGCAGTATCGATGCCGTCTTGCGCGGTAAAGACGTTCTTGGAGCGGATAATCCGATCGATATGTTGCATGGGCATCCCCATCTCTGGCAGGAAATTCAACACCCCCGAGTGTACTCCCCCGCCCTTGCAACAAAACCCCAAGCGGCAAACGGCAACTTTACCAGCCCTAGCGGCAGGTGGCATACTGGAGAGAGCCTGTACGATTTTGCGATCAACCCAGCAAGGAGCAAATCGACCATGACGAAGACCAAGGCACAGCAGATTATGGCGGCGACCGAGGCTCGTGCGGCTGACGACGTCACCGCAGCCATCAAAGATATCGCTACCGAGTTTGAACCCTATATCATCAAGCAGCGCCGCCACTTCCATAAGCACCCGGAGCTGAGCCTTGCCGAGGAGCGCACGACTTCTGACATCGCCAACCAGCTCGACGCCATGAATATCCCCTACGAGCGTCCCCTTAAGACGGGCCTTGTGGCAACCCTTCGCGGCACCGCGCCCGACGCCTATCGCGAGGACGGCACGCCACGCCGCCGCATCCTGCTGCGCGCCGACATCGACGCCCTGCCCGTCACCGAGCAGACCGGCGAAGAGTTCGCCAGCGTCAACGAGGGCTGCATGCACGCCTGCGGCCACGACTGCCATATCGCCATGATGCTCGGCACGCTGCAAATCCTGCGCCATATGACCGACGACATCCACGGCGAAGTCCGCATCGTCTTCCAGCCCAGCGAGGAAAACGGCCAGGGCGCCAAGCTCATGATCGGCACGGGTGTGCTCGACGGCGTCGATGGCGCCTACGCCGCGCACATCTGGAGTGAGGTCGACGCCGGCACTGTGAGCTGCGAGCCCGGACCGCGCATGGCCAATACCGACTGGTTCCGCATCGACGTCCGCGGCACCTCGTGCCACGGCGCCATGCCCCAGCGCGGCCACGACGCCGTCATGGTGGCCGCCGAGATCGTCAATGCCCTGCAGACCATCGTTTCGCGCGAGATCAGTCCCTACGAGCCGGCCGTCATTACCGTCGGCGAGCTGCACGGCGGAACCGCGCGCAACGTTATCGCCGGCACGGCCTACCTCGCCGGCACGGTGCGCACCTACGGAGATTCGACCCACGAGGAAATGCCGGAGCTTATACGTCGCATCGTGGAGCATACCGCGGCCGCCTTGGGCGCCGAGGCAGAGCTCACCGACTACACCATCGCCAATTACAAGGTCGAAAACGATGCCGCCTCGAGCGAGCGCTGCCGCCAGGCAGTAATCAAATGCCTGGGCCCCACCGGCCAAGGCCATTATCGCGGCACACTCTCGGGTGAGGATTTTTCGGAGTACCTGCGCCGCGTACCGGGCGTGCTCGCCTTTGTTGGCACGCGCAACCCCCAGATTGGCGCCACGTACGCCCAACATTCTTGCTTCTACAAGATTGACGAGTCGGTACTGGCCAAGGGCTCCATGGTGGCCGCCCAATATGCCATCGACTTTTTGGCCGAGCCCACACAAGAAGAGCTCGACGGCCCCACGATTGCCGCGGTCGCCGAGACCAATCCCGACCTGGCAGCAAAACTGCGCTCTGCCAAGGCCACGGCCGCCGAGGCCCGCGACGCCATGCACGATGCCCGCACCGCCCGACACGCCGCAATCAAGGGCATCCACGATGCACGTGCCGCCGCTCGCCGCGAGGAGAAGCACGACGAGTAGTCGATCCACGACCATCTCGCAGTCATAGCCGCATCGCGATATCAAAGCGGGGGCGGACGCTTCGGCACGTCCGTCCCCGCTTATTTGTCAAGCGCTATTTCTACCGTTTCTACCCCGTCCCCAAATGGCAGGTGGCAGGGTTACTCGTCCTGCGGGTCCTCGTCGGAGCTTGGCGCAGGCTCGGGCTCAGGCACGGGCTCAGGCGCAGGCTCGGGCTCCGGTTCCGGCATGGGCGCGGGCTCGGGCTCAGGCACGGGCTCAGGTTCAGGCTCAGGCACGGGCTCGGGCGCGGGCTCGGGCTCGGGCTCGGGCGCAGGCGCCGCAGCGGAATCGGATACGGGCGCTGCGTCGGTGCTAAAACCAGCCGGAGCAGACTTCTTCTCAAACGGCAGCACAAAGGTCAGGACGTCATCCTTATCCTCATCAGCCCATTCAGCTGCATAACGCGCTACCCAATAGCCAACGGCACGATGCTTGAGCATCTTGCCAAAGACCGTAAGGAATACCGTGACAAACGCCGTCAGCACCAAGAACAATACGAGCGTGATGCCACCGCCGGTAACAAGCGCCTCAATAGCCGAAGGACGGTAGTAGTAGTTATACATACCGACAGAGGCAATGGCGCCGAAGACGAGCGTCAGGATCCATGTGACAACGTTGGCGACCAGACCCGTCAAAAACTCGGGAAGGAACGAAGCGCAGAACAGCTTGGTCTTGTTGTGCTTAAACGCCGCCCAGACCTTGTCGAGCGAAAACGCGCTCTCGACACGACCGGTCACCGCAAAGTGCATCACGGCAATGTCGGCGAACATCTTAAAGAAGACCCCCAAGACCGCCGTGGCAATCATAGCCAGGACAAGCAGGCCAAGCGAGCCAAACAGTGCTGCCTCGAGTGCATAGGAGCCGTAATACGAATACGAGCCCGCGGCGCCAATTACCACGCTCTCCACCAGCGAAAGCACTACACCGATAACGGGAATGGCAGCGATAACCTCGAGCACGACCGAGATAACGCTCGAAAAGACTCCGAGGCCAAACGACGTGGAACGCATGAGTGGACGATCCATACCGCCATCAACCTTGAGCGACAGATCGCGACCCCACTCAATACCAAAGCCGGAACCACACACGCTCGCAATGCAAGCTGCCAAAAAGCCGATGGCAGCTGCAATGCCGCCAATAACGGGAATAAACAGCACGAGTACCGACACAACACAAATCAGCGCCGGTAAAAAGGCAATCTGGCACACGCGCTGCAGCACGCCCGGAGTCTTGGTCATATCCTCAAACGCCTGAGCCACACAGCCCTTGGACGCATTCGCCACGGGCGGTTGCGGAACAAACTGCTGGGGCTGACCCTGAGGGGCAGAGGCTGCGGCACCGGCATTGGGGGCACCACACGCACCACAGAACTTATCGTTGTCGCCCATGGGGGCACCACACTGCGAACAGAACATCGAGATCATCCCTTCGTATCTTGAGCGAATCATCTGGATCGCAAACGATGTCTTTAGCATCATTATCACCCAATGTGGGGACAAATACTCCAACATGACGCATTTGCAATGCGCAGGGCGCTATTCGATTGTTTGATGAGCTCGACCGCGTTAGTTCGTTCCGCGGAAACCCTTGCCGACGATCTCGGAGCTGTCGACAATCGTGATAAAGGCACCCGGATCGACTTCGCGCGCATAGCGGCGCAGTTGCACGGCCTCGCGACGGCTTAGCACGCTCATGATCACCGTCACGCACTTGCCCGAGAAAGCACCGTAGCCGCGGCTGATAGTCGCCGTACGGTTGAGATGCTTGACGATAAACTCCTCGACCTTAAGGGGCTCGGAACAAATGACCGTGCAGACTTTGCGCAGGTGAATGCTCTCGATGGCCTTGTCGACCACAAGCGTCTTGGCAAACAGGCCGAGCACGCAGTACAGACCGACGCGCGGACCGTACAAGAAGGCCGCGATGGTCACGATGCCGATATCGACCAACAGCAGCGCACGGCCGATCTCAAGCGTGGTGCGGCGTTTGAGAATCATGGCGAGGATGTCCGTGCCGCCCGTCGAGGCACCAATATCAAAGACGATGGCGCTGCCGAGCGCCGGCAGAATCACGGCAAAGCACAGGTCGAGCCACATATCGCCCGTCATCGAGACATCGGTCGGAATAAAGAGCTCAAACAGCGAAACATAGGCGGACAGCGCAAACGAGGCAAAGACACTCCACAGGATTGCCTTGCGCTCCAAAAAGATAAAGCCCAGAACGACCAGGACCGCATTGATAATCCACATAAAGACGCCGACGGGCAGGGTCGGGAACAGCGTGGACAGAATGACCGACACGCCCGAGGTGCCGCCAAAAGCAAAGTGATTAGGGGTTTTAAACGCGACGATGGCAAAGGCCGTGAGGATCAGGCCCAAATTGAGCTCGGCAAAAAAGCGCGGAAAGCCCGGCTCCTGGCTGCGCTTGCGACCAGCGCGCTCGCCCCGCTCGATAACATCGCGATCGACCACGCGTTCCATCGGCACTACGGGAGGACGATGCACCTCCTCGGCAGCACGCGACGCCGCCTCTGCCGCAGCGGCCTCAATTGCCCATGCCTTGCTTTCTGTTTCGTGCTCGTCGGCCATTACGGCAACCCCTCGTTAACAATTTGGAAACAATGCGCCCATTAGAGTAACGCGGAACGTGGGGATTGCAACCCTTAGTTAGACGAGCGGTATGACTATATCGGGAGCGTACAAAAACGGCCGGCCACGCTTTTGCTTGCGCGGTCGGCCGTTTAATGTTTTCGCAGATAAAACCTGCCAAAATAAACATCCCTTTTTGGAAGGTTATTCGTGCTGGCTGGTGCGGTGCTCGTACTCCTCGGGGGTGATGACATCCTCGATGCGCAGGTTGACGCCCGCCACCTCAAGGCCAGTCATCGCGGCAAGGCGCTCGGTGACACGTGCCTTAACATCGTCGAAGATCGCGGGCGCATAGGCGCCGTACTCGATGATGACGGAGATGTTGACGACCACGCGATTATCGTCGGTGACCTCGACCGTCACGCCCTTGGTCAGATTCTCGGCACCAAACTGCTCCTGCACAAAGTGCATGAGGTTACCCTTCATGCCCAGAACGTGCGGAACCTCGCGGGTGGCCATGGCAACGATCTTCTCGATCACGCCGTTGGAATAGGTCAGCGAGTCCTCGGACTCATCCGCTTCCTCGTCGTCCTCATCCGTATCGGACTCGGCCTCGACGAGAGCCTCATCCTCGAGCGTCACATCCTCAGCTTCGGCGACGACCGCCTCGTTCTCCTCGAGCTCGGTATCGGCTACATCGACCTTCGTATTAAAAGCCATGGTTCCTCCTTATGCCCGCCGCGGATGCGACAGTCGAATACATATTAGCGGCCGCTAAACAGACGGCCGAAGAAGTTGACGATCCCGTTCTCGCCGTCGCGAATTTGGCCGATCACAGCGCCGATCAGCACGAAGAATGCAATGACGAGCGTGTCCCACAGGCCCAACGTGAGCACCAACACGGCGAGGATAAAGCCGGCGACGGCGCCGAGCGTGGTGTTGGGATGACGCACAGCATAGCTCCAGACGGCAGCGCCCGTACCCTTGATGAGACCCATAGCCTCGTCAAAATCCGCGGCTGCCGCGTCTTGTAACTCGGTTGCCTCTGCTTTGGAATCAACAGGTTCGCTCGCCGACGTGGCGCTCTGGTCAATCGTCAGGCGCGGCGTACGAGCGGTCTTATCTTGATTGGTATCACTCACCGGAAACCTCCACGGTCTGGACGGTAGTCTTGGACGGCAAAAAACGGACGCGCGCGGTCGTACCCGGCGCGCCGAGCATGGTATCGCAGGCTTCTTCGATGCGCTGCTGCATCGCGGTAGCCAGAGATGCCACGTCCTTATCGTCAAGTGCGATAGCCTCGACCTTAAAACGGACGTGCGAATCGTCGGGGCCTTGGACGCGAGCCTCGACATGCTCGACCATCACGCGGTCGTCGCGCTCGGCAGCAACCCTGGCGCACGAAGAAAGCGCCGCAAGGGTAACCTCGATATTGCGCTCCCCCGCCGGATGCACGCAGGACGGTTCGCGACGGGCGAACATCAGGCGGAAAAAGCTCAGCAGTACGCCGATCGCCACGACGCCGGCGCACGCCGTCACGACGATGCGCGGCATGGGGTCGCGCATCAGCAGCATAAAGCGATACGTATACGGCCCCCAAAACTGGCAGACAAGCGTACCCAGTGCCACGATGGTGGCGGCAAGATACACGATCGCTAGGGCTCGTTTGAGTACGCGCACGCGGCGCTCCCTTCAAATCTCGGCTCTCGAAATGCAGAACGGTTCGCATCATTATAAAAGAGCCGGGTCCGGTGCTCTACGCACGCGGATCCGGCTCATCTATTCCACGAGGCTTGCATGCTCGCTTCATTATGCCCAGATATGCACGGCTCAATCCGTGCTGGCGCTACTCCTCCTCGAGGGCAGCGATGACCTCGTCGGTCATGTCCATGGTGCTGTAGACGTCCTGGACGTCGTCGAGCTCCTCAAGACGGTCGATGAGGCGCTGGACCTTCTTGGCGTCGGCGCCGGAAACCTCGGTCGGGGTGGTCGGGACCATGGTGGTCTCGGAGCCCTTGACCTGGACACCCTGCTCCTCGAGCGCCTTGGAGACAGCCATGACCTCGTTGGCAGCAGTCCAGACGATCCACTCCTCGCCGGCATCCTCGTAGTCCTCGCCACCGGCCTCGGCGATAGCCATCATGAACTCATCCTCGTCACCGGCAGCACCGTTGGCGATCATGGTCTCCTTCTTGGCGTTCTCATCCAGGATCTCCTTGGCGACGACGATCTGGCCCTTGCGCTCAAACTGGAAGGCGACGGAGCCGGAGGTGCCCAGGTTGCCACCAGCGTGGGAGAAGGCGGAACGGACATCAGCGGCGGTACGGTTGCGGTTGTCGGTCAGGCAGTCGACGTAGACGGCGACACCGGCGGGACCGTAGCCCTCGTACACGATGTTCTCGTAGACGGCGGCGTCAGCACCCGAACCAAAAGCCTTGTCGATAGCGGACTTGATCTTGTCCTTAGGCATGGACTGAGCCTTGGCCTTGGCAACGGCAGCGGCGAGGCTGGCGTTGTTCTCGGGCAGCGGGTCACCGCCGAGACGGGCAGCAACAGTGATGTTGCGGCTGAGCTTGGAGAAGAGGGCGGAACGCTTGGCGTCCTGCGCGCCCTTACGATGCTTGGTTGTGGCCCACTTAGAGTGTCCGGACATACGTGTCTCCTATCGGTTTCGACCTAAAGCCCAGCGCAGATGCTCGGGCAATATAAACAAACGTCGTTATGATATACCTACTAGCCTGCGAGATAAACCCCAAAATGAAGGCGTCGTGATGATGCCCCCTTTGGTGCAAAGAAACCTGACCCCCATGCACCAAGTTAGGACCAGAGGAAGTCGCTGCGGGTGACGGTGGCGCCGATGGCGAAGGGCATGCAGGCGATGACCGGATACAGGTAGCGCATGTAGGTCGAGCCGTTGCACGGACCAATTAGGCACACGGCGAGCACGCCCAACAGCGGCACCCAGATCGCCAGCGCACGCCATGAATGACGACGCAGCAGGTAGACCACCACGGCGATCATGATCCACACATAGGTGGCCGAGCTCATGGTGAGCGAAATAAACGGAATGCGCTGCACCGCCACACGGTACAGATTGATCAGGTGGTCACACCAGCGCACGACCTTGCTATCGACCGGATGGAAGTCGAAGTACTTGAGATTATCGGGGCGTGCCATAATCTCGGCACTGCGCGCCGTGCTGTAGACCCAGGCATCGCGCGCGCTCGGATAAAAATAACCATAGTAGTTATTGATAAGCGCCGAAATATAGCACTCGGGATCCTTTTTGAACATCTGCGCCCAGACCTCAAAATAGGCCTTGATGTCCTCCTGCGAGGCGTACTCGTTAAAGCAATTTTTGACGGAGTCCGACTTATCCGGGTTGTAGCGGCGGCCCAGGTTCTCGTACTTGAGCACGCGATCGATCACGGCGCGCTCCTCGTCGGTCACCAAACCGTCGCAGGGTGCCTCCACGATAGTGCCGTCCTCCTTTACCGTGGGGTTGACGCCCGAGTTGAGGCCGTCGTGCTTTTGGACGAAACGAGCCGTCTGTTGGAACGGAATCGAGAGGATTTCGCGCTTGGAACCAGGCGTGATGTCGTGCGCCGGCATAAAGACCTTGGTGAAGTACATATTAGAGGCAAGGCAGAGTGCGAGCACCGCGAGGACGCCAACCCAGCGGAAGCGCGGCGTGGCGCATGAGACCGCGGTGCCCGTCTGCTTAGCCGCACGACGAGCGACATGTACATCCCATGCGCAAAACGCCGCCGCGATTACGCATGCCGCCAGGGGAAACACCAGGCCTCCATTGCGCAAAAACGTGGAACCCATGGCAGCCAGCGCAAGCAACAGCCAGTCGTGGCGCGCAAAGAGCACGGGGGCTTTCTCGCCCGCTCGCTCGACATTGGCATCACGACGGGGCAAGCCACATGCCACGAGCTTGACGGTCTGTATCAGCAGCACCAAAAACGCGTCGGCAAAGAGCACGTCTTTGGTGAGCAACGCCGCGTAGTTAGAGAACATCGGCATAAACGCAAAGAACAGCAGGATCGTACCGCGAACCGGCAGGCTCACGCCCAGTTTGCGCAGCGACGAAATGGAATAGGCCATGCAGGCAGCCGTGATGACAAACTGAGCGCAGGTATAGATGATGAGGCCCGCGTTAGCGCTGTTGAACAGCGAAAGCCCCAGCTGAACGCACGAGCCGATAATGGCCGTGTGCACCACGGGATGGTGCCCGTTGAGCAGCACGTTGGGGTTGAGCAGGCGCAGGTAGTCGCTCGTGCCATTGGGATAGTTGAACCACTGGCGAATCTGCGCACCCGTATCTCCCATAAAAAGGCCGGGCAGCGAAGCGATGAGCGTGGGCGCCCAGGCGATCATAAGCACCAGGAAGGGCCCGGCAAAGGGATGGACCGAGAGCACGGCGTGAGCCACACGCCATACGCGGCCAAAGTGCGCTTCGGAAAACGGAATGCGCCGAGAGCTCAGCCAATCCAGGCACTCAAAAGCCAGATAGAAGGCCACGATCGCTAGGAGCATCCAGCCCGCGCCGCCAATCCAGGCGCAGATGATGCGGGCCTTGTCGCCAAGAACAATCTCGGCCGAGTCGATAAGGTCGTAGCTGCGGCCGAACACCATGCAGATGGCGAAAAACAGCGACGGCAGAATAATCGATGGGCGCCAGGTGTCGCCACGGCCAAAGAACACGTAGCGAAACGGCAGCGTGAGCAGGCAGGCAAGCGCAAACAGCATGACCGCGTCGGTATGGCCGGCAAACGAGAGGAGCACCTCGTAGCACACGTACAGCATGCCCGAGGCTTTGGGGTCAATCGCCAAGACTGCGTTGCTCGACACCGGGGCGGGATCGATGGAAAACGCCGTGGTCGCCAACAGCGCGAGCAGAAATGCGATGAGCGTCTGCTTGGCGGGGTAGCGCTTAAACCAGACGATGCGGGCAGCGTCGCGCGCAGCCGTTGTGGAGAG
>CATYVH010000020.1 GCA_958413765.1 uncultured Collinsella sp.
CACCGCGCGCTCGAGAAGGACGTCCAGGCTGCCGCCGCCGAGCTTGCCAGCGTCGGCTGCGTGGCCGAGGTCGCCAACGTCCTGCGCATCGAGGACGTTGAGGCTTGGACCGAAGGCGTCATGGCCAACTAATTCGGTCTTCGCTTTACGGCATATTGCGTGAGGGGCTCTCGTCCAGCAGTGGACGAGAGCCCCTTTGCTTGCGCACACGGGACGTATTGGCGCAATCCGCATTTGAACGACTTGGCCGCTCCTGACAGCCGGGGGGTACCGTTCGCCGACGTGCAACCGAAACCGATTATGACCGCCGCTATGCTGTGCTGCGTATATCCGCCCGCAAAGAGAGGAAGCACCATGTTGCTCGAGGACAAGAAAGCGATCATCACCGGAGGCACGCGCGGTATCGGCTATGCCATCGCCTGCCGTTTTATCGAGGAAGGTGCTGCCGTCACCGTCTTTGGCTCGCGCCAGGAGACTGCCGACGCTGCCGTTGAGAAACTGACGACCGTTTATCCCGAGGCCAAGGTCTGGGGCCGCTCCTGCGACCTCACCTCGCTCGAGGCCGTAACCGAGGCCTTTACCCAGGCTGCCGCCGATATGGGCGGCCTGGACACGGTCGTCAACAATGCCGGCATCTCCCAGCGTTCTCCCCTTTTGGACTACACGGCCGAGGAGTTTGCAAAGGTCATGGACCTCAACGTCGTCGCCGTCTTTAATGGCCACCAGGCTGCCGCCAAGATCATGACCGAGGCCGGCCACGGCGGCACCATCACCACCACGAGCTCGATGGTCGCCAAGTACGGACAGCCCTCCGGCGTCGGCTATCCCACGTCCAAGTTTGCCGTCAACGGCATGGTCCAGTCGCTTTCACGCGAGCTCGCCCCTATGGGTATTCGCGTCAATGCCGTAGCACCTGGTGTAACCAAGACCGATATGGTCGCCAACCTGCCCGAAGAGGTTATTAAGCCCATCATCGCCACCATTCCGCTGGGTCGCATGGGCGAGCCCGAGGATGTCGCCAATGCCTTTGTTTTCCTGGCGAGCGACATGTCCTCCTATGTTACGGGTGCCGTGCTCCCCGTCGACGGAGCCGCCCGCTCCTAAGAGGCCACAAGCTTTGGCCCCTGGCCCCAACATAGCTCAACCAAAAAAGGCGCGCTGTCTGCATCAACCGCAGGCAGCGCGCCTTCTTCTGTTTGAAGGGAAACTGCGTCCCGTTTCGCGTCCGTCCTCAAACGGGAATGTCACCTCCGCACCAGCGTCGGCTATTTGCCGTCGTCCTCGTCGGCTTCTTCATGCGCATAAAGCTCCAGCATGCGACGGCGGTACTCATGCACGGCGAGCTTGGCGCGCTCTAGGCGGCGACGCTCACGCGGGGTGAGCTCGGACGGATCTATCTCGTCGCCATAGGTCTTATCGGCAAGAAGATGCGCCGCGTCCACGATGCGGGCATCGATGTGGCCGCTCGCCGCCTCGGCGGAAAGACGCTCGGCAATCGTATCGAGCGTAGGCAGGCCCTCGAATACACGACCATGCCCATGCGACGTCAATAGCTCGTGCTCGCGGGCGAGAAGACTTGCAAGGTCGTGATGGGCGCGCAGGATATTGAGCGCATCGGAAGGATGCTCGGCAACCTCCGCCACGGCGGCGACCGGCGCGGCATCGACCACGCGGTAGAAGAGCTGCGCGAGCAGTGGCATCAGGAACACCGTGATGGCGCCGGCTGCCACCATAACCGAAGCGACGCCCTGCGATAATGCGCCGGCGTTGACAGCGACGCTCGTCACGGCGACGATAATCGGCAGCGCCGTGGTGCAGTAGAGCGCTACGGTAATGCGGCCGTGGGCAGAAACATCGCGCGTCTTAGGGCAGATGCTCATGGAGACGACAATGGGCACGGCGCGGATAACCAGCAACGCCACGATAAAGCCCACGAGCAGGCCAGGGCGCGATGCTACAGCCGTCAGGTCGATCTTGGCACCCGACACGGTAAAGAACACCGGGATTAAAAAGCCATAGGCAAGGCCATCGAGTTTAAGCTCGAGCGTATGGTTGCCCTCGGGGATGATATAGCGCAGGACAAAGCCGGCGGCAAAAGCGCCCAATACGATATCGAGGCTAAAAATGGCGGAAAACGCCACGAGCGTGACCAGGATGAGCACTGTGAGGCGCACGAACGTCTGAGAAGTCGTATCGGCGCGCTCCTGAATAAAGGCAAAGAAGCGGCTGCCGATACGCTTGGAGCGGCTGGGGACCACGGCAAGCAGCACGCACACCACGGCGAACAGTCCCAAGATCAACAGCGTCTCGACACCCGTACGGGCGGACAGCAGCACCGACATGGCGAGCACGGGCCCGAGCTCGCCCCACGTACCATAGGCAAGAATCGAATCGCCGACGCGCGTCCCGGCAAGCGACCGCTCGCGCAAGATGGGCATAAGCGCCCCAAGCGCCGTCGAGGTCAACGCCAGCGTCACGGCGATGCCATCAAAATGACTGACCGAAAACCACGGGGTAAAGCGCACGGCAAGCCAGGCGATGCCAAACGTGACGACCCACGTCGCCATGCCGTAACGCCCCTCGACGCCTGTGATGTTCTTGGGATCGATCTCAAAGCCGGCAAGCAGGAACAAAAATGCCAGACCGAGCTCTGACACGAGCGAGACCTCGGCATCTACATGGATAACGCCGAGCATATGTGGGCCCAGCACCGCGCCGAACACGAGCAAAAAAACCGTTTCGGGAACGGGTTTTCCAGGAATCGCCGAAGCGATGAAGGGGCTTGCAAAGGCCACGAGTGCGATGATGGCGAGCGAAACGAATGCCATGTGATGCCTTTCTCTTGTTTGCGTTTCACTGTAGCACCCTCGCCGTCCTCTACGCGCCGCGAGCTGTCGTATCATAGTGAGGTTTACAAACATGTGGCTCAAGGCGACCGCGAGGCTTGCCCCGCAAACCGACCGCTGCCGCATACCGTACCGTACGCCCAACCGATCAGGAAGGCAGGAACCAATGGTCTCTCGTATCTACGTGGAGAAGAAACCCGGGTTCGACGTCGAGGCTCAGCAGCTCAAGGGCGAGCTGACCGAGATTCTCGGCATCAAGGGCATCGAGGCCCTGAGGATCATCAACCGCTACGACGTCGAGGGCATCGATGAGGAGCTGTTCCGCTCCTGCGTGCCGACCGTCTTTAGCGAGCCCCAGGTCGATGTGACCTACGACGAGCTCCCCGCAAGCGATGGCGCCGTCTTTGCCGTCGAATTCCTGCCTGGCCAGTTTGACCAGCGCGCCGACTCCGCCAGCGAGTGCGTGCAGCTCATCAGCCAGGGCGAGCGCCCTGTCGTGCGTTCCGCCAAGGTCTATATAATCTCGGGCGCCCTGGACGAGGCCGCCATCGAGGCCATCAAGCACTACGTGGTGAACCCCGTCGAGGCCCGCATCGCCTCGCTCGACCTACCCGAGACGCTGCACATGGAGACCCCCGAGCCTGCGCCTGTCGAGGTGCTTGACGGCTTCCGCGAGCTCGACGAGGCCGGCCTTGCCGCCTTTATCTCCGAGCGCGGTCTTGCCATGGACGAGGCGGACATTGCCTTCTGCCAGCAGTACTTCCGCGATGAAGATCGCGACCCCACCATCACCGAGATCCGCGTAATCGACACCTATTGGTCCGACCACTGCCGCCACACCACCTTCGGCACCGTCCTGGATGATGTGACGATCGATGACGCCGTGGTGCAGCAGGCCTTCGACCGCTACATGGAGATGCGCCACGAACTCGGTCGCGACGCCAAGCCCGTCTGCCTCATGGACATGGGCACCATCGGCGCCAAGTACCTCAAGAAGACCGGCGTCATGACCGATGTCGACGAGTCCGAGGAGATCAACGCCTGCACCGTCAAGGTGAAGGTCGATGTCGACGGCGAGGACCAGGACTGGCTGTTCCTCTTTAAGAACGAGACCCACAACCACCCAACCGAGATCGAGCCCTTCGGCGGTGCCGCCACCTGCGTGGGCGGCGCCATCCGCGACCCGCTCTCGGGCCGCAGCTATGTGTACCAGGCCATGCGCGTCACCGGCGCCGGCGACCCCACCGTCCCGGTTTCCGAGACGCTCGAGGGCAAGCTGCCGCAGCGCAAGCTTGTGACCACTGCTGCCGCCGGCTACTCCAGCTACGGCAACCAGATCGGCCTTGCCACCGGTCAGGTCAACGAACTCTATCACCCCGGCTACGTGGCCAAGCGCATGGAGGTCGGCGCCGTCGTGGGCGCTACCCCGGCAAACCACGTGCGTCGCGAGTGCCCCGCCCCCACCGACAAAATCATCCTGCTGGGCGGCCGCACCGGCCGTGACGGCATCGGCGGTGCCACTGGCTCCTCCAAGACCCAGAACACCGAGTCCATCGAGACCTCGGGCGCCGAGGTCCAGAAGGGCAACGCCCCGGTCGAGCGCAAACTGCAGCGTCTGTTCCGCCGCGGCGACGCCTGCCATCTGATCAAGCGCTGCAACGACTTTGGCGCCGGCGGCGTCTCGGTCGCCGTAGGCGAGCTTGCCGACGGCCTGTACGTCGACCTGGACACCGTGACCAAGAAGTACGACGGCCTGGACGGCACCGAGCTCGCTATCTCCGAGTCCCAGGAGCGCATGGCCTGCGCCGTCGCCGACGGTGATGTCGAGGAGCTCATGGGTTACGCCGCCGAGGAGAACCTCGAGGCGACCGTTATCGCCGAGGTTACCGCCGAGCCGCGCATGCGCATGGCCTGGAACGGCGTCGCCATCGTCGACCTATCCCGCGAGTTCCTCAACTCCAACGGTGCACCCAAGCACCAGGTCGCCCACGTCTGCGCCCGCAGCGTGTGGCAGCCCAGCTGGGCCGGCACCACGCTTGCCGAGCGCATGACCTCGCTGGTCACCGACCTCAACGTCGCCTCCAACAAGGGCCTTTCCGAACGCTTCGACTCCACCATCGGTGCCGCGACCGTACTCATGCCCTTTGGCGGCAAGACGCAGCTCACCCCGAGCTCTGCCATGGTCGCCAAGTTCCCCGTGGACGGCGAGACCACCACGGCGAGCGCCATGGCATGGGGCTTCAACCCCTACCTGATGGAGGCCGACCAGTTTGCGGGCGCCTACCTGTCCGTGGTTGAGTCCATCGCCAAGCTCGTGGCCGCCGGCTTTGAGCACAAGCGCGCCTACCTCTCCTTCCAGGAGTACTTCGAGCGCCTGCGCACCGAGGCCGAGCGCTGGGGCAAGCCCATGGCAGCCGTCCTGGGCGCCCTTATGGCCCAGGTCGATCTGGGTGCCGGCGCCATCGGCGGCAAGGACTCTATGAGCGGCTCGTTTGAGGACGAGGCCGGTGAGCTCAACGTTCCGCCGACCCTGATCAGCTTCGCTGTTGCCGTGGGTAAGGCCGCCCGTGCCGTCTCGCCCGAGTTCAAGGGTCTGACGCATCGCGTCGTGCGCATCGCCCCCGCCACCTATGGTGAGGACTACCGCCCCGACGCTCAGCAGCTGCTCGCCGCGTTTGACGCCGTCGAGGCGCTCACCGCCACTGGCGACGCCCTGGCCGTCTCCACGCCCGGCTACGGCTGCGGCGCCGAGAGCCTCTTTAAGATGTGCGTCGGCAACCAGATTGGCATCGAGCTTGCCGAGGATGTGGACGTGGAGAGCCTCTTCACCCCGCTCTATGGCAGCTTTATCGTCGAGCTCGCCGAGGATGCCGAGCTGCCTGAGGTCGCCGACGGCGTTGTCGTCGAGCCCCTGGGTACCACCGTCGAGGGCTATGTCATCGATACCGGCTCCGAGGTCATCGAGCTCTCCGAGCTCCAGGAGGCCTGGGAGAGCGGCATCGAGGGCGTCTTTGCCTACCGCAGCGCCGGCGAGACCCCTGAGGTCGAGACCATCGACTTCCGCGCCAAGGATATCCACGTGTACGGCGGCGCCAAGATCGCCCGTCCGCGCGTGATTATCCCGGTGTTCCCCGGCAACAACTGCGAGTACGACAGCGCCCGCGCCTTCCGTGCCGCCGGTGCCGAGGCCGACACCTTCGTGATCAACAACCTCACGCCCGAGGCCGTCGCCGAGAGCACCCACGAGCTTGCCCGCCGCATCTGTGCAAGCCAGATCGTCATGATCCCCGGTGGCTTCTCGGGCGGTGACGAGCCCGACGGCTCCGCCAAGTTCATCACGGCGTTCTTCCGCGCTCCCGAGGTCACCGAGGCAGTCCGCGACCTGCTCAAGGCCCGCGACGGCCTGATGCTGGGCATCTGCAACGGCTTCCAGGCTCTGGTCAAGCTCGGCCTGGTGCCCTACGGTGACATCGTCGACGCCACGCCCGATGCACCCACGCTGACGTTCAACACCATCGGTCGCCATCAGAGCCGCCTGGTGCGCACCCGCATCTCGTCCAACCTGTCCCCGTGGCTGTCGCAGTGCAGCCTGGACGACCCCTACACCGTCGCCATCAGCCACGGCGAGGGCCGCTTTGTCGCCAACGACGAGGTGCTCGCCCAGCTGATCGCCAACGGCCAGGTCGCTACGCAGTACGTGGGCGAGGACGGCAAGCCCAGCATGGACCTTTCCGTCAACCCCAACGGCTCCGCACTCGCCATCGAGGGCATCACGAGCCCCGACGGCCGCGTCCTGGGCAAGATGGGCCATGCCGAGCGTCGCGGCGACAACCTGTACCGCAACGTGCCCGAGTATGTCCCCGGTGACAAGTTCATGCCGATCTTTGAGAGCGGCGTAGCCTACTTCGCTTAAAGCTATCCCATCGGGTACAATCCCCTCGGGTAACAACACCCGCCACCGGCACGCCCGGTGGCGGGTTCTTTTTTGCTTCGCGCATACAGGAAGGACATCATGGAAAGCCGCAAGCCGTATCTCGCCACCCTGCCCGGACTCATCCTGGGCTGTCTCGTCTGCTGCGCACTCTGGGGGTCGGCTTTTCCCTGCATCAAGATTGGCTACGGCCTCTTTGGCATTCCCGCGCACGACAGCGCCTCGCAGCTGCTCTTCGCGGGTCTGCGCTTCACCCTTGCCGGCATGCTGGTCATTGTTGGCATGAGCGTGGCCCAGCGCCGACCGCTCGTTCCGCAAGCGCGCGATATCAAGTCTATCCTCACGTTGTCGCTCTTCCAGACTATCGGACAGTACTTCTTTTTCTACCTTGGTCTCTCCCGTGCAAGCGCCATGTCGAGCTCCATCATCGAGGCCAGCGCCAACTTCCTCGCCATCCTCTTTGCCGCCCTGGCGTTTCGCACCGAAAAGCTCGATGTGGCCAAGGTGCTCGGCTGCGTGCTGGGCTTTGCTGGCGTCGCGCTCGTCAACCTTTCGGGCGCGGACGGTACCTTTGGCTTTACGCTCGACGGCGAGGGCTTTATCCTGGCCTCCACCGTCGCGGGTGCCCTTTCGACCTGCCTGATCGGCATCTTCTCGCGCGAGCACGACGGCGTCTTGCTTGCCGGGTGGCAGTTCTTGGTCGGCGGCCTGGTCCTCACCGCCATCGGCTTTTTGATGGGTGGCGCGCTCTCCCCCACGGCGATTGTCCCCGCCATCGTGCTCATCATCTACATGGCGCTTATCTCCGCGGTCGCCTACTCGCTGTGGTCGCGCCTGCTTGCCGTCAACCCCGTCAGCCGCGTCTCGGTCTTTGGGTTTATGAACCCGGTCTTTGGCGTACTGCTGAGCGCACTGCTGCTTGGCGAGGGCGCCGGCACGAGCCCCGTTACTGTCATCGTTGCCCTGCTCTTGGTCTGCAGCGGCATCATCATCGTCAACAAACCCAAAAAAGCCTAGAGAGCTCACCTTTTTAGGGAGAGCCTTCACACACTTTAGCTTAATGGAATGCACTGGTTCTCGTTGATTTCGCACCGAGTCGCGGCGGCAGACGCCCGTCTTGCCGCACCGCGCCTGGGCATTATGACCGGTGGCCCCCACAAACGCAAAAGGGGCGCACGACCATCGCAACGGTCGTGTGCCCCTTTTCCTAGCGTATCTGAACGCCGGCTTTCTTCTTCTCGCGCTTTACGCGGTAGAGCTCCGCGTCGGCAGCACGAAGCAAGTCTTGCCAGGTATCGACGCCATCACCAACCCGTGCGTAGCCGATGGACATCCGCAACAGATACGGAACCTCGGCGCGCGCGAGCTCATCGTTGATTGTCGCGCACAGATGCATGATATCCTGTTCCGCCACTGCCTTTTGGAGCACCACGAACTCATCGCCACCATAACGTGCGATAAAGCCGCCAGACGCCGAGCAGACTTCTTTGAGCGCAGCGGATATGACCTGAAGAGCGTGGTCGCCCTCCACATGCCCATAGCGATCGTTAATCTGCTTAAAGCCGTCGGCGTCCATCATAAGCAGATATACATCTTCGGCCTGATCCACATTTGAGAAGAGCGACAGCATATAGGTCTCAAAACGGTTGCGATTGTTAAGTCCAGTCAACGGGTCGGTCGAGATGAGCTGCTCCTGGTAGATGATGTAGAGCAGCAACATGCTAATCATTATGCCGACACAAAGGCCGGGCACCGAGTATACGACCTGAAAGGTACCGCCCACCAGGGCCGGAATGGCGAAAAATGCCAAGGTTCGATAGATGGCCTTCGTCTGCAGGCTCTCGACCCTGCGAGATTGCACAAATGCATGCAGGGACGTATGTATAACGTAACAGTAGCTGACGATGGGCTGGATCATATAGGCAAAGCCGCGACGATACACGCCCTGCGAATCGATATAGAACAGGGCGTGCGTCCAGTAACTGGTAAACGCCAGCACGACCACCAGAGCCGTAGGCAACGCAACAAGCACCACCCTATAGCGCGAGGTCAAAAGGCGAGAACCCTGCACCGTCTCGGAATAGATAAACCAAATGAGACACGCGATAGCAAAGAGCGAAAACGAAACCGCGTTGGAAATCCAGTTGGCAGCAATGCCCAACGTGCCGTCCACACCGTCCGAAAGCGTCCAGATCATATCGAATAATATGTACGCGGCAGAGGTGTAGCCCAGCATGCTAAACAATAGCTGCTGGGTGCTCGAGAACAAGGAGCGACGACTTCGCACGGCAAGCCCGATAAGAACAATCATGCATAGCACGAGTATCTCAATCTTGAGTGCCTTAACCACTAGCGCCATCCCTTCAATACCCAAGTGGTCAGAATCGCCCAATTCGAATCAGGGCAATAAACACCCCTTTACTCCGCAGGGGTAAAGGGGATAATAGCAGAGCGCCCGAACATCACTGCAAAACAGTTTCTGTTCGGGCGCCCATACGGCGCGAATTGCACACGCCGGCATCATTGATGGGTATCGATTGCTACTCGCCATCGATGTCAGTCGCGACGGCCTCCTCGATGGCCTCGACACCGACAGGCGACAGATCCTCCTTGCCTTGGCAGAACTTCTTGTCGACCCAGCCAGTCAGAATCGGAGCCATGATCGCCGTGATGATAACGGCGGTGGCGATCTGAGCGTACGCGGTGGGCGCAAGCTCGGCGTAGCGCGGTGCGACCTCGGCGAGGGCAACCGGTGTGGTCATAGCCGTGCCGGCAATGGTGGAGCAAGCCACAGCGGCCTTGCCATTGCCGCCGCACAGACGCTCGAACGCAAAGGTGATGGGACCGACGACAAACAGCGTGACAAGGCCCAGCAAGATGCCGGAAATACCGCCGGTGATAAAGCTCGACAGGCTCATGGACGCACCGAGCTGAAATCCGATGACGGCAATCGCGGGATTGGCACCGGGAACCAGCAGGTTCTTGATAAACGGGAACAGGTTGCCCAGAACCATGCCGATAACGAGTGGCAAGATGGAGCCGATAATGGTGCCAATGGGAATGTTGGCGAGGCCGGAAACACCGAGGATGATCATCGTGACGGCGGGGCCGGCCGTAAAGAACAGGATACCGACGGCGCCCTGCTCAGACTCATCGCCGAACTCGCCCATGATGCCCGTATAGAGCGCCATGTTGCAAAACGTGATGCCGCCGATGATAGACACGGAGCTCAGACCCAGGAAGTTGTCGTTAAAGAAATATGCCACGCCCAGGCCGAGAGCCGCTGCGACGACCAGCTTGGGAATCAGCACGACGATGCCGGTCTTGATAGCGCCCGGCGTGGACTTAAAGCTGATGCCGGCGCCCACAAACAGCAGGATCGCGGCGACGATGGTATTGGAGCCACCGCGGCAGGCAGCCGTAAAGAATCCGCCGATCTCAAAAACCTGCGGGCAGAAGGTGTTGAGCAAAAGACCGACGATCATCGGATAGATCATGATGTCGCCCGGGATGCGCGGGACCTTGAATTTCTTTTGCTCGTTGGCGATCGCTTCCTGTGCCATGAAACCCCCATTTCCGCTGACGGGGTACAAAAGCCCACGTCACACTTTGCTACAGTAAAGTTTGACCATGGTACCAGAAGAAATAGACCAGCTCGGTGAAAAACTCGACAAGTTGGGATGGAACGAGATTCGGCGCCCGCGACGCCACCCCTATATAAGGCTCAAGACGATATAGAGTACGATGCCCGAGACACAGCACCACAGCATCGATTTTGTCTTGACCGCCACGACCACGACGCCGGCGGCCGCAATCCAGGGAACCAAGGCAGGCCAGAGCCCCGCGTCGAACGCGTCGGGACTCACCAAGTCGTTGGCGACCAGCGCGGCAAAGGCAGCGGGCGGGATATAGCCCAGGGCCTCGGTAATACGGGGCGACAGGGTCCGCCCGCGCAAGGCGAACGCCGGCGCGATGCGAAAGAACGCGATAGCAGCCCACGACGACAGCCACAGAACCAAGAACTCGTTAACGGGCATCGCGGGCACCTCTTCCGTCAAATACAGCATCGCACGCCAGCGCAATGGTAATGCCGACCACGACGCTTGCCGGCACGGCAATATTCACGAGGCCCAAGAACTTGCATACGGCGACGGACACCGCACCCGAAACCGCCGCGACAACGTTGCCGCGCGACAGCCGCTGCGAAAAGAGCAGGCAGATAAAGAGCGAGGTGCAGACAAAGGCTGCAATGGCGGTGGGAACATCGACAACGGCACCGACGATGGCACCCATCGTGCACGAAGCGCCCCATGTCGCGATGAGGATCACGTTGAGCACGAAGGATTCGCGCGGGCCCCAATCCTCCCCCTCAACCAGCTTGGCAAGCGAGATGCCGTATGCCTCCTCGGTAAGCGTCGCGGCAACAGCCAGCGTCTGACGCTTCGAGGCACCCGTCAGATGCGGAGCGATCGATGCCGAGTAAAGCGCAAAGCGCGAGGAGATTGCGGCGACGCTCGCGACGATCGACGCCGCAGGCACACCTGCCAGCCACAGATTGCAGATCATAAACTGCCCGCTGCCCGTCACGAACGTGCTGCTCAGAGCAAAGACCATCCAGGGTTCCATTCCCGTCTGCCCCATGATCATTCCGCACGGCGCGCCTATTGCAACATAGGTAAGCATCACTGGCCAGACGGTTCTAACGATTTTGAGCACCATACGCTTCTCATCCTGACAAGGTCTCCGAGCCGCATGTAGCGACACGGCAGAATCATCATCCGACAGCAACCGAGTTCACCTACAATTGCCACCGGATCGAAAGACACAACTTTTTAGGAAGTCATTATGACAGCTATCGATCGAGACCGGGCGCGCGCGGCCTTCAAAAGCTACACCGATGCCTACGACGCCACTAACCCACGCATCGCGCTCAAAATCGAGCATACGTACCACGTGGCCGAGGCATGCGATGCCGTAGCACGCGAGCAGGGCTGGTCGTCAGAAGATATTGACCTGGCATGGCTTTGCGGCCTGCTACACGATATGGGCCGCTTTGAGCAGTTGCGGCGCTGGGACACCTTTAAGGACGCCGAGAGCATGAGCCATGCAGCGCTGGGCATCGAGGTCCTCTTTGGCGAGAATCCCGCCGATGCACCCGCCGTAACGAGCATCCGCGACTTTATCGATGACCCGGCAGAAGATGAGCTCATCCGAGCGAGCATTGCCTATCACAGCGATTTTCGTCTACCCGCGCAGCTCGACGAGCGTACGCGGAGCTTCTGCGATATCGTGCGCGATGGTGACAAGATCGACATTATGCGCACCGTCGCCGACAGCACCGTCGAGACCATCCTCAAGGTGGATGAGGACGCATTTCTCGCCAGCCACTTCTCGGCACCGGCGCTTACCGCCTTTGACGAGCACCGCTGCGTCGCACGCGATGAGCGCGATGAGCCCGCAGACTACCTGGTGGGACTCATCTGCTTTATGTTTGAGCTCGTCTATCCAGCGAGCCGCGCGCTGGCGCGCGAACAGGGCGATATCCACCGCCTGCTCGACGCGCCCTTTGGCATTACGCGGCCCTTTACCGACCCCGCCACGCAGGCAACCTGGAGCCGCCTAAAGGACGAGATGCGCGACTGGCTGACGCGCGCTTAGCGCTCAAGCTGAGCCAGCAGCTCCTCAACGATCTCAACGGCATCGCCGACGACCTTGTACTGGGCGGCACCAAAGATGGGGGCATCCGGGTCCTCATTGATGGCGACAATGCACTCCGCCCCACCGATGCCGGCGAGATGCTGGATAGCGCCCGAGACACCGATGCTCACGAGGAGCTTGGGCGAGACCGATACACCCGTCTGGCCAATTTGGTGGCGATACTCCAACCAGCCTGCCTCCACAATGGGACGCGTGCAACCAAGCTCGGCACCCAGGGCATCGGCGAGCTTTCGCATCAGGGGCAGATTCTTCTTGGAGCCGATGCCGCGGCCCACCACGACCAGACGCTCGGCATCGGCAATTGAGGCCTGCTGTCCCCACTCCTCGGCGGGAATCGAGATCTCGACGCGGGCCTTAACGTCATCCGCAAGCACTACCTGGGTAATCGTGCCGGAGCGGCTATAGTCAAACTCGGGCGCCTTAAAGATGCCGGGGCGCACCGTTGCCATCTGAGGACGGTGGTTGGGGCAGATAATGGTGGCCATCAGGTTGCCGCCAAACGCCGGGCGCGTCTGCTGCAGCAGACCCGTCTCCGTATCCATAGAAAGCACCGTGCAATCGGCCGTAAGGCCCGTCTGCAAGCGCACGGCCACACCGGGCGCCAGCTCGCGACCAAAGGCAGTCGCGCCGTACAGAATGGCCTCGGGCTTGCGCTCGGCTACCAAATCGCAGATCAAGCGGGCGTAGACCTCCGCGTCGTTCTGACGCAGGCGCTCGTCACGACAGACCAGAACTTCGTCCGCACCGGCGCAAATCAGATGCTCCAGGTCCCCGAGTGAGCCCTCGGGGCTCATGCCGACCAGTGCCACCAGACGGCAGCCGCGGGCATCGGCAAGCTCGCGCCCCTTGCCCATGAGCTCGAAGGCCACGGATGCAACGGCATCGTGCTCGTCAGTCTGCACGAAGATCCAGATGTCTCGATATGCGTCAAGGTCTGCCGCGCCGGCGGCCTCGTCGCGCTCAATCGAGATGGCGTTGACGGGGCAGGCGTCGACGCACCCACCGCACAGGATACAGCCGTCGGTTACGCGGGCGCAGCGATTGGGGCGCTCACCCTCCACCACAATGCCGCCCGAGGCGCAGGCGCGAACGCAGCGACCGCAGCCGATACAGGCTTCGCTATCGATAATCAGCCCGCTCATCTATGCCATCCCCTCGATAATCTTGGCAAGTTTTACCGCCTGCTCGGACGCCGTTCCCTCGACGGCCTCGCACGTTTGGTCACGGTCGGGCACAAACGAGCGCACGACCTGCGTCGGTGATCCGGCAAGGCCGCAACGCGAGGGATCGGCGTTTACGTCGGCAGCGCTGGCCACACGCACGTCTGCATCCTCGGCCGCGCGAATACCGGCAATACTCGGCATGCGCAGCTGGCCAATCTCCTTGGCAGTCGTCATCGCACACGGCATCTCCAGGTACACCGTCTCCTCGCCGGCATCGCAGCCGTGGACGAGCGCCAGCGAGCCACACGTCGTAAATCCCGCGCTCTGCACACAGCTCACGTCGGTCACGCAGGGGACCCCAAAGGCGCCGGCCAGCTCGGGGCCGATCTGGGCCGTATCGCCGTCCACTGCCATCTTGCCGCAGATGAGCAGGTCAAAGTCCTCATCGAGTGCCTCGATGCCGCATTTGAGGGCATAGGTGGTGGCTAGGGTATCGGCGCCCGCAAAGGCTCGGTCGGTCAGCAGCAGAGCGTCGTCGGCACCGCGGGCGATGCAGTCGCGCAGCAGCGATTCGGTCGCGGGGATGCCCATCGACACCACCGTCACACGCACGTCCATGCCAAAGCCGATAAAGTCGTCCTTCAGCGCTAGCGCACATTCGAGGGCACTTGCATCGAAGGGATTAATGACCGCCTGCTTGCCATCACGCACGATAGTATTGGTCTTGGGGTCCATCTTGACCTCGGTGCTTCCGGGCACCGCCTTGACGCACACCACCATATGGAAATCACTCATCTTCACGCGCCCCCTTTCTGGACGAGTTCATCCAAGAGCTTCTCCGTAAACAGGTTGCCGCGACCCAGCTGGCCGGCAGGATCGAGCTGGAGTTTGAGACGCGCCGACTCGACCATGGCCTCGTGGCCGTACATCGTCTCCAAGAAGCCCGCCTTGATCTTGCCGACGCCGTGTTCGGCAGAAACGGCACCGCCCATGGCCGTGACCTCGGAAGCCCACTGGGCAAAGAGCTCTCCACCACGACGGTAGTCTTGCGCATCGCGCGGCAGGATGTTCACATGCAGATGGTTGTTCCCGATGTGTCCCCAGGCAGCAGACTCAAGCCCGCTTTCGGCCAGCGTGCGGCGATAGAGGGCCACGACATCGGCAAGGCGTGCATTGGGCACCGACATATCCGATCCCAGCTTGGTAATGGTGGGGTCGGTGCGGCGACGCTCGTCAATGAGCATGTTGACGCTCTCGGGCACCGCGTGGCGAAAGAACCGCTGGCACTCGCGATCGACTTCGGTGCGGGCGACCCATGTCGCATCGTCGCGGCCGCCCGCAAACTCCAGCACCCATCCCAGGTGGTACAGCTCCTCGGTCGCCTGCGCCTCGTCATCGCAGTCGAGCTCCACGTAGACACAGACCTTTGCCTCGTCGTCGAGCGCCGGCAGCGAGGCAAACGCTGTCGACTGCTCGCGCTGGCGACGCAGGATATCCAGGGCGCCAGCATCGAAATACTCAATAGCGGCGGCATGGGACAGCACGGGACGCACGGAATCGGTAAAGGACACCGCCTTGTCTTCGCTATCGAAAAAGCAACTCACACCCCATACGACCGAAGGTGCCGCCTGCAGGGCGATCTCGAGCTCGGTAATGACGCCGAGCGTGCCGCACGCACCGATAAAAAGATCGATGGCGTCCATATCGTCCGCAACAAAATAACCCGAGGCATTTTTGGTCTTGGGCATGGTGTAGTCAGGAAGATCGAGCTCGAGTGTACGGCCCGCTGCCGTCACGAGCGACAGGTGTCGGCCCTGGGCAAAAGCCTCGCCGCGCTGAAGCTCAAGCAAATCGCCATCAGCCAGCGCGACGTGGAGTCCCGTGATATGCGGGCGCATGGGACCGTAAGCGTAGCTGCGGGCGCCGGAGGCGTTGCATGCCGCCATGCCGCCCAGACAGGCAGATGCCTCGGTGGGATCGGTGGGAAAGAACTGCTCGGGGGACTCTTGGAACTCCTCGTAGGCCTCAAGCGATGCCTGGTCCCAACCAGCGGTCGGCAGTACCTTCTTGCTCAGCTGCTTACGCAGCTCCGAGAGCACAACGCCCGGCTCCACGCGCAGCAGAAATTGGCCTTGTTCATCGCGGCGAAGGCCCAAGTAGCGATTCATACGGGAAGTATTGAGGATATGCCCACCGTGGGGCACGGCACCGGCGGCAAGGCCGGTTCGGGCGCCCTGAACCGTTACCGGGACACGCTCGGCATGGAGCGTTTCCAAAATGGCACGGACCTCGTCTTCCGTTGTCGGAAACGAGATGCTCGATGCTTCGCCCGATGCACGAGATTCATCGCGGCCATACTCTTCGAACTCATCGGTGAAGGGTTTAATGGTTGCAGACACGCGAACTCCCCCTTTAGCTAACTACAGTGTTTGCAGGGAGATGTTACCGCATCGTTTCGTCGACGTGTTCGAGACCGTCTCCATAATTGGCGATTTTTACGTTTGTGCAATTCGGCGAACGGCAAGGCTTCCTCGGCAGACGATGCTTTTGACACATATCGCCCCGCCGTCGCCGACCGCTCGATTGTCGCTCGAAAAAAGTTGAAGTAATTTTTTCCACCTTTTACCTGCGGAGATGTCAATCCGTCAAGCATTTGGTCAGAAATTGGTCAAGTAGCGGCTGATACGGTCGGCGTCGACAGCCAAAACCGATAGAAGTTTTGGCCCCAGAAGCAGGGAGGTTCCCATGGCATATTACTGGCCCCAGTACGGCGTCGCCATCGAGGTCGACGACGATCCCTATCTCCTGCCTTTCGACGAAGAGGCGTTCCCCGATACGGCGGTCTACCACGTCACCACCGATGTTATCTGCGACCCCGAGTCGTTCTCGGCGCTCGCCCACCACATCGCGCGTATCCACAACATCGAGCTCCCTCACGACTTTGACGAGCTCATCTACTCGCGCCGCCTGATGCTTCACATGCTCTTTGGAGCGGACCCGTCCACGTTCGCACGTGTCTACACCACCAAGGACGCCGCATGAGTGCGAAGAAGCCGCCCCGCCTCGCAGGACTGGGGCGTCGCAAAAAACTCGTCGTTGTCTGCCTGGCTATCGCCTGCGCCCTCATCGCCGTAGGGCTATACGCCTGGCAGTCGCAGCCCGTGCCCGAAGCGGGCGCCTCAGTCACGACGGCAGAGGGTAAATCGCGACAAGAAATCCAAGATGAGCTCGATGCCATCGTCCGCGACAACATGATGACGATTTCGGTCGCGCCGGTCGCTCAGCTACAGGAGGACGGCAAGCTGCGCGTCAACGTGCAAAACGTCCAAGACAATAAATTTCCCCAGCGATTCCGCGTCATCCAAAACGACGAGACCATGTACGAATCCGGTGTGGTCGAGACCGGCAAGACAATCGAGACGTGCCCCGCCGGCGACATCAAAGAAGGCGAGGCATACATCGAGATCCAGGCACTCGATGCCAAGACCCTCGACAGCCACGGCAATCCGACACGTGTCAAGGTACGGGTTGAGCAAGCCGAGAACTAGCTTTTTCGGCCGACGCGGCACCGCACGCAATTCACCAGCATTCGTCCAATCATCGCGGGGACGGCCCGCGGCGAATAGAAAGGAACGACCATGGACATCACCAGGAACATGAACGGAGCCAGAGCGCTCGTCGTGGGCGCAGGGCTCGCGCTCGCGCTCGCAATGGGCGCCGCCCCGACGCCAGCTCTGGCAGCCGGGCGCGTTGGAACCACGAAAGTAATGGTCAGGACCGAGATCGACAACGTAGAGTTCAAAGTTCCGACGGTTATTCCCTTCGTCGCCAAGGCCGACGGCACGCTTCAGGGCCCCTCAGAAGACGCGACCACCATCGACAATCATTCGGCCTACGGCATCCATGTCACCAACATGAAGATCGACGCCATGAACACCTGGACCATTGCCGCCGACGCCAAGGCCGGAACCGCGCAGAATTCCATCGACTTTAAGGTCGGCCCCGACGGCGCACTCCAGAACGCCAGCGCCGCAATGCAGGAGACGGGCCTCGATCTTTCCAAGAATGCAGCCTTCGACATGGGCTACCAGGGCATTGCCGGCGGCACGGACAAAATTAAGCTCAAGACAAGCGGAAACGTCGCCCGCGTCACGCGCGACATCTTCCGCGTAACCGGCGAAGGCGATCAAGTTGCAACGATCACCTGGACGGTCGAGCCCGGTGCGCACACGGCATAAGGCCGTCGCCCTGGCCACCGCCGTCAGTATCCTAGCGTTTGGGCCAGCCATGGCCTTTGCCCAGCAAGAACAGGCGCAGGCCGCCACGCAGGTGACGGTCGACCTCTCGGAGCTCGACCGCGGCAACTGCAAGGAACCGTTGGCACAGACAGACGACAGACGATGGCTCTTGGCAGCAGGCGCCACGACAGCAGGCGCGGGAACCGCCGGCCTCGGTCTGCACATCAAACGCAGCCAGAAACGAAACACGGACAGGCCGCACTAAATTAGCTAAGGAGACCCCATGGCATCGAAGAACCTTTTGCCCGTCGTCGCACTCTGCGGCGCGCTCGCAACCGGAACGCCTGTCGCCGCTTGGGCGACTCCCGTCATGGCAGACTCCTTACCAGCAGCCCTAAGCTCCGCACCAAATCCGTCGAGCGCCATTGCGTGCAAGCGTTTTTCGTTCGCACAGGCCGCAATCTCAACCTCGGGATGCCTTCGTCGTAATACGGACGGCTCGATAGTCGTGGATATCAATCGTTCGAACAAGGCAAACGGCTCCCAGGCGGGGTGCGCCGTCTGCACGTGGCGCTCGATTGTGCTCGATGCAGATGGCGATCCGTGCGATTTGGGGTTGCGCATCGATATCGCTTCGGTCGATGACTCGGCGAACGGAGCGAAGGTCGCCTTCGACGGTGCGTTTTTCGAGAAAGGAGGCGGTATATGTCTGGGCTGCGCCGCCGCGAATGCAGACGATGTGCAGCCCACCCTCTCATTCACGGCATCGCTGCGGCTGACCAAGGCGGGCACCGATGCCATCGCGGCGGGAGAAGCATCCCTGCTGTTCTACGCCGCCAGCACCGAAGACACAGACATTCATTTCGAGAAGCCAGCCGGATCGCTCAGCCTTACGCGCGGGACGGAGGCAGGCCCTATTGCGATCGATACCCACACGCTAGGCAGGCAACGCATTCTTGCCGACCCGGCGCTTCTCGAGATGGAGTGGAACGGATCCGGAGCCGTCGGGATTGTCCCCTCCGCGCTTGACGCCAAGACGCTCCCCTCAGACGACGAACCCATCAACGCAACCATACAAGAAGAGAGCACGGACAAAGAAGCAGGTGCGGGCGACACGCCGTCGCCGACAAGCAGCGTCCCAGCTTCTTTCGAAGCACCGAATGAGCCCGCTACCGGTCCAAACGATCCCGAGCTCGCGGACAGTCTGGGGCTTGCTGATCCTCAGGAGATCGATGAAGGTAACTGCTGCGTGCTTGCCGCCCTCGACCACACAGAGGTCATCGACGCCGCGAACATCGAAGTTGCCGCCGCCAATCAGCCCGTCCGCAAGTCGGCCATCATCGCATTTCCTGAATCCATCGAAGTCGTCTATTTGCCATCGGGCGAGGTCGTGGCCCCAACACTGCTCACCTTGTTGGGCGCCAAGAATACTCGAAACGAAATTAAAAAGGTCACGGTTGTCGACCCTGCAACCACCGCTAAACTGCGTCTATACGCCGTTGCCCCAGACGGAGGCAAGACCTTGGAATTCGATGGCGACACACTTCTAGCCTGGCGACGTCTGGACATTATGCAAGACGTCTCGTATCAGATCGAACTCGAAGGGTTTGATCGTGCCCGCGATGCCAATATCATCGCCGCGGCTATTGAATCCCCGCAGCGGCTTATGACACTGCGCTTTGACTACTACCCCTATGTCCCGACAACCACCTGAGGCTTAAATGCTGCGCATCATTCCTAATACCACTTATATAACGTATTAGATGAGTCGCGATGTGCCTCGCATTTCGTTCTGCTACGATTGCCACGTTGGCATCAATACAGGAGGGCTCATGCCGGGCTTGGGAACAATCATCAACGTTGCGCTTTTAGTTGCGGGCGGTCTTTTGGGATTAGCGGGCGGCCGCTTCATTACACCGCGCATCCAAGACACGCTCATGAAAGCATCGGGGCTGTGCGTCCTGTTTATCGGCCTGGGCGGCACCATGCAAAAGATGCTCATCATCGATGGAAAGGCGCTAGCGACCACCGGTACCACCATGCTCATCGTCTCATTTGCGCTCGGTTCGCTCATCGGCGAGGCCATCAACTTGGAGGCCGCCATCGAGAACCTTGGCGAATGGCTCAAGCGCAAGACTGGCAGTGAGGGCGATAACGAGTTCACCAACGCTTTTGTCTCGACTTCACTCACCGTGTGCATCGGCGCCATGGCCATTGTGGGATCGATCCAGGACGGCCTGCTCGGCGACTGGTCAACGCTTGCCCTCAAGGGCGCACTGGACTGCATCATCGTCTGCACCATGACGGCCTCGCTTGGCCGCGGCTGCATCTTCTCCGCCCTGCCCGTCGCCGTGTTCCAGGGGACGATCACGTTGTTTGCCGGCGCGCTCTCCCCCATCATGACCACAGCTGCCCTCAACAGCCTTTCGCTCGTAGGTTCCATGCTCATCTTCTGTGTCGGCGTCAACCTCATCCGTCCTCAGACCTTCCGCACGGCCAATATGCTTCCCTCCGTCGTCATCGCCGTCATCTACGCCCTCCTGTTCTAAATCTATCAACGCATCGGTATCTCGAACATCTGTTTGATGCTGTGCTATGATATGAGGTCACCGTAGCTGCGTTCGAGAGGAGGAGCGGTGGCCGACCAGGACATCAAGATGCTCATCGAGCGCATTATGGCCGAGGCCCGGACCCATCAGTCCGCCCGCTTCTCAAACGAAACCTACGCAGACGAGCCGATTCTCAAAACCGGCCGACAGATGCAGAATTTCCTCCCCGACCAGTACCGTAAAATGCGCGAGATATCGCGCTGGCAGGATGACCCCAAGGGCGGTGCGGGCCGCTGGCTTTCGGAAGCCGAGCTTTTTTACCGCCAGGGCCTGCTGATGGCCGACTTTGAGGACGACTGTCCCTACAACGGCACCTTTAAGTCGTACTTTCCCACCTACAACGCCATGAGCGACCGGCAACTGCGCGGCTACTTTACCTGGCGTGCCCAAGTGCGCCGCGGAACCGTCGAGGAAACGTCTACGTCCTTTGCCTTTCTGTATCTCTATGAGCTGATCTGCGGCATTGGCGTAGATAATCCACTCGATGGTTTTAACAAGATCAAGGCTTTTTGGGATGTCTATCGCGCCTTCGAGCCCGGCATCGACCGGTTTGCGCGCGTGTGGCTGCAAGATTACGCCGTGTTCCACGGGCTCGACCCCAAGCTGCTTCGCGACTCTAAAACCATCATGTTCGATAACGCCCTTATCGAACTGCGGCGCGCGGCACGAGACCTTGTACCGGCACCGTCCAGCCAGACCCCTAAGCGTCGCAAAACCTCCGAGCCCACGCTCCCCCTTCCGCCCGATGAGGTGCGCGAGGAGCGACTCATGGCCGCCATCAACGCCCTCTCCACGTACAACCTAAGTAGCTCGCGGCTCGACCGCAGCCACCACCGCGATCTGCGCCACGTGGCGTGCGCCGTGTATGTCCGCATGGTGCGCTACTATGACACGCACCGAAAGACCGGCATCGTGGCAAGTTTATTTGGGGAGGAGACGGCCATGCCCTACACCATGTTTGCCTCGGCCGTATTCTTTGCGCCCGAGCGCCACGAGGACTGCGAATACCGTCTGGACCCCATCCATATCTACCGTTGCCAAAACGGCTTTTGGGAATGCATGCGTATCCACGGTAGTAGGCAAAAGAGCAGCAAGCTCGGTGAAATGATGCGCGCCTGCGACCAACGCCTGCGCCTGGCGCTGGACCCTGCCCATCCCCTTAAGGAAGAAAAGGTCCCCAAATATCTGGCCAAGATTATCGATGACGAGATTGTGGCATGGCTTTCGTGGGACGCCGCACACCAGCCCGTCAAGATCGATATCGATCTGAGTCAGCTGGGGCATATTCGGAGCGCCGCCGCACAAACGCGCGAGGCGCTTTTGATTGACGAGGAACGCGAGGACGGCGCGTCCGCAGAAGCCGAGGCAGCGGACTCAGGGCAACCGGAAGCCGAGCCCGTAGCCGACGCGATGGTCGAGGCGGTCGCGGCGGCTGCAGGGCAGGACGAGTCCGACGAGCCGACCATATCCACCGAACAGTTTGGTGTCGTGGCACCGCTTCTCGCGCCGACGCCCGCGTTCGCAGCTGCTACGCCCGCTGACGCCACAAACGAACTCGCGCCCGCCGCAGACGCCTATCTCCGCGCGCTGCTCGAGCACAACGCAGTACAGGCGGAATCGGCGGTAGTGCAATCGGAGCAGAGCGAGGACATGCTCGTCGATACCATCAACGAGGCGCTCTTTGACCTGGTGGGCGACACCGTAATTGAATTTAGCGCGGCAGGGCCGCAGATTATCGAGGACTACGAAGCAGACGTGAGAGGATACCTAGACCATGAGTGATACCGCATCCGCAGCACCTCGCGTGCCCAAGCGCGTCGCTGCCGTCATTCTCAACTCGCTCAAGGGCGGTGTGGTCCCGCGCATCGGCCTTCCTTACATCACCGTAGGGCGCGAGGTCGAGATCCGCGCCCTGCTCACCGATCTGAGTCTCATCGCCGATGGTGGCGCGAGCTTCCGCTTTCTGGTCGGTCGTTACGGCGCCGGCAAGAGCTTTTTGCTCCAGACTATCCGCACGCACGCCATGGGCGAGGGATTCGTCGTCGCTGATGCCGACCTGTCGCCCGAGCGCCGCCTGCAGGGCGGTCAGGGACAGGGCCTTGCCACCTACCGCGAGCTCATCCGCAATATATCGACCAAGACGCGCCCCGAGGGCGGTGCGCTCAACCTTATTCTGGATCGCTGGGTCGCCTCGTGTGCCGACGTCGACGAGTCGGTCGTCAATGCCCAACTGGCCCCGCTCGAGGAGATGGTCCACGGCTTCGACTTCACCCGCATGCTCCGCCGCTATCGCATGGCCGCATCCGGGGGCGACGAAGAGGCCATGAGCCGCGTGACCAAATGGATTCGCGGCGAATACCGCACCAAGAGCGAGGCACGCGCCGAGCTGGGCTCCTCGACCATCATCAGCGATGACGACTGGTACGACTACGTTAAGCTCATTGCGCGCTTTTTGGTCTGCAGCGGCTACAAGGGCATGCTGGTGCTCATCGACGAACTCGTGAATCTGTATAAGATTCCCAACGCCATCACGCGCCAATACAACTACGAGAAGATCCTGACCATGTACAACGACACGCTCCAAGGCAAGGCGCAGTACCTGGGCATGATCATGGGCGGCACGCCAACCTCCATCGAAGACCGCCGCCGCGGCGTGTTCTCCTACGAGGCCCTGCGCAGCCGACTCGCTCAGGGCCGCTTTGCGCGCGAAGACCTTAAGGACATGCTCGCGCCCATCATCCGCCTGCAGCCGCTCACCTACGAGGAGCTGCTGGTGCTGATCGAAAAACTCATGCAAATTCACGCCGGCTACTTTGGCTGGACGCCCACGCTTACCGAGAACGACTTGGTGGACTTCCTCAAGATCGAGTTCGGTCGCGTGGGAGCCGACACGCATCTGACGCCGCGTGAAGTCATTCGTGACTTTATCGAGCTGCTCGACATCCTATGCCAAAACCCCGACGCCAACGTGGCCGAGCTGCTGCAAAGCGTCGGCGGCGACGCGCTGGCGCCGGCAACCGCAACAGGCGACGCCGATACCGCAGGCGGCGACCGTAACTTCGCCGAATTCACCATCTAACCTGCCAAAAAGGGACAGGTTTATTTTGGCAGGTTTTATCTGGGCAAACGTTGAAGCATTAATGCAGCAAGCCACTGCCCACCGCGTTGAGAAATTCGTTTTTGAGAGGAGGCCCCGTGAACGCCTTTGACCGCTACGCCCCGTTTATCCAAGACTTCATCTACTCCCACGATTGGGAGAGTCTGCGCTCCATCCAGGTTGCGGCGGCAGATGCCATCTTCAACACGCAAGACAATGTGCTCCTGACGGCATCCACGGCATCTGGCAAAACTGAGGCGGCCTTCTTTCCCATCCTGACCGAGTTTTGGGAGAACCCGCCCGCGAGCGTGGGCGCCCTCTACATTGGCCCCCTCAAAGCACTCATCAACGACCAGTTCGTTCGCCTCAACGACCTCTGCGAAGAGGCCGATATCCCTGTCTGGCACTGGCACGGCGATGTCTCGCAGTCGCACAAGGCCAAGCTCATCAAAAAACCGAGCGGCATCTTGCAGATTACGCCCGAATCACTCGAGGCGCTCCTGATCCATAAGCACATGGCGATCCCGCGCATGTTTTGCGACCTGCGCTACGTGGTCATCGACGAGGTTCACTCGCTCATGCGCGGCGACCGTGGCGGGCAGACGCTCTGCCTTGTCGAGCGACTCTCGCGCATGGCCGGCGTGCAGCCTCGACGCATTGGCCTTTCCGCTACCATCGGCGACCCCGAGCGCACGGGCGCTTTTCTCTCACAGGGAACGGGGCGCGACTGCGTTATCCCCCGCTTTGAAGAACCGCACCGCGTGTGGCGCATCTCCATGGAGCACTTCTACAACTCGGGCCCCCAGGCTCAGCAGCGAGGATTTGAGAGCACAGGTCCTCAAGAGGCCGAAGTGCTTGCGTGCGAGCGCATTGAAGCAGCGGCACCCGCGGCGCTGCCCGCCGGAGAACGAGACATGCGTCACAGCGGACAGCTCACACAAGAGGAGCGTCGTCAACGTCGTGAGCGGGCACGGGGCAAGGCCGCTCCCAAGGACAGTCGCACTTCCTCAGCCCCCGAGGGCGAAGTCGACATCCCACAGGCAACCGAACAGGCACTGCTCAACCCCACCGACACCGCACCCGACAACGCCGACCCCGGCATGGGCTACATCTTTGAACATACCCGCGGCCGCAAGTGCCTGGTCTTTGCCAACTCGCGTGAGGAGGCAGAGGCCGTGTGCTCCATGTTGCGAAGCTACTGTGAAAACCGGCACGAGCCAGACCGTTTCCTTATCCATCATGGCAACCTCTCGGCATCGCTACGCGAGACGGCTGAGGAGCTCATGCGCGACGAGGAACAGGCACAGACGACCGTCACCACCTCTACGCTTGAGCTTGGCATCGATATCGGCCGCCTGGAGCGCGCCTTCCAGATTGACGCGCCGTTTACCGTTAGCTCCTTTTTGCAGCGCATGGGGCGCACGGGCCGTCGCGATCTTCCGCCCGAGATGTGGTTTGTCATGCGCGAGGAAGAACCCGAGCCGCGCACGATGATGCCCGAAACCATTCCCTGGAAGCTCCTGCAGGGTATCGCGCTCGTACAACTCTATCGCGAGGAAAAGTGGGTCGAGCCACCCGAGCTCGATCGTCTCCCCTACAGCCTGCTCTATCACCAGACTATGTCGACCCTCGCCAGCACCGGCGAGCTCACGCCGGCCGAACTTGCCCAGCGCGTGCTCACGCTCAGCTATTTCCACCGTGTCTCGGCAGACGATTACCGTGTGCTGCTACGTCACCTCATTAAGATCGACCATATCCAGGTCACCGAAGGTGGCGGGCTCATCGTGGGCCTCGCGGGCGAGCGCATCATCAATAACTTTAAGTTCTACGCCGTGTTCCAGGAAAACGAGGAGTTTACCGTCCGGAGCGAATCGGCTGAGCTGGGCACGATCGTTAATCCGCCCCCACCCGGCGAGCGCATCGCCATCGCCGGACACTGCTGGATTGTCGAGGAAGTGGACTGGAAGCGTCACGCTGTCTTTGCCACGCAGGTCAAGGGCCGGGTGCCGGCCTACTTTGGCGACTGCCCCGGAGACATTAACACGCATGTGCTCGAGCGCATGCACAAGGCGCTCAACGAGCACGCGACATATCCGTACCTTATGGGTAACGCACGGGCCCGCTTGGCGCAGGCTCGTCATACGGCCGAGATTTCGGGGGCGGGAACCAAGCCGCTCATTAACCTGGGCGGCGATACCTGGGTGCTCTTCCCCTGGCTGGGCAGCTACGCCTTTTTGGCGCTCGAGCGCATGCTCAAGATTAAATGTGCCGCGGAGCTGGGCCTTCGCGGGCTCGATCCGTCACGCCCGTACTTTATGCAGTTTAAGATGAAGGCCGACGAGGAGACGTTCTTTGAGGTGCTCGCCGCCGAGGCCGAGAAGGACTTCGATCCCATCGAGCTCGTCTATCCTGGCGAGGTGCCTTACTTTGACCGCTACGACGAGTTTGTTCCCGAAGAGCTCGTGCGCAAGGGCTTTGCCGAAGGCGTGCTCGACATAGAGGGTATGAAGCAGCGCGTTCTCGGCTGGCGCGACCACGCCTAAGACCAGTCTTTTTTGGGACGGGGAGACTTACTTGTCGTGAAGGACGGTGCCGAGGAAGTCGGTGTCGAAGGGCACGGCTTCGGCAAAGGCGTAGTCGCCGTCACTGGCGATGAGCAGGTAGTTTTCCTCGCCGCCGAACTTCACATCGCCACATGGGACCACCCAGGCGTGGACGAATACCTCGAGTGCCGTGGCAGCGCAGTCGCGAAGGAACGTCACATCGCTCCCCTCGTTTGCGCTCACAATATTGGCCACGTAGATACCCCCGGGCTTCAGGCTGCCTCGCACCAGGCGCAGCGCCTCAACCGTCGCCAGCTCGCGAACGGGCTCGGCACCGCCAAAGCAATCGCTCACGACCACGTCGTAGCGACGATGGCCCACGCTCGTCACACCCAGATACGAGCGAGCCTCGGCGGTAATCACCCGCAGGCGGTCGCCCACCGCGCGCTCCAGCTCGTCCAGGTAGAACCAACGGCGCGCCAAGCGCGTTATCTCTCCGTCATACTCGATAACGTCCATACGCAGGCCCTCGTGCGACATCAGCGCAAATTTGGGATAGGCAAACCCGCCGCCACCTAGCATAAGCATACGGTTGATACCGTGACCATAAGCGTCGCGCATCGCATCCTCGGCCTCAAACACGTCGTCAAACGCGCGATAGTACGCAAAGACGGGCTCCGCCCAGCGCTCGCCAACGTAACTCGCGCTTTGGTAGACGCCGCCTTGCACCAATACGCGAACTTCGTCGCCGCCCTCATCGTGCACGCGCTTCACACGTGCCAGCCCATTGCGGGTCCTCGCGACCTGCAGACAGGCAGCACGAACAGCGACAGCGGCCGCACCAAGCGCCGCGGCTCCCAGGGCAACGCCGGCAACGACGCCGGCAGAAACACTCGGCTTGTTCATCTAGAGCTCCTTTTGCAGATAAAGGCCATGGTCATAAAATCCAAGATAGCGATAGTACTCGCGCGTACCGATCGCGCTGATCACGTTGATGTACGTATAGCCAGCGTCCCGAGCTATCTGGCACGCACGCTCCACGAGCAAACGTCCCAATCCATGGTGCTGCGCTGCCTGGCCCTGATCGCCCACGCGCGCCGCCATGCCATACACGTGCACCTCACGAATCATCGCCTCGTCCGGCATCGTCGGCAGCTCGTCCGCGTGCGTGGCAACAAACGAACGGTCGGGCAGCGACAACCGCAAAAAGCCCGCGATCTTGCCCCGCGGCGTCACCCACTGCAAAAAGCGCTCGTAAGTCACCGGCGTCTCGTACGCTACTTCCTCATCAAGAGATAGCTCATCCAAGTCGGCACCCGCCGTGCTGATCTCGCGATAGCGAATCTCGCGCACCGTCGCACCGTCACCCCGAGCGGCCAAGCGATTTTCGACGAGCTGACGCAGGTTGGGTTTCTTGTTGCCCACCATGATGTCGTCGGAACTAAAGTCGCGGATCATGCGACTGATGCGGCAGAACGCCGGCGTCACCACGATGTCATCGGCCAGTACGTCGAGCAGCTCTTCCTCGGTATAGGGGCGCCACTCGCCACGCTCGTAACAGCCCACCAGGCGCGAACCCTCGATGAGCGCACACGGGTAGACCTTGACCTCGTCGGGCATAAAGGCGCCCTCGGTCATAAAGCGCTCGTAGTCGCGCTTGTCACCCTCGGGCGTGGCGCCCAGCAAGTTGAGCATAAAATGCGCATGGATCTTAAAGCCAAACAGGCGCGCAAGCGAAAACGCCCGCTCAATCTGCGCCACCGAAATGCGACGCTCGTTGATATCGAGTAGATGCTGGTCAAGGCTTTGGATGCCCATCTGTATCTTGGTGCAGCCCAGGCGGCGGATGAGCATGAGGGCCTGCGGCGTTACAGCATCGGGGCGCGTCTCGATAACGAGTCCCACCACGCGATGCTTCGCCGTCTCGTTGATGCGCTGCTGGCGCTCGAGCTCCTCCATCGTTGCTGTCTGCCACTCGGCGACCTCGCCCCACGGCGTGCCGGGGCCGTACAGACGACGCACCGCGCGGTTATAGCCGCCCACGGCAGCATCCACACGCCCCTGCTCGTCGGCAACGCCGGCAGCGAGCTCGGCCTCGTCTGTCGCAATGCCGGCGGCCCGATAGCGCTCGCGACGCTCCGCTACCACCGGCGGCAGCGCATCGGCGGGAGCGTCATCGAGCAGGCGCCCTGCCTCGGCACGGCTGATGCCCGGACGCGCCAACATGGGGTTGGCCGCCACGCCGGCGACGGCATCGTCATTGAGCGCACGGAAAAGCTCCGACATAAACCATGCCTGATACCCTTGCGGATAGTCGCTCCAGGTACCGCCAAGAACGATAAGCTCGATCTTGTCGGTTGCATGCCCCATTTGCGAAAGCGCGGTCAAACGAGCACTCACCTGCAGATACGGGTCAAAGCAGTTTTGCTCCGCACGGGCGCACGCCGGCTCGGCATGCAGATAGCTCTTGGGCATGCGCAGATCGTTGGGACAAAACAGGCAATCGCCCGAACAGGGCCACGGCTTGGTGATGACGGTAATGGTCGCCACGCCCGAGGCCGTTCGGCGCGGCTTCATACGCAGCACCTGCAGCAGTTGACGTTCCAGATCGGCGTCGACATTCCACCCAGCCCAACGAGCCGGTTCCTCACGTTTAACCCGCTGGTAAAACGGCAGCAGTCGGCGCTTGGCCAGGTCCCGTTTGTCGGCACCCTCGCGGCGCGCCTCGGCATGTATCAGTTTGACGAGGGTCTTGTCGTCCACGGTCTCGCCGCGACGCAGAGCCTCGAGTATGTTCAAAATAATCTGTTCCATGCCCCCATTGTAAAGGCAAAGGCGCCGGAGCCAGTCACGGCCCCGGCGCCTCCATCAAAGAGCATGCCTATATGCACCGACCTCCGAAAACCGCATGTCACTCCGGATCGAACGACATGTCGCCCGAACCGACCTTAAAACGATACGTGGCAGACTTATCACCGTTGTCGAATTCAAGATTCAATATGGTCTCGCCATCGTAGCCAAGCGGAAGGAAATCGCTCTCGAAGTCACCGCTGCCCACGGTGAGGCTCGCCTTAAAGCCCGTAGAGTTCGGAACCGTTATCTCCACATCGCCCGAGTCCACGCTTACGTCCATAGACTTCGCGGGGGCCTGGTAGAGCTCGAACGTCACATCGCCCGAACCTACCTTGGCATTCAGGGTGTCGGTTACAGTACCCGCAAACTCGATGTCTCCCGAGTCCAAAGTCAAGTTGAGGTCATGACACGCAATGTCCGTGACCGTCAGATCGCCCGATCCTACATTCGCTGTAATGCCCACCATGTTATCGGCAACTTCGCGCGGCAGTTCGACGGTAACCGTGCGGTCAATGGCGCGCTCGTCATCGCAATCGAACTGGCGAATCTTGAGCGCAGAACCCTTAACCACGGCCAGATTCTGGGTTGCCGCATCGTAAGCAGCTACTCCTTTTGCGACGCGGCCACTCTCGATGACACGTACCGGCCCGTCGGAAACGCACTTGACCTCAACCGTACCCGACGTCACATCCAAGTCAAGGGATGTGAACGCGTCGGCATCAAACGTTTCGCTCGAAAGCTGTTGAGGCCGAGCGGAATAGTTACCGCTATTCAAGGAATCGTCCTCGTCGAACGCATCGCCCATACCAGACAAGCCGGATACAACATCGTCGAGATCCCACGGGCCATCAAAATGAATCAAAGTCCGCGAAATGCCAAAAACAAGCCCGATGATGAGCACAAACGCTCCGATGCCAATGCCCAAGCGCCTCTTAGACTCATGCGAGAGCTTCATCATTCATCACCTTCTTTGGCACTCGACTCAGTGGTGGTCGCGGCAGCCATGTCAGCGTCAACCGCTGTGGAAACGTCCTCCCCCTTAGTCCTAGCGACCGCCGGCGCCGGACCAACCTGGATATCCCCGCGCGCCCAATCGCCATCGAGCGCACGTGCCGCCCAGTGATAGATGGGGATCGTAAAGAAAATCAGCGCGGCAAAGGGGCCGGCGTCAAACAGGAACATCAGCAAAAAGAACAGCAGCCAGCACACGGCCCAGTACGGGAA
>CATYVH010000021.1 GCA_958413765.1 uncultured Collinsella sp.
CCGACCACAAAGGACGAGCTGAAGCTGGGCGAGAAGCCGGCCATGCCGTTCTCCGATATCCGCCTGCTCAACGTCCTGGGGCACACCCTGTGGTTCCTGCCGAACGTCGCGAGCTGCTACGCCATGGCCAACCTCCTCAAGGAACGCCAGAACACCTTCTATCATGACTTCAAGATCAACGTCTGCGCCGGTGCCGCCGCCGGCATCGGCCTGGACGCCCTGCCGCCCGTGCAGCGCTCGATGCGCGAACCGCTGGAGTCCCGCACGATCACGCTCTCATGCGGCAAGCTGACGACCGGCGTCACGGTGAAACCGTGGACGGGCGTGTTCATGCTCTCCAACGTCAAGAGCGCCGAGACCTATTTCCAGACCGCGTTCCGCGTGCAGTCGCCGTGGACGGTCAAGGACGACGACGGGCGCACCCAGATCATCAAGAACGAGTGCTACGTATTCGATTTCGCGCTCGACCGCGCCCTCACGATGGTCTCCGATTACTCGACGCAGCTCGTCACCGACCCCAAGAAGGGTCCGGAGCAGAAGGTCGACGAGTTCGTCAAGTTCCTGCCGGTGCTCGCCTATGACGGCAGCAGGATGAAGGAGATCAGCGCCGCCGAGGTATTGGACATCGCCATGGCCGGAACGTCGGCGACGCTCCTCGCGAAGCGCTGGGAGTCCGCGCTGCTGGTCAACGTCGACAACGACACCCTGCGCCGCCTGCTCGCAAACGACGAGGCTATTAACGCCCTCATGAACATCGAGGGCTTCCGCAGCCTCAACGATGACATCAAGACGATCATCAACAAGTCCGAGGCCGTCAAGAAGGTCAAGAAGGAGAAGGGGGAGAGTCTTACCCCGAAAGAGAAGAAGGAGCTCACCGAGGAGGAGAAGGAGTCCAAGAGCAAGCGCAAGGAAATCCAGACCAAGCTGATCAAGTTCGCGACCCGAATCCCCGTCTTCATGTACCTCACGGACTACCGCGAGGAGACGCTGCACGACGTAATCACCCAGCTCGAACCTGGGCTGTTCAAGAAGGTCACCGGCCTGTCCGTCGATGACTTCAACCTCCTCGTCGGTCTGGGCGTCTTCAATGCACCCCTGATGAATGACGCGGTCTACAAGTTCCGACGCTACGAGGACGCGAGCCTTGTCTACACCGGTGTCAACAAGCACGCCGGCGAGCGCGTCGGCCTGTACGACACGACGCTTTCCGAGTACGACTACCTCGCCGCGAAACAGCAGGAGTCGATGATCGCGCCGGACGGCTCTGCCATCGACCTCACCAGCGCCGAACCCGTCACGCGCCCCGTCGAGCAAATTGGGAAATTTCCTGTCGTCCAAAAGGTTGCTCAACAAAAAGTTGTACAGCAAACGGAGAAACCGAAAGCATCGGCGGAGCCTGTGTCGACCACTGTGTCGACCAAAACGGATTGGGTCGCGGACGTCCTCACCAACCGCGGTATCGAATTCGTCGACAAGCGCGAGAAGTCCGGTGCCTTATGGGCACTCGGCGGCGTCGAGCTCGCTCCGGCGATGGGGACGTTGCGCGACCGCGGCGCCGACTTCACGTTCAAGCCGAGCGGCGGCAAGGCAACCAAGTTCAAGGAGGCCTGGTATCTCACCGGGTATCCCGATGAACTGAACGATGACGTTGCCGAAGAAACTCCGGCGATCGACTACAGCAAGGTCGTTCCGGGCTATCGCGTTATTCACAAGGGCCTCGGCGGGGGAACGGTCAAGCGGATCAATGGCGGCTTGATCTCAGTTGCGTTCGATGACTCCCCGAATCGTCAACGTGCATTTGCGTTTCCTGGTGCATTTGAGCAGGGGCTTTTATCTCATGCGGCGATGGCCGAATCAGACGGCCCGATTTGTCTTTAGATAGATATATCACTGTTAACTCGCTGAAGGAGCTTTTGGGATGGATGAAAGAACAACTCGTGGGCTAGCGTTTAAGCGGCGTGATAGCGAAGGTAATGTTACTGCCTTTCGCAATACAATAACTTCTAAATTAGGAATGACTGACTTGCAGGGGCTGTTGATTGGCAAGAGCGGGGAGTTTACTGAAGCGGTTGAGGCCTTTGAAGTCGAGGGGTTCGCACGCGATGCTTTGCTAAAAATACTCCTGCCAGCATCAGATTTAACGCGTAAAGTCAGGCTTGCAAATGCGATCGGTGTTCCATTTTCGGTTTGGATTCATGGAACGGACGACAAAGGGATTATTCGAGCCATTCAACTGGATGTGGACGAAGAGCGTTTGGGCGGTGTAAAGGTGGTTACAGAACGCCTGTGCACAGAAGATAGATTTATAGAATGGTGGGCTGAAAAAAAGAAAACGCCTCAGACAAAAAGATTTAGAAAACAGTATATTCAGAACAGTTATTTTGACAAACTGCTTGAGAGCCATGGCATGGTGTGGGGCGGCAATATCGATGGAGCTATATTCGCGCCGGACGGCAGTGTTGAGGCGATTGTCGAAATAAGATGTACGGAGAAAAATCCAATCGAGACTTATGATCCATCTCGTTATTACAAGGAGGATACGTTTACATGGCAACCCGTTCTTAAGTTGTCGAGAGATTTGGACATTCCGTGTGTATTGCTGACATTTAAAAAGGAATATAAGGATGGGGAGACGGGGGTTCTCGGGATTGCAGGCGTTCTCGGCAATGACGATAACGGACTTAAATACCTAGACGCTAAGCCTCCTTGCAATAACTTAGTTCATTCAGCTGACGAGGTTCGAAGGTTTGTGCTGGATATGAAGATGGCCCACGCGCAACTAAAGTAACCTTGATTGGGCACGGGCCAAGGTGAACTCCGGAATGGACGAGCTTCTACGATTCTCGGACTAGTAAGTTTGGTTGCCTCGCGGTGCCCTGCGGTTCGCTCCGGCGTCACATTCCCTTATCCTCTGTGCTAAAAGATCGTCTACTGGCTACTGTCTGGGTTCATGTTTAAATTAAATCGGGGATTCGTTGTAGTCGTCTGCCTCTCCTTTGTTAATGGCGTTGCGTCCGAGGAGCGATCATTTCTGTCGGATATGCAATCCCAGTAACCGGATAAACCGGGGATGGGGAGATGCTCAATTGTTCTCGCGCTCTTCTTTCTGGTCTTGTCAGCCTCTAGCTCTAATGAGATGACGGAGGCAACCAGATCGAATTTAGAGATTGACCACCCGTTATCCGATTTGCGACAGTGACCCGCATTCTTTTTTGCGAGTTTGTCCAAGAGCTCTGGAAGGGTGCCTAATTGTGCTGACTGGGTCGTAATAACAACGACTTCATTGCCATCCGCCAATGAACCGTTCCAAATTACGGGATGAGGATAACCGCATGCTTCAGGCGTTTGAGTGCTAGGTTGGTTTTTGGGCCGATTGATTGCCTTGAGCCACTCTTCGTAAAGTGCTTTCGGCACGAGAGGGGACCGTTGATAATAAGGTCCAAGGGTGTGGTCAACGGCATCGGCTAGTTCTTGAAAATATAGCTGACGCTTTTTGTTAGCAGCCATCGGGTTATGCCCGTCTTTCCCGCTGACAGTATCTGCTTTGCGTCTTAAATTGACGGCAGTTGCATGGGGCGGCTTTTTACCAAGCTTGAGTTTTGTATTACTCGCGGGATTGCAATACATGCCCGTCTCATTGTCGTATCTAGAACAATACTTGCTATTGTTGCCAGCTGGGAAAAAGGGCTTGTTACATATGCTGCATTTTGTCGGAAGTGCCCCGGATCGCAGGGCTTCGCATAGTAGATGCGCATAGAAAACCGAGAATGATTCCGGAAGAAAAGAATGAATCAATGAGTGGGAGCGGTCTATCAAGTGCTGGAAATGAAGGGCTTCTTGCATTGCGTCACTGTCGTTGATGTCGACAACAAGGTATTTTCCGTCATTTACGATAAACCGCATGATACCGATTGTGCTTTCGGCGATCCTCGATAACTCCACCTTGCTGTAGAGCCTGTTTTGAATCAGGTTGAGTGCCAGAGAGTTGAGGCTATTGAGGTCCTGGACCATTGGGGCGGCGATTGCATGTTTCGTGCATTTTGAGGACGTCAGTTCCCCAAAACGGCGAATTTGATCAGCGACATCCAGGATGGATTCTCCGGTAGAAAGCAGCTTCGCGAATAATGAAACGTAGCTGCTGAGGTCATCCCGATAAGAAGGCTCGTTTATCTTCTTGGATAAGCTAAGACAATCAATGATGATGTCGCCAAGAACGGCTATTGCCAACTCATGGATATCGATGGCTAGTTGGGTATCAACTAATTGAACGTGGAAGTGCGTCTCATAAAACTCCCTTTTAGTTTCTGGCGTTTTAAGCGCCAGCGGGTGGTGGACAATTGAGTGCTCGCTTCCGCGAGCGAGCTTTGGCCTTCTATTTAGGTCAAAGACCATTTCAATGTAACTGGCCAGATTAGGTGCGACGGAATCGTCGGCATCGTCGCTGCTTAGTAACTCAAGTGCTGGCATAGCAACTCTCGCGATGTTCCCACACTCTATTGCCCAAAGAGAGAAAACCTTCGAGGGCAAATAGGCATCGGGTATTTCATCAAGATAAACTGAATCGATGCACAATGAGCAAGCATTTATGAAGAGCTGGTAGATACCGTCCGAATAGCCGCCGCTTATTGCGGAATCAAGCGCTTGTTTGACTGCCTCCGCGAGCTCATGCGCTATATTTGCCTTTTCGATATGGCATTTGTCGAGGTCATCGCCTGCGTCAATTATTCTTGAACAAAGCGGAGGAAAACACGTGGAAGCATTTTTATAATCTGAGCCTTCGAGATATTGAGCTTCTTGAATGCGCTGCATTCGCCGTAGCGAATTAAAGATGCGGTGTGGAACGGGCGCTGAATGGGCGTTACGATATTCGGCATACCAAGAGGACATTTCGTTAAAGAACTTCTCAAGATCAATTCTTAGCAATTCGTTAAGCAGCTCTTTTACAGACCAATGCTGTTCGAATTCCACTCCTTCACATTCTTGATCCTTATTGGGTTTTGCGTTTGTCAGTTGTTTGCAACAGAGATGCAAAGAGGTGTCTCTGTCAAACCGAATGAAGCTAGCCCTAACACGCCAGGTCAGAGCTATTAAATTGGCACCTTGCATATTTCTTAAACCAGCACAACTTTCAAAATCAAATATACTTTGTGCCATTGTGCCACTTTGTCGTGTTCAATAGGAGTCGAGCAAGAAAGAAGTCCAAGGGAGGACGGAAAATGTTTGACGACACCCTGTTTGAACTGGTTAATTCCACCAAGCGCGATGAACTTGAAGATCTCGTTTGCGAAGTTATGACCATCTGCGACGAGCTGAAGGCCTGCCTTTCCGAGGGGTGTGGGCTTGGTTTCTTTGAAGCCGTCGCCCGTCAAAGCGCCTATGAGCTCATGCTTGACAATTGTCGTGACGAGCTTGCTCGTCTGGGCTTTGAGCTCGAGTGGGGCGTTGAGGACTATCCGGTGGTCTCGCCGGTCCGTTCGGTTTCGCTTGCGCGGATCTCAGCGCATGACGCCGTTGGCGTCGAGTATTCGAGTCGTAATGATCTCGAAATAGCTTGTTAGTCTCTCTTTCCTCGTAGGCGGTCAAGCCGACCTGCTGTTTTATCGGGACTTCTAAGCAGCCCCGTTCTTTACGTCAATCACCCTAAAACTCAATCATCAGCCAATCGGGTCTCTCTGAAAGGAAGATCATGAATACTTCTGTTCAAAATGTGTCCGTCTCTCACAAGCCGAGCATCACCAAGATTGCTGAAGGCGTGTTGTTAATCGCTGTCGCGGCGTTAGCTGTGAACGGCATCATTTCCTTTACTGCACCGTCGTACATCTGGAAAGGTGAGATTCCGATGTTCACGCCTGACCTGTTCGATCATCCCTACGACGCTCCAACGGCGGAGGATATTGTGTCGGGAATGGAGACGCTCGACCGGGTGTCGATGGTCGCGGCCGTGCTCGTTGCTCTGTATCCTGTATACCATGCCATTTGGTGCCTCTGCGCAGGTGTTGGGTGCAATTGCAAGGCACCTGTGTTTTGCGGACGGATGTCGCGCCGCTTTGGCTCGTTGAGCGCTTGTTCGCTTTTGGCCGTGCTTGCCGTATGTCGTGGGTTTGAATGTTACATCAACGGCGGAGCCATGGGAGACAAGCCTCTTATGATTGTGGGCCTCTTTCTTATGGTGACATCGATCGCGCTTGTATTTGGTTGCGCCTTGGCATGTATTGTCAAATGGTATGAGCTCAAGGGTCCTGGGCGCTATCGTGGCGATATGGCTCTTATCGCGTGGTTTGGCCGCGCGGATGCCTTGCTGGACCGCGCAAGCTCAAACATGGTGTTGCTGTATGGTGCCGAGATGCTTGCCTGCGCGGCATCGTTGATTTTTGGATATGGCATCGCTAGCACTATTGCATCCATCATTACGATTGCATTAACCGCCTGGGGCATTGTGCTCGCCATCATCTTTATCCCTCTTTGTATCGGCTGCGTTTCGGCTAGCTCGAAAGACTAGAAGGGTGAATCTGTTCGCGGACACGTAGAAAGCCGCGGCATCAAGCTCAGTCTTGCTTTTCCGGGTCATATCCCTTTGTATACACGGTAAAGCTGAGGTCATCGATCGTTCCGGTGCTGTAGATGCATGCGTCGGGCGTGCTCCATGTGTCTTGGACGGTCGGGTCAGTCCAGACATATTCGGGCCCATCGATTCCAAGCAATGGAATGGACCTCGCCACGTGGTCGGCGTTATTTATCTGTACAATGATCTCCAACAACATGTGCAGTTTTACATGCCATGAGCTGTATGGATGCTCACCTGGCCCCTTGTAATCCAGTGTGCACTTTGATTGTGGGCTTTCGGCGAGCTGGCTTAAACATTCAAAAAGCGTTGGGTACTCGGCTCCAGGAAACTCGACTTGTACATACCGATTGCCATCGCGGACAAATCCGTACCACAGCACGGGGTATGGATACTCGAGCCTATCCGGCCGCTTGATTTTCGCTCTACAATTGGGCTGGTTGACGATAGACAGCCACGTCCTATAGAGCTCATCGGAAATGAGGTCGTTCGCTTGGTATGCTGGGCCAAGACCATCGAGGACAAAGCCGCCGAGGCGCTCAAAATAGTGAGCACAATCTGTTAGGCCCTTTTCATATGCCGTTTCGGTCTTTCTCTGTATATTAAGCGCGACATCGCGGGGCGATTTACGACCAAGATGCTTCTTGGCGTTAAAGCGCGGGTTGCAATAGAGCTTGGTCGCCGCGTTATATCGATCGCAGTACTTGCTGTTAGGACCGGTCGGAAAAAAGAGCGAACCGCAGGTTTGGCATGATATCGGCATAATGCCGCACAGCAGCAGCTCGTGAAGGATGCGGGCATAAAGGCTTGCAAAGGACCATTCCTCTTCGGTGAAGTAGAGCTCTCCTGCCTTTGAAATAACGGCTTGAAGCCCAACGAGCCTATTGAGGTTTTCCTGGTCGTTAAGCTCTGCATGCGTATGGAAGTCTCCATTTGCGAAGATCTGGTTCTCGCGCATAGCTTCGAGATAGTTTTTACGAAACGCCTGCATAAAGGGGGCGCTGTTCATGCGCTTTATTCCATTCAAATGCTCTTCGAGCTTTTGAGCCGTTTCGTTTCCGGGCAAGTGTTTTTTGGCTGCGTATACAAAAGCTTCGCCAAAGCGGATGATTGCCGGCAGCTGCTCATCGAATAATCGAAATTGTCGCGGGTCGCTTGTTTTGATGGCGGCTGGGAAAAACTCTTCGTTTTGCGCGAGCAGGCTAGGTGCCTCGGTGTTTTTAAGCAGCGGGGTAAGCTCCAGACATTCCTGATAAAAAACAATGAGAAGCGCTCGAAAGAGATCGGTATTGGTGCAGACGCAAGCTGTTTCTATCTGAGATTTCGCCTTGGGAAAGTTGCGTATAGGATTGTCGCGGTCATACGGCACCGGTGCTGTTAGATCAGTCTCGCCGTTGGTAGCGTTAATGCTCATGTCGTTCGACTCGAGCTGGAGATAGGAGCTGAAGAGGGACGCCATTTCTTGCTTGTTGAGTTGGTCCGATGTTGTAATCACCGCGCGGTACAGGCGGTTGATCTCGTCGCACTCAATAGCGTTGTTGTACATCCAGCAGCTGTAATAGCGATAGTCGGGAATCGCCGTGATGTTCATGACACACTGTCTACAGACATTTTCAAGGAGATATCTGGCCATGCCGGAAATCTCTCCGTGTGCATGGCTTGTAATGGCTTCGTCGAATATCGGAGCAAAGAAATCGAGGTCGCGTTCCTTTTGTTTTTGAAGGTTGATAGCGATTTCAGCTTCGTTCAATTCTGCTTGGGTGGGCTCTTGGTCGGGATCGTCTGGATCGAGCCAGTCGTCATGGTCTGGCTCGGATGCGGAGTCTATCGAGGTGTGTTGCACATGGTGAGGAGCGGCAGGGGGCTGTCGAATGGCGTTCTGCAAATCGATATAAAAGCGAAGTTCTGCTCGCTCACGAAAGTGGTTCCCAATCTCGTTGAAAAGCGAGCTTAAGTCGACGCGTAATAGATCGTTGGCTATGGAGACGAGACTCCATGCGCTTGCATTGCCGGATGTGTTTCCGTCACCGGCACAATCAATCTCCGGCGTCCTGTTAAGAAGTAGCATACGGGGATTGACAGGGGAGCGAAGAAAGCCAGCCTCAAAACCCCAGCTAAATGGTTCTTTTTCGGACTTAAGCATTGATGCTCCAAACAGCCAAAATTTAAAACGCGATAAAAGTCATATTACGCGGCTGTTTGCGGCTGTTCAATGGAGTCAAGCGAAAAGGCTTAAAACCAGGGAGGCCGTTATGTCCGATCGCATCAAGCTCAACGAAGGAAACATCGATGTATGCGAGCGCGAGGTCATTGCTCTTCGCGAGATTATCGCCGCCGCCATGGGTCGCTTGCATCAGATGCGCAAGCAGTGCGAGCACGGCTACGCGTCTTCGGAAGATTTCGAGAATGCGTTGGATGCGTATGGAGCGATCCGTGAGCGAGTCGATGAGCTTGACCAGCTTGGTTTCGAGTTCAGGTGGTCGTCAGTCCCCGATGCGGGGATCGATGAGTATGCCGGGCTCGAATGGGTCGAGGACGACAGCTCTCCACGTGAGCACGGTTTCGATATCGCTTGCTAATGTGTCCGCATGACTTGGTATCACTGTGGCCGAACAACCTCTGATTGGAGTCGGCTAGAGGCTGCGTCCTAGGTGCCGCCGATTCCGGTTTGATTTCTGTTGAAAGGAAATTCATGAACGCTTCTCTCCAAATTCCGCCCGGCGCCGTTGAGGCTGAACCCCGCACCACCGAGAGTGAGGTCGTCAAGCTCGTGCAGGGCGCGCTGCTCATTGCCGTTGCCGCGGTTGCCGCCGTCGGCATCGCCTCTGTCGCCGCCCCGCTTTGCGTCTGGAAGGGCGAGGTCGCGCTGTTCCTGAACGAGTCGTTCCACACCAACTGCTCAGTTGCTGCGATCGCGGGGTACGCGTCGGCGGCGCCCGGGTCCGACTGGGCGTCGCTGCTCGTGGCCGCGCTCATCGCGGCGTACCCCGCCTACCATGCCGTCTGGCGTGTCCGCGAGGGCCTTGGGCCCAGCTGCGAGGCTCCGGTGTTCAGCAGGCGCGTGTCGCGCTCTCTCGCCGCGGTAAGCGCCTGCCTGCTGCTGGCGATGCTGTTCATGGGCTATGGAACGAGTTGGCTCATCAACGGCAGCGCGATGGGTGACCAGCACCTTGTTGAGTCGGGGCACAATGCATGGACCGTTTCCATCATGATTATGCTGGGCTGCGCCCTGATGTGCCTGTTCAAGTGGTTCCTTGCCAAGGGCCCTGGCCGTAATTTCGGCAGCGGCTTTGCCGTCGAGCTTGTCCGCCTCGCCGACGTCCTGCTGAAGCGCGCGAGCTCGAACCTGGTGTTGTGCTACGTGGCCGAACTGCTTGCCTGCCTGCTGGCGCTGGCCTTCATTGCCGTGGCCTATGTCGTCGCGAGCGTGGCCATCGCGCTCGCGTTCGCAGCCGTGGCCTTGGTGGTGTGCCTTGCCGGGATTCCCATTATCCTTGCTGCCTCGTGGCGTAGGTAGCGGGGCGACCATGCGAGTTCTTATCGCGGCATGAGAAAAACTTGCAAGAATCGCAAGTTCTTTTCACGCGATGAGAAAAACTTGCAGATTGGCGCGAGGGCGACAACCCTCCGCGTGAGCGCAGTTTCGATATTGCTTGTTAATGTGTCCGAACGGTTGATTGGAGACAAAATGTATCCGGACTATGAGTGCAACAACTACCCCATGAGCATTACGGATGAGGATGGTCCGTTCCTGATCATGGAGGCGGAGCTATCTGGCGATGTCGAGCTCAATGATGAGTTTAAGAAAGACGCAGGCTATAGATATTCGTGTGCGACTGTTTCTGCGGCGATTGATCTTTGCAAGTCAATGACGGACGGCGATGCCGACCCTTGGTATGAAAGTTGGGAGAAGGCGGTTGAGCGTTATCCGCTAGAGAAATTCGAGGATGCGACAACGCTGTATTGGATTGAGCCGACCGATCCGCACAAGGCGCTGTGCGCCTTCCATCCCCATCCCGATCTTGAGCGGTACGTGGCTGAGGCAATTGGCGCCGTTGACACCTATCTGCTGGAGCGCGAGTACTGTCCCTTTACGGTCAGCCACTTAGATCTAAAGGATGTTGACGTCCTGCTCAGCGCCGCTTGGGGATTGGCTCGAGTCCTTAAAGATATTTGGGGAACTTGCGACCCTGATGTTATGGAAAAGATTGAGGATGCTACGTACAGTGCGCATATAACGGTTAGGGACCTGATCGCGGGCGAAGAGGCGGCCAAAGCCAGTTCGAAGTCTGCCGAGGATCTCTAGCTGCTGCACTGAACGGCGTGCCTGATCGGCAGGCTGTCGGCAAAAGTCCGGACAGTCTGCCGGCCTCGGTCGCTACATCGTTCCCTTGCTTGCGGCGTAATGTTCCGCCTGCTTAAGGGCGTCCTCGTAGGCGCGCTGTTTTGCTTCGTACTCTTGCGCGTAGCGCTCCTGCTCCGCTTGTCCGGGAACGGGCACGGTCATGCTTCGGAGGTCCATGGGGGCAAGTTGCACGAGCGCGTCTCCGTGCGAGGTATCCGCCAGTTTCTTTTGACCCTCGTCGGACGACAGATATGCCAGGACAAACCGGGCAAGCAGTTCGTCCTCGAAGGTGGCACAGAACATAGCATCGCAGGGGACAATGCTCTCAGACAACAGACCACGCTCCACGGGGCGCTCAGAACCGACAGAAAAGTGACCCGGTGTAATGAGGGCAAGCTTGAACGGAGGCCCGACGCGCGATATGAGAAGACTCGTCTCGCGGGCGTCGATCGGTTTGGCTTTCCTAAAATCGCCGTAGTCCACAAGGCTTATATCGTAGATGTCTGTATCGGGGACGCGCTTAAGTACGTCCCCTGCGGCAATGATTGCGCCGTCATGAAGATGCTTGAGCGACAGGTAATAGCAGGTGTACTGCTGGTATCTGTCTGTCCGACCTGATTCGGGCAGTTTGGTGACAACGCTGCGGCTGGTGCCGCGATAGATTGGCGCCAGCGACCCAAGGGGAACGAACATTCTTTCCTCGAACGAGCCGCTTTTTGTATTGGGTAATAGGGGATAGATGCCGTTGCCCTGATCCTCGAGTCGATGCCAATAGGCTGGATTCTTTTGATCGCTGTAGGCTCGGTCGACGGAATCGAGGAGCTGGTGCAGAAGCTCATCGGTCATTTGCTTGTCGTCAAAGCTCCTGCCGTCAAAAAGGAAATACGGGTCATTGGGCTCGCCGTCGCCAATAAAGAGCAGCGCGCGACCCTCGGCCTTTTTGGCAATGGTGTTGGGAAGAAGCACAATGCCCTTTAGCAGGCCGAGGTCACAAAGAAGGCGACGTCCATCTACGGCTCGCGCCAGATTGAACAGACGATCCGAAATCTGAATGACGGCCGTGGCATGGGACTGAGAGCAGGCAATGGATGCCGCAAGAAAGATGTAGTACCACTCGGTGACCGAAAGCAGATCGGGGATGCCTGCGCTGCGTTGCAGCTGCTTCGAACGCGTTCTGAGGAAATCCAGGACTCGCGCATTTGCCGCATCGATAGATGCCGGGAATTGGGATAGCGGTCGTAGCTCGGGGGGCCTGCAGTAAATGAGTGCTGATTCGTACGTGTGAGAGGCTGCGTCCTGCTCGTAGTCGTATAAAAAGATGTTCTCCTCGATGGCAGTAAACGTCGACGTCGGGACTTTGACTCGGTTTTTGCAAACGCAAGCGGGCACATAATCCCATTCGTCAGCTGCTTCGTTGTAAACGCGGTCCTCAAACTCAAACGAGGCGGACGAAGGTCGCTTGAGGTCAATCCCCAAAACAGACCACGAGGGGCCATCGACGTGCTCGCTCGAAAACTCAAAATCGCGACAGCACAGTTCAATGAGCCTTTTCGTTCCCGACGAAGGCTGATATTTCTCGACCATATGAGACACAAGATCCGATAGATATCGGCTCATATATGGCTTGAGATCTTCGTTTAAGCGAAGAGTTGCAAATTCGGCTTTAGTTTTGAGCATACGCACCTCCTGCATATTCCCTATATTGCGCGGTTCGCTGACTGGCCCGTCGCGGCTCAATTGCCTTCAGTCTACAAGAAGAGCAGTTGCGGCGTTTTTCAGACAGGCCACTCAAATGAAAAAGAAAAAAATCGAATGGTGCGTATGAGGCCGTACGCATTGGGTAATATCTCGCTAGATACTAACGCTAGGAGATTTGCATATCTCCTAGTTGTATCAAGCTGCAGTGCATAAGCCAGTCAGTTGTTTTAGCGATGAAAGGACAGCTAATGAACGCATACAACACGTGCAGGATCGAGCTGGACGTCCCCAAGAAGCCAACGGCGGTGAATATTTTCGGCATGATTCTGCAAACCCTCTTTGCGGTTGTGCTGTACGTTGTCGCCGTCGACATGATGTGCTTGCTGACGACGTGGCTCGGCGGCTTTATGTTCGAGATCGGTGAGGGCAACACGGTGATTCCGCTCCATTCATGGCGCCTGGTGGCGTTTAGGGCGTACTGGGTTGTGCTGGGTGCGGGCGTCGTTGCGGCGCTTGCCCACAAATGGATTGTGCTGTTAACGGGAGAGCGCGAATCCGACATGTGCGAGCTACTCGGTGCAATTGAGGGTGCGGGCGCATTCGCGTCCGTCGTCTGCGCGATCGTCTGTTTGCTGGGCTATGCCGCCGCATTTGATTGGTGGGTCGGCGTCACGGCAAAGATGGCTTCGGATTCCCGCGCCAATGATTACCTGCTTTGGGCGGTTGTCTTAACCGTCGGAACGATTGTTGAGTGGCGAATTGTCGAGGGGGTCCTCAAGGCTTTATTCCCTCATGAGTGCTTGTTTCACGGGCTTCGCTTTGCGTCCGCCTGCGTGGTTACTCCTCTGCTTGCGCTTGTGCCCACCGCACTGACCATTGTCGTGTGCGCGGTGGTGGCAGGCCTATTTGCCGGGATTCTGTTTGCATCGCTTGCGATCCCCGTAGTTTTCGCGTTCCTCGCCATCGCCATTGTGGCCAGCCATTAATGAATCACGCGCGCCGAGGCTCGCATAAAGAAAGGAACGACCATGTCGCTAATCTCTAATGCTCAAAAGGTTCTGTTGCTCGCCGTACTCACCGCTCTTGTGGCTGGTGCCCTGATGTACGAAGTCCTGCATCCCACCCTGTTCCCGCTGCTCAAGCAAGGTATTTTGCAGCTGCTCTACCACATTCCGGTCTTTACGCAGCCGGGCAACGTGATCTATTTGGAGTCGGTGACCTCGCTGGCGCTGTAGGAGTTTAAGGGCTTGGGCCCATGTCATAGGTAAGAAAGCAAGTTTTGAAAGGAAAACACCCATGACTCAGAAGCGGTATCGAAGCGTCGATCGCTACCAGGACCTGCTCAATCGAATTGCGCCTACGCGCCTGGTGGAGCAGACGCGCCAGAGCGTTATTGGCCACGAGGGAAGCTTGGAGGCCTTTGTGACGGCGCTGAGCTTTGAGGTCAACCGCTGCGTGATGTTGGCACGCGGCGCCGATCCGCGCGAAGTCCTTTCGCCCGCTGCCATTTTGGTGATGGGTTCTACCGGTACGGGAAAGACCCACACCATCAAAGCCGTGGCGGATGCCGCGGGGCTCAAGCTGTTCGTGTTCGATGTCTCCACCATGACGGGAGAGGGATGGCGCGGTGCCAGCATGAGCAACTGCCTGTCGCAGGTCGCGGACTATCAGGCTGCCAATCCCGGCGATATCTGCCTGGTGCTCTTTGACGAGTTTGACAAGGCGGTTCGTGCCGAGCCCGATGGGAGCGACGTTGCGTCCAGCTTTAGTCCGTCACAGTCGTTCCTTAAGCTCTTGGAAGGCGGGGAGATGCCGTTTGAATGCGAGAGCCAGAAGGGCACGGCGATGAAATCGCTCAATCTTGATCAGGTTGTCTGCATTTTGGGCGGCGCCTTTATGGGCTTGGATGCTCTGGTGCGCAAGCGCCTGGCCGGCAAGGCCGGTACCATGGTCGGTTTTGGATCTTCGTATGCCGCCGTGCGCACCGCCGCAAAATCGGCAAACGAGCTGCGAGACAGTGCGACCATCGAGGATGTTGAGACCTGGGGCATTATGTCCGAGCTGTGCGGGCGCATTGGCTCGGTGATTATCTTTAACGCCTTGAGCGTGGACGATCTGGTCCAGATTGCGTATGAACAGTACCTGCCCAAGTACAACAACATGATGGGAAATGGCGCCAAGATGGAACTGACGGCAGATGCTGCTCGCCTTGCGGCGAAGCGCGCGGTTAAGGAAGGTGCCGGCGCGCGCGGCATGCTCCGTCAGCTGCGTCCCCTTATGATGTGCGCTTGGAGGGACATGCGGGAAAATACCTATATTTCCCGTGCGACCTTGGTCGTGAGCGACGGGGAGCTTGCGGTTGCGTACGAGCACTCTCATGAGCCGCGGGGATTTTTGCGGGAAGAGATGGGGAAGAATTTGCCCTTTCTGAACGGGAGAGAGATTGAAGCCCTTGCGCTGGTGAGCAACTGGATGGAGCATGAGGACGAGGACGAGCATAAGCCGTATCAGCCTGAGTTTGCTTGGCTGGCGGATTTGGTGGACGGCTCGGCGCTCGACAAGATCGTGCAGGGCGGCAAGGCATTCGATCTTGCTGGGGTGTTGTTGCGCGGCGTTCCGTTTGATGGGCCGGAGCGCATTGCCGCCCACGAGCTGCTTAAGGCGTGCGCCTGCTACAACGACGTGCTCTATGCCGACAAGGAACAGTATCGCAACCTTGCCCAGGTGCTTACGCTCACCAAATTGGTGTACAAAAAAACGCCCGATTGCTTGCTGAGCCCGCTCGATGTGGTTATGAACGGCACGGCTACGGGCAACGGTTTTCAGGGTCTTGGCGAGTGGGTCGATGCCATGAGCAGGTCCGAAAAGCCTTCGTTGGAAAAGTGGCAGTACCTGGCGGCCGGGGAGGCCCTGCGGATTTACGACCACTTTAGCAAACGCCCCGACCAGGTTAAGGAGCTTGCCGCCGAGGTGTCCCTGATGCGTGTCGCCCTTGCAGTGATGGACGTTGAGGAGCGCGAGGCACTGGAATGCGATCTTAAGAAGCTGCTCGCTTCGTGTGAGTAGTCGGTGACTGTCTCTCTTTCCTTCCTTTCTTTTTCTCGAGCGGCATAGATGCCGCTCGACCGCCCTGCGTGAGTTTTTGTCCGCACGGGATGGTATTCAACACATGTAACAACTAAATCGGAGGTTTGACCATGGCTGTGTGGGAACTGAACTGTCAATCGATGCTGTCGTCTGTGGGCGACAAGGAGCTTGCTCCCTATCTTGCGCGCCAAAAGGCGATGCGCGAGTTTTTTGAGCGTGCGCTGTTTGCCCCCAAGGACCAGGACGGCGCCAAAAATCAGGACAACAACGGCCTGTACTTTTTGGGCGCCACGACGGGCTCGGGTAAAAACTACACGGCCGAGCAGGTCACGGCAGACCTGATTGCCGGCGGCTGGGATGAGTCGGGCTGCTTTAACAAATGTCCTGGTCGCCGCACCTTGGTGTTTGTGGTTCCGGGTAAGGACAACCGAGACAACTACATTGCAAGCGTGCGCGAATTGCTGATCCATCAGGGCATGGATTCCAAAGATGCGGAGCGCATGGTGTTCGATCTTCCGCGAGCGGGTGAGAATATCAAAAACTGGATCGATGCCACGTTTGATAAGGGCAGCGTAAGGCCGCGCGATATTCCATGCCCCTTTGGAGCGAAGGACGAGGCTGTTCTTCGCGACATTACGCATGCGTGGAACAGCGCGATGGAGATCGCAGATGATCTTTTGGGCATTTTGGATAAGAAGGAACGCCTGGGAAGCGTTGTCGACCGCCTGACTCCAGAGCTGTGGGATAAGCTGGCGTTGACAGACGCGAGCTTGCGTCGAGCGGTGAGCCGTGGACGCCAGAGCATCACGCGTGGCTTTGAGGAGATTCCCCGGATTTGGCCCTCGGCATTGCTCAACGATAAGCGCACGCCGCATGTAATTGCATGCACGCCGCAAAAGCTCGTCAATAGAATCGATACGGTGACAGGAGCGGGCGTCGTGTTCTTTAACGCAACGGTTGCCGACGAATGCCTGTTTATCTTTGATGAGATCGACCATGCGAAGGCCGATATGCTGTCGATGCTGGCGGCGGGACATATGAAATTTCAGCCCGACGAGATGGTGCGTATTCTTGACTGTCATTTTAATGGCGGCGTGGTTGATCCTCTGCTGCTGGGAAATCGGGACCAGTGGATGGCGGTCTATACGCATGCCTCGACCTCGGGCGAGCACGAGGGGTCAAACGCGGCCACGAGCAAGGTTTCGCGCGCAAGTGTGGAGACGGCTGCCGAAGAGATCGCCAAGGGTGCCAAGCGTATTCAAAAGATGATCGCTGCGTGTATTCAGGATATGGAGCTGCAGCAGCCTTTTGCCCTGTCTGACAAGGCGAAAGACGAGCAGCTTGCCGGTCGTCACCTGTTTGGCAGCGACGATATTTCGGTGGGCGATGGCCTGTCGAATCCCTTGCGCTATGAGTTCGATACTCGCCGAAACCGCAACATGATTACGTCTTGTGGAACGGACGAGCAGCAGACCGTCAATAAGGCGGTGCGCCGTGCGCGCGGCCTTGTCAGGATGGTGGTGGGCCATCTTGCCCGCTGTGCCACGCTTATGGACAAGCTGTACTACGGCAGCATTTCGTACAAGGATGATCTTTCGCGCAAGAATATCATCGATGCCCTGGGCATTAGGAACGACCAGACCAACGAGAAATACTTCTGGAATTCGCTGATGCTGGCGCTGTTCTTTAAGGACCGCAAGAACGACGAAATCGATGCCGCTGACGACTCGATGTATGCGCGCGGTGTTGACTACCTGGTGATGGAAACCACCATCGACCATATGTTTACCACGTACCTGACTAATCGCGGCATTGAGCGCATGCCCGAGGCGTATCTGGCCTCCATTGCCGCCAAGGCTCCCTGCGTGTGCATGAGCGCCACCTGGAACGCGCCGACCATTAAGAACTTTGATCTGGATTATCTGGACGAAGTGCACGGCGTGGTTCGTAAGGATGCTTGGATTGGCGAGCTCAACCAGGAGATCGTACGACAGACCAAGCTATTCAACAAGCAGGCGGCAACGGTGTATGACGTCGATGTTGTTTGGGTTGACGAGTCCAAGAAGCTTGCCGGCATGGCGGCCGTGGCCGGCGGCGCCTATGGCGGCGGTATCGTGTCGCCCGACGAGGTGTACGAGCATGCGATGGAATTCTTTGACCAGATTGGCGTGAGTGAAGGACTTGCGGTGTGCCTGCGCCGAAAGATTGCCGACAGGGTGACCACGAGCGATGCCGAAAGCATCGAGTTTGAACTAAAGCGTCTGAGCAAGACGCTCGTTGCCGTGAGCGCCTGGGCGCGTGGCGTGGCGCGCAGTGAGCAGCAGGCGGGAGCCATCTTTACGACACGACACATGGGAAACCACGGCGACTTTAATAGTTTGGTGCTGGATCTTGCCCGAGAAATCGTTGCCGAACTGGTGATTAGGAACGTTAAGCACCCCGAGGCGTCGTACGAGAAGTCGCTCGAGGAAGCCAAGGATATGGTGCCGTGCTTTAACGCTTCCGGCTGGGAGGAGGGCTGGCGCGGCGCTCAGGAACGTCTGAAGGACGGCGAGCCGACCCTGATGTTTATCAATCTTGCCGCTGGTGGCTTTTCCAAGAATCTTAAATACGAGGTGCCGGAGAGCCTGCGTCGTACGGTGCGCCAAGTCGATTGTGGTTTTGACAACGCCGAGCGACATCCCAAGATGGACCTCGATTTTTTGTACGTGGAGTCGCCTACGAGCCGTTTGACCTGGGGAGTCGATATGAGCTCAAAGAAGTTTGACCAGCAGGCACTGCTTGGCGTGGTCGAACAGGAGGAGCTCGTGGCGCGCGGCGAGATTCCGTTTATCCAGAAGCGCCATCGCGTGCGCACGGTACTGGCGGGCGTCGGTGGAAAACTGCCGGTGCGCGACACCCTCTCTTACCAGGTCGAAGGCGCTCGCATCGTGGCACAGGCCGTGGGCCGCTTGATGCGTACGAGCGTAAAGATGCCGCACGTGCAAGTGATGCTCGACCGCGAAATCGCCGGCGATTGCGACTTTTCGTTCCTGCATGATTTGCCGATGGGTTACGAGCTGGAGCAGGTGGTTGGCGCCTGTGCGGCCGTCAACAATCACATGGCGGACAAGAAGCAACACGCTGCCAGCAAGCAGCAGAACCTTGCTGCCTTTAGGAACAACCTGGCAAAAGAGAAGCACGAAAAGCTGGCATGGAAGGTTACCTCGTTCGATGCGCGCGAGGAAGAGCTGGCCGCCTTCGATGACGAGCGCGACTTTTATCTGCATCATTTTTGCCTGTCGTGGGAGGATCTCGCGAGCTATCCTGCGCGCAAAAGCACCGCGTTGCACATGCCGTTTGCCGCGAGTGGCTATGCGTATGCGCAGGGCGGAGCGTGTAAGGTGCCGCATTTTGAGTTTCCCAGCTATGAGGGTGAACCTATTGAGCAGATTGCTGCCCGTCTGGAGGAGTGTTGCCGCTACAACGAGGGATTAAAGGGCGCGAAGGTTCGCCAGGTAAGCCAGGCGGCGGCTCACGTGCCCGAGTTGTTGTCGATTCGGGAGGTGCGCGAGCGCTGGTCGCGCGACGGGGTGCCCGCGACGCTGCAGCCGGCGGCAACGGCACACATGACACCCTATATGTTCCAAGCGGTATACCTGGGAGAGCTGGGCGAGTCTGCCGGTAGGGCCATCTTTGAGGCATATTACGACGGGCGTTACTCGCTTACGCGCGGTGATGCGGCCCATGCCGAGACGGGTGGCGACTTTGAGGTGCTCGATGCCGCCGGCAACAAGACCGGGGTGTGGATCGACTTTAAGCACTATCGCATCGGTGCCTACGAGGCCTACAGGCGCTCCGGCGGCGAGACTACGGATGCCGAGCGCTTTAAGGCAAAGGCTCAAAAAGTTGGGGCGAAGCGCCTGTTGATCGTCAATGTTTTGGCCGATGAAGCGGCGCTGGAGCTCCGTCAAAAGCCGATCGATGGCGAGGGGATGGTGTTCTCCTTCCCCTATATGGCAGCTGATGGAGCAATCAGTTTGGAGATGATGGAGGCGATCGGTCGTGCAATCGAAGCATAGCCAGCCGTGTGGCTTGGGAGACATCGCGGTTTCCGAGCTTGTGTTGCGGCTTGATCCCGCGGCCGCCGAGGAGCGCTATTCTGTCTTTTGGTGCAACGTCGGTGATGCGGGCAAGCATGCCGTGGCAGACTTTATGGCCGATGTGTGCCAGACGGGCAAGGTTGTCGCGCTCACCCAGCTCGAGGACAACCGCATCTTTCTCATGGTCAAAGCGGGCGCGCGGGCGGGCGACCTTAACGCCCCACTCGGCCATGAGCAAATGGTTCCGATTAAAACTTATTGGGATGAGCTGGACGATTATGTCGCGTTGCGCCTGCTGTTCAACTCGTGTTCGCAGTTTGAGGGGATTGAGGACGAGATCCCCAACGACGCGGGGCACCTGTATGTCATAAGCGCCAAGGGTGCTCGTCGTGATGCCGTCGAGGAAGCCGGAAGGGGTCCTGCCAAGATTGAAACGGTCGAGACCGTTATCAACGAGGATTGCACCTTCGAACTCAAGATTCGAACGTTTACCAAGCGCCGAGTGCTCATCGGTCGTGCGGCAGGCGACGAGTTAGAACTCAAGAAGATCAACAGCCAGGTGGGTTACAGGCTGTCGCCTGTGGCTACGGTGGTGCTGGCGCACGGACAAAGTGACGAGTACATCCTGCGCCGCGCCAAGGGCGATAAGCCGTCCAAACGTCGTGACCTTACGTTTTCTGCCCAAGCGGAAAAGGTCGCCTATACCAAGAAGGGCATCCTGTACCGAGAGCTGCAGATTCTTGAGCGTCGGTACAGCGATTTTGCCCAGGTGTCGCTCAGAGAGTATCCGCGTAAGAGCTTCTACAAGGTTTTGAAAAGCGAGCAATATGCCCGCGTGGTTGCGGAACGTTCGGTGGGGCAGCGGGTCGTGGTGTCGTTTGCGCGCAAAGGGCTTGCCGGGATTGCGCGCAAACTCGCCGATCGACTCAGCGATTCCTCCTGGGATGTGCGCGCGTCGTATAGCGGCGGGGTTGTTGACCCGTTGGCGTGGAACCTGATTGTTGTGTCTAACGAGGTTGCCGAGAACGATGGCTATGCCCTGCACGCTGGGGTGGTGGAACAGCATGTGACGCCGGATGTGTGCGAGCCGCTGTTTAAGGCGGCGTCGAATGCAAAGGTGCGCGGCGCACAGGAGGGGATCCTGGGGGCCATGCTCAAAGAACTGCTGGTTAAGCAAGATGTTGCCGACGGACGGGTGAGGGCGTTTGACCTTGGCTCTTTTGGCGTTGAGTCGGTGACGGTCTGCGGCGTCGTCAGTGTCCCGCGCAAGGAGAAGGATAAGGTTGAACTGGATGAGCGCCTTGCAACGCTAACGATTGGCGCTGACGGGACCATGGACTACACCTCGCATCCGATTGAGGACGGTCCCGTGGACGAGCTGGAGCTCGAGCTGCTGACGGCCGAAGGCAAACTTGACAAGGATGCCTATATCTTTGACGTGCAGGCGGGTGGACGGTCTATGCTCGCACGCGTGCGGGATACGGGCTTGACGACCTTCTCTAATAACTTTGCGACCTTGGTACGCGATTACCAGCTTACGGGTAAGGCGGGTCGTAAGAAGGAGTTTTTCGAAAGCTACAACTCGCCCTATTACGGCATTGGCACGTTCGAACGGGCGGGGCTGACCTGCTACTTTGTGGGCGTCAACAACGGTACCAAGGAGGACCTGGCAACGGCGATTCATGTGCGTTCGATTGAGGTACTCGAAGGCGACGATCTGTCCGAGCTGCTGGTCCAGCTGGTGAATGTGGGACTTTCGCGCCACGGGGCTCCCTCTAGATGGCCGATTCCGGTGAAATATCTCAACGAATATGCCGCGCGCGAGGGCGCGGCGGGGGAGAGCGGTGCTGTTTACAGAAATGAACATCTGTTATATGCGCTAGAAAAATAAAAATGTTCTTGCAACATACAAGCGGAGCGCATATACTGCAGTCATAGCGTATGAGATGGGGTCTCTAAAAGAGGCCAAGCACAGCAATTTGAGTTTATGTAGACGAGACTTGAGCATGAGCACCAGCAGTTTCTCCTTTAACAACGTCAATATCGATTTCATTAATCTCGAGACCATTTATGGTTGTACTGACGGTTCTCGCACAGAGAACTGGCTTGTATCTCTGGACGAAGATAAGCCAAGTGGCGAAGAGCTCGAGTATTTGGATGAGATTGAGCGCGAGCGGAACTATGAGTTTGGCTTTTGCGAATGCCAGGTTCGCCGCGATTCAAATCGCTCAATTTAATTACCCCGTTATCACCTCTTTTTAATGGGGCAAGTTGGATCGACTATCTGTGTCAAACAACGGCTCACCGTGGGAAGGAATCGGCAATGAGCAAGAACATGAACAAGGACATGAACGGCAAGGCTTTGGGTAAGGCCAAGGCGGCTGGACGCGTGGCGACGGTTGCTGCGGCGACGATTGCCATGACGGGCGGCTCGCTGCTGTCGCCCCTGGCCGCGGCGGCGCAGGATGCGGATGGCGTTGGCGCCGCGGGTGCAACGGCTGCGGTGATGTCGCCGCGGACGAGCGCTGCGGCCGCCGGTGCTGGCGCGGGTGCCGTGTCTGCGGCTCAGAAGGTCGCCGACCTGCAGGCTGCAGTTGATGCGGCGCGTGCCAAGGCTGCTGCCGCTAAGGCCGATCTGGAAGCGTCTGCCGCTCCCTACGATGCTGCCGCCGTCAACCAGCAGCAGGCGCAGGGCGCCTATGACGCGGCCCGCGGTGCAAGCGATAGCGCGGCTTCTGCTGCCTCGGCCGAGCTGGAAAAGCAGATGGGCACTGCACAGGACAAGGCCGATCTGGATGTCAAGGCGCTCGAGGACGCTCAGGCTGCGCTTGATGCTGCCAAGAAGAACCTGGCAGACAAGGACGAAGCCCTGACTGCCGCCCGGAAGGCATCCCGCGATGCTCAGTCTGCGCTCGAAGCTGCACAGGCTGCTGCATCCGACGCCACGCCCGAGGCCGTAGCCGCTGCCCAGGCTGCCGCAGAGCAGGCCGCGAGTGATTTGGAGCAGGCAAAGCAGCAGGTTGTTGATGCGCAGGCCAAGCTCTCGGATGCTCAGACCGCTGCCACTGCCGCCGCTGCCAAGCAGCAGGACGCGCAGGGTAAGCTCTCGGCAGCTCAACAGGCAAAGGCCACGGCAGATGCGGACGTGGATGCCGCGCAGGCGAGCTATGACGCGGCCAAGGCCGATCTGGATCGAGCCGAGCAGGGCGCTGCGGGCCCGGAGTATGAAGCCGCCAAGGCAAAGGTGGCTGCTGCGTCAGAGGCGCTGACGGCCGCCAAGGCCACGCAGTTGCAGCGCGAGGGCGAGCTTGCTGCCGCCGAGCAAGAGGTGACTTCCGCGGAGGGCGAGGTGCAGACTGCCCAGCAGGCAGTTGCCGCTCAGCAGCAGGTTGCTACCGAAGCCCAGTCCAAGCTGGATGCCGCTGTTGCCGCCAAGACAGCAGCCGATGCCGCTCTTGACCAGGCCAAGACCGATCATGCCAGTGCGCTCACGGAGCTGGCCGATGCTCAGGCCAAACTTTCGGTGGCCAAGGACGAGAAAGACGCTGTCGACAAGGCGCTCGATCAGGCGAAGGTTCAAAAGCAGCAGGCCGACCAGGCTGTGGCTCAGGCCCAGGCAAAGCTCGATGCCGCTCAGGCAACGGCGAATGCATCGGCGGGGAACTACCGCCAGGGTGCCATCGCATTCTTTAAGAGTGTGGGTGCCGACGATGCGGCGGATATCATCCTCAACTGCAAACTCGCTAGCTATAACAAGGTGGGTGAGGAGGTCGACGCGACGAGCCTGGCCAACATGAAGCAGGCGGTTGTGTGGCTCAAAGCGTGTAACGAGTATCGCGCAAGCGTTGGCCTGGGCGAGCTCAAGGTGACGTATGCCATGATGGCGACTGCCATTGCGGATGCGAACTTCTCCGACGCGAAGATCGATCACGCCAGGCAGTTCGAAGTGGGCGAAAACGTGGCATGGAACTACGGAAGCAATCCGTTTAAGCAGTGGGTCGATCAGGAGAAGGCCGTCTTTGACGCTGCTGCCGCCTCGCTGGGCGCGACGGGCCTTACGGGAAAGGCCGCTTACGATTTTTATACGGCGCATAGTTCCGAGATTGATACCTACGCCGCGAAGCATGGTGAATCGGTCGGCCATTACATCAACGTGATCAACCCCGATTACACCGTGACGGGCATGGGCGTTTGCACGCGAGGGACGCTGTACGGGAGTACACAGGCGCAGACATTTGTATATTCTGGTCAATGGTACAAGCCGTATAACCTCAATCCGATGACGGTTGCTGAGTATGAGGCTGCGTTGAACGCGTGGTGCGACTCTCTGGCAAATCCCGAGCAAGGCGTGGACGCGGCGCGCAACGAGCTTGCTGCGGCGCAGGGCGTTGCCAACGATGCCGGCAACAAGGTGGATGCAGCATCACAGACCGCTGCGGCAAAGCAAGCCCAGGTTGAGCGCGCTGCCGCTGATGTTGATATCGCGACTGCCAAGGTCTCGGAGGCCCAAGCTGCCGTGGAGCAAAAGCAGGCTGCAGCCAACGCCGCCGCGCGTGCCGTGAGCGATGCCCGCGCCGATTTGAGCGCTGCCAACGCCGCAGTTGCGGCAGCGCAGGACGCCGTGGCCGCCAAGTCTGGCGAGCTCGACGTTGCTAGGGGCAAGGTGGCTGCTGCCAAGCGCGCACTGGACGCCGCTCGTACCGGTGTTGGCGACAAACAGGATGCACTTGCCACGGCCCAGAATGAGCTGGCGGCGTACTCGGCCGATATCGCCGCTGCTCAGCGTGCGTTTGATGCGGCATCGTCTGCACTCGAAGGCGCTCGTGCCAATCAGCGCGAGGCGGAGGCTGAATTTGCTGTCGCCCAGGGCAATGCCGATCAGGCAGCTATCGATGCAGCTGCCGCGCAGTCGGAGCTCGATATGGCCCAGCTGGCTGCGAGCGATGCCAGTGCCGCCGCGGCAACGGCTCAAGCAAAGTCTGATGCAGCTGCCGCGCGTGCCTCCCAGCTTAAGAATGCCGCTGCAGCACTTGCCCAGGCTGCTGAGGACAAAGCTGCTGCCGATGCCGCGCTCGATGCCGCGGAGGTGGCCGTGAGCGATGCCGAGTACGACTTGGTGGAGGCCGACGACGCCGTGGCGGATGCGGCTGCCACTCGCGACGCCTCTGCCGCCGCGGTTGTCCGCCTGCGCAGGATCAATCTTTCCGAAGCCATCGCCAACGGCAGCGCTGAGGATGCAGACGAGGCGCTCAACGCCAAGATCGCCGCGGCTCACGATGCCGTCGAGCGCGCCGCGTCCGCCAAGGTCGAGCTCGATGCCGCCGCGGCTGCGACGGATGCCGTAGCACCGGCATACTTGGAGGCGCTTGCAAACTACACCGCCGCCAAGGCCGAGCTCGACCAGGCTATTGCCGAGCTCAACGCCGAGATTGCTCGCCAAGAGGCCGCCGAACGCGGGAATGGCGAGCAGGCTCAGACCGCTACGCAGGTGACGTACCAGGCCAAACATGCGGTGGCAACAACCGAGATTGCGACGCAGCAGACGGCGATGCCTGCCACGGGCGATGCGTTCGACTTGCTGGGCGAGGCCTTCGTTATCGGCGGCACGGTCCTGGTAGCCGCCGGTGTCTTCCTGTCCGATAAACGCCGCCAGTTGATTCGTTAGGGACAGAAGGGACTGCGGGTCATTTTCGGCGCGTACCGGGGGGGGGTGATGAGGCTCCATGCGGCGCGCGCCGCCTTGTTCTTTAAGAGCGATTAAGGAGGGACATATGCAAATTAGGGGAGAGGCCGCGATCGTCTGTGGATTCATGGCGGGCCTGGCAACGGGGCTGCTGTTCGATGGATGTTTCGACAGCTATATCAATCGGTTCTGCGATTCTGGTTTTTCGAGAGGCAAGCCTTGGAAAACAGCGTCGGCTCATCGAGAAGCGACCGCGCCCATCGAGCCCCGCAGTGTGGATACCTCAAAAATCAAGGTAACCGTCACCAAGAACGGCAAGATTTACCACCGTTCTGCGGGATGCAAAAACTTGTCCCGAAACGCCATTAAAACGAGCGTGCCATTGGCAACCGCGCTCAAACGAGGCAAGATACCCTGCCCAACATGCTGTTCGCCAACAGTGTGCTCGATCTAGTTTTTTGGGTGTTTGGCCCGTTTGGATGGAAGAACGAGGGGTAAGCCCTAAGGGGTGTAGATATCGAGGCCTGCCTGCAATTTCTGCCATCGATTTGTCTAGAGTCGCACAGCACGGAGGTGCCGCTTAATGTCCATTTTCGTTACCGGAGACGTTCACGGTGTTGCCGAGTACGGGGCGAGCCGCTTCTCGTCGCGCGTTTGGCCATTGGGCCGTACGCTGACGCGCGATGACGTGGTGATCGTTGCCGGCGACTTTGGCTTTATATGGAGTGGCTCAAACACCGACAAATACTGGCTCGACTGGTTTGAGTCCAAGCCCTGGACTACGTGTTTTGTCGACGGCAATCACGAGAACTATCATCTGCTGGCGGGGCTGCCGATCCGAGAGTGGAACGGGGGCCTCGTTCACGAGGCTCGCCCGCATGTGCTGCACCTGATGCGCGGAGAGGTGTTCGACATCGCGGGGAACACGGTGCTCGCCATGGGTGGCGCCGCGAGCCATGACAAACAGTGGCGCCGGGAGGGAAAGACGTGGTGGCCCGAGGAAATGCCGAGTGAGAGCGAGATGGAATACTGTCGCGCCTCGCTCGATCGTGTGGGCTGGAAGGTCGACTATGTTGTGACTCACGAGGCGCCGGTCGATTTGGCAGACGAGCTGTGCATGGAGTGCAATCGCGAGTTCTACGACGATTCGCTGCAGGCCTTTTTGGGCGAGCTCGACGGGCGACTCGACTACCGCACCTGGTTCTTTGGCCATTACCATGACGATGAATGGCGCGACGACAAGCATCGCCTGATCTACCAAGATATCGTGCCGATTGAGGCGCGATGCACCGATGAGTAGGGTGGGGCGGCGAGTGGAAATTCTGGGCAACAGCGTTAGGAGGTTCCCATGATCTGGTTTACCAGCGATACCCACTTTGGACACGAGAACATGCTGCGGCTCGCCGACAGGCCTTGGTCGACTGGTGCGCAGATGAACGACGCCATGGTCGCCAACATTAATAGCAAGGTCGCTTTGGACGACGAGCTTTATATTCTGGGCGACTTCAGCTTTAAGATGACGGTGCAAGACGCCTACGAGCTGCGTAAGAGCATTGCATGCAAGCACGTCCATCTGCTGCCTGGCAACCACGACAAAGACTGGACGCAGCCTGCGGTGGCGGATGCTTTTATCGTCGAGCCGCCCATTTGTGTGCTCAAGATCGACCGCCAAAAAATCGTGCTGAGCCACTATCCCATGGTCGACTGGCAAGGCATGTCGCACGGCGGCTGGCATCTTCACGGACATATCCACAGCTGCGGCGGCGCGTACAACACGTTCAACCTTAGGCAGGGGCTGCTGCGCTATGACGTGGGCGTGGACGCCAACGGCTACGCCCCGGTGAGCCTGGAGGAGCTCAAGTCGTGGTTTGCGCAGGTCGACGAGCCGGCGTGTTGCGTTAAATGGCCGTGGTGGGTCAACGCCACGGGCGACGAGCAGATCGAGCACGATCTCGAAGCCTATAAGAGGGAAGTGGTGATCCGATGACGGTTTATGTGACGGGTGATGTCCACGGTGGCATCGACATGCAAAAGCTCCGCGACTGGGAGCTTGGGGATAGTCTGACGAGCGACGACTATCTGATTATCGCGGGAGACTTTGGCTTTCCGTGGGATTTTTCTGCCGAGGAATGCGCCGATATCGCCTGGCTGGAGTCGCGCCCCTATACCGTGCTGTTCGTCGACGGCAACCACGAACGCTACGACCATTGGGCGGAGCGCCCCCTGGAGTTGTGGCACGGTGGACTGACGCAACGCCTGTCGGACACCTCGCCTATACGGCGCCTGACGCGCGGCGAGGTTTTTGAGCTCGGTGGGTCGACGATCTTTACCATGGGCGGCGCCACGAGTGTGGACAAGGAATACCGCATCCCGTATTCCAGCTGGTGGCCGCAGGAGCTGCCGGGCGAGCGCAACTTTGAGGAGGCGCGGGCAAAGCTCGATAGCGTGGGCTGGAAGGTCGACTACGTGATCACCCACACCTGCTCCACGCGCATGCTCTCGCCCACGCTCTATCCGGCACCTGGCTGGAATTATCCAGCTGTCGATCGGCTTACGGCATTTTTCGACGAGCTGGAAGATCGCTTGGACTACAAGCGCTGGTACTACGGGCATTTTCATCGGGATGCCAACCCGGCCGAGCGCCACACCGTGCTCTACGACTGCATCGTTCGCCTGGGCGACGAACTCCAGCCCTGGGATGTTGCGTAGGGGCAGGCATAGCGAGCTCTTCGTATGATGCCTTGGGTAGTTACCCTACATTTTGGCAATAGTCATTATCTGTAGGGTAACTTAAGGCATACTGGGAGCTGGAGGAGATGCTGCTGGCGGTCTAGAGTTTCAACGCCATTCGGTTGGTGCCGGGTAGGGCTGCAAAGCCGAAATGCGCATAGAACGCTGCCGCCTCATCATCTACTGGATCGACAACCAAAGCTCGCGCTCCCGCTAGGGCAGAAATTTTCAAGGCGTTTTCGATGGCATCTTTGAGCAACGATGCTCCCAGACCAAGCCCCTTGAATTTCTCATCAACCCCCATCATTCCAAGCAACACTGCGGGAACTTGGGAGGGGGAGTTCCGAACGAACCATCCTCCGTCAACATTTTCGCGAGCTACGGAGTGCGTACATAGCGTATAGAACCCGGCGACTGCGCCGTCGTAATACGATGCGTATATAACCGCCGACCCTCTTCTTCGCGCCGAGGCTGATCTGTTTTTAGCCCATCCGTCTACAAGGGTATTACCGCAGTGGAAAGCCTCGATGCCTTGACCAACGGGGAGTTGAACGGGCTTGGTAAACGTGCTCATTCCCAAATCGCTTTACGGTCGAGCAACGCTTTTGCGGCTTGGGGCATGGGTGAGTCGAGCATTTCGCAAAATGCATCAAAACCATCAGGAGAAAGATAGGTTGTTGACGCCTCGGCGATGTCACGTGCGGAGCTCTCGTCAAGGTGAGCCGTGGCCCATTGGGTGAGAGTTTGCCCGCGCAAGGCCGCGGCGCGCTCGTAAGTAAGGCGTTGACGCTCGGTCAGCCTTAGATCCATACGGCGCTGTTTCTCAATCGTTGGCATGGTAAAACCTCCTTTGCATCATTGTACGGAACTATTCCGTACATAACAAGATACAGAATTACGCACTCGTCGGGGGGGGGTAGTGAAGGGGGCAGGGCGTTTGGCTACTCGGCCGTTATGGTGATGTTTTCCCGGTGCGCGCGGATAACATCCCAGCTAAAGTGCTCGGCCAGCTCCTCGGCCGCGCGCGGTGCGGTGTCCGGCGTGATGCCCGTTTGTCCGGCGAGCCAGCCCAGCAGCGCTTCGGGCGTGCCAAAGCGGGCGCGGAGTTCGCCCAGGTCCAGATCGCGATCACGCTTGGAAAGGCGGCGGCCGTCCGGCGACATGAGCAGCGGAATGTGCGCGTAGTGCGGCGTGGCAAGTCCCAGCAGATGCTGCAGGTAGATCTGGCGGGGCGTGGAGCCCAGCAGGTCGCATCCGCGCACGATCTCGGTGACGCCCATGGCGGCGTCGTCGACCACCACGGCTAGCTGATAGGCAAAAACGCCGTCGCTGCGGCGGACCAAAAAGTCGCCGCACTCGGTGGCGAGCGCTTCGCATTGGGCCCCGTACGTGCGGTCTACAAACTCGACCACGTCGTCGGCGAGGTCATCGACGGTGGGCACGCGCAGGCGCGTGGCCGGGGCGCGCAGGGCGCTGCGGCGGGCAACCTCCTCGGCAGAAAGGCCTCGGCAGGCGCCGCGGTAGATAGGCGTGCCGTCGCTGGCGTGCGGCGCGCTCGCGGCGTGGAGCTCGGCGCGCGTGCAAAAGCAGGGATAGGTGAGGCCGGCGTCTTGCAGCCGGCGCAAGGCGGCTTCGTACAGGTCTAGGCGATCATGCTGGTAGTAGGGGCCTTCGTCCCACTCGAGACCCAGCCAGGCCAGGTCGTCGATCAACTGGGCCGCAAGTTCGGGACGCTTGCAGCGATCGTCCAGGTCCTCGATGCGCAACACGATACTGCCGCCCTGGCTGCGGGCCGAAAGCCACGCGCACAGGCAGCTGAACACGTTGCCCAGGTGCATGCGGCCCGAGGGCGACGGGGCAAA
>CATYVH010000022.1 GCA_958413765.1 uncultured Collinsella sp.
ATCTCGAGCGCAAGCGGGAGGTAGAGGTTGAGGGCGCGCCAGCTCCGCAGCATGAAGAAGCCGTCCTCGCCCAGCGTGTCCTTGAACAGGCACCAGCACATCCAGTACCAGGAGCACAGCGCGAACACGCCGTAGGCGTGGCGCCTCTCCCCGGGGCTGGGCTCGCGCCCGAAGTACAGCGCCAGGATCTCGTCGCCCTTCTCGCGCGAGAGCCCGTCGCGCACCACCATGGTCGCCAGGTCGTTCATCGGGTCGTTCATGCCCGCGTACTCCCAGTCGATCATGCACAGGCCCTCGTCGCCGACGATCCAGTTGACCGCGTACGTGTCGTTGTGGCAGAGCACCTTCGGCCAATCGTCGAGCTCCACGTGGTGCCATGCTCGGCCCAGGCGGCGCCTCAGGCCGGCGAGGTGCCCCACGGCCTCGCCCTTCCTCGGGGAGGCGAGCTCGAGCAGGCGGTCGCCCTCGGAGAGGAGGTCGACCGCGAGCGCGCAGGAGGCGCCGCTCTCGTGGAACGCGCGGATTTGCCCCACGCCCGCCGCGAGGTCCGCTGGGTTCTCGTAGTCGAAGGAGCACGACGAGGGCACGAAGCGCGAGAGCTTCCAGCCCTCGGGGCTAATGTCGATGACGGAGGGGTCGATGCCCAGCTCCATCGCCGTGCGCTCGGCAACCACCTCGGCGTCGCGGTCGACCAGGGCGGAAGAACTCACGCCCGGGTGCCTGTATACGTACTTCTCGTGCCTGAGGTGGAACGAGAACGAGACGTTCGTCAGGCCCGCGTTCAGCGGCTTGATGTGGGTTATCTCCTCGGGCGCGCACGAGAGAAGGCGGCAGATGTTGGCGATTGCGGCGGGGCTAACGTTCGCGAGCACGCCGTCCTCGCCGAGCTCCTCCATGCTGTCGAACTCGAGCATGCCTTCGGGGGCGGCGACGGCGAAGAGCGGCAGCTCGTCGGCATGCCGGCCCCAGAACTGCTCCCACAGGAGGCCCTTGACGCCGATGTACCCGCGCTCGCGATCGTAGAGCCCGAAGAACCGCTCCGCCCACTCGGGCGCGATATAGGCCGCGCCCACCATGCAAGTGCCCGAGGGGGCTCCGCAGCGGAGGTTCGCCAGCCGCCCGTCGGCGCAGACGTCCGCGACGAGCTCGCGCGTGGCGTCCCCCTGCTCGCGCACCATGCGCACGGAGCGGTCCCCGCCGCCGAAGCCGACGAACGGGTTCTCCGCGTACCAGTGGTCGGCGCAGCACAGGAAGGAGCCGCCCATGCGGTCGCGAACGAGGTCCAGGCTCGAGAGGTTCGACTCGTCTGCCCAGCGGGTGCTCACCACCAGGTCGACGCCGAACTCGTCCTCGAGGTAGAAGAAGCGCTCCTTCTCGTAGCCCACAACCACGGCGATGTCCTCGACGCCAGCCTCGCGAAGCTGACGGATCTGCCGCTCGATGAGCACCTCGCCCTTGTATTCGAAAAGCCCCTTGGGCTTGTCGTACAGCGGCGGGAAGAACTGGGAAGACTTGCCGGCGGCAAGGATAATGGACTTGTTGACCTTAACCACGACCAATCACCTCTTCGACGGTCACACCCGGGGTAGCCAAGCAATTAATGATTTTGGCAATTGCCTCGTCGCCGCGCCCGTCGTCCTCTAGACCGATCATCTCCGAAAATCGCTCAACATCACGCTTGTGCTCGTCTTCGCTATACCCCAAGATTTCCGAAAGAAGCTCCTCTTCATTTTGAGCAACGGGGAAAGGGCGATCCTGCAGCGAGTAATAGAAGCCTCTGTCATCGCTATAAGAAGCAACATCAGGGGCATAAATGAATCCAGGCCTGCCCGTAAGCATAAAATCCTCCATGATAGATGAGTAATCGGTTAGAAGCACATCCGTAGCTGAAAGAAGCTCCTGGGCGTCTTTATAGAAGCTGGCATCTGCATACTTTTGCAAGAAATCGGGCCTGTGCAATTTTGCAATATTCGGATGCAAGCGATAAGCAAATGTAAACTTACGTCCGAACCTTTCGCCTAGCGCATGAATTAAAGCATCATAGTCAAAGCGGTAGGCATCCATCTCTTCGTTACGCCTGAAAGTGGGAGCATAGACGCAAAGTAATTCATCCTCAGGAATTCCTAGAATATTACGGACTTTTCTTCGAGCTACGTCATCGCCTAGAACCAAAGGCCTGTTCCTAGGATTACCGCACCTAACAATAGGCCCGCTGTACCAAAACGCCCTTCGATAGACATCCTCATAGAGGCGATTGTCTGCGAACATCAGGTCCGTATCATTTCCATCTCGCTTGGCATCGCGAACATATTCATAGGGAAGGTGCTCGGCAACGTCCCCCTCAACGCGTTTAGGCGAAAGATAAGCATGCCAGGTCTGAATGTAGATTTGATCTTTCCGCTTTGGAACGTTCTTCGATCGACGGCAATTGTCTATCCAGAATCTTGCAGTCGACAACTCGTAACGAGCTTGATGGCTCCCGTAGGCAACTTGGCGAACGTAAGAAGGGATATCGTCTTGAGGTTCGTTCAACAGAAGAACGAGGTCGAATTTACCAGGATAAAGTCTATTCAACGCCTCGGAAATATATTTCGGATTGCATAAGTAGCCACGGCCCATGTTGCATATAAGAACTACTTTTCGATAATCGATCTCAGCCTTGCGAGAAAGTAGAACTCCATCGAGCCGTTTTGGTGCCTCGGGAATATCTTTAATACTAAACCAAATTGGCTTAGCCGTATTTTTTATGACTTCAGTTAAAGGCATTACGATCACCTAACTCCTTTTATCGAAAACAACTTCTTCGTCACACCGACAAGGTCCTTCGCGTAGAGAACCACGACGACGATAAAAAGTGCGGACAAGAGCGCATACATACCTATCTCATCAGTAACTAAAAGAAGGGTGAGGGACTGAGCTATCAAAAGAGCGTAAGTGGCGACATCACGCACAAGATTGATGCGGATCCTCACATAGCGCTTGGCACGAACGAGTCTGAGAATCCAAACTTCCACATAGCAAATCGTTGTGGAAATAGCGGCTGCCATAGGACCAAAGAAAGGAACGAAAATGAGGTTCAGCACAAGATTGGTGATCGCTCCGGCAGCAGAAGATGTTGCAAAGCTCTTGGTGTCTTTCACGGCGGTGAAAAAACCGCCGAGATAGTTTGAGAGAGCGCCGAAGATAATCGCAATCGTCAGCCAGGGGACGTACTGCCAAGCAACGAAAAAATCGTTCGCATAAAGAAAGCGAGCAAACACCTTATCTAAAACGATGATCGCAGAACAGACAATGGTGAGCATGCAGTTGTAAATTGAATAGGTCTGGGCAAAGAACCCATTGCTGTCATCAGGGTCGTAGTCTTTTACGACCGAGAGGGTCCAGGCTTGACTGAAGATATTTTGTAAGATGCTCAGAATCGAAGGGATCTTGGAGGCGACTGAGTAGATACCATTTGCCGCCAAGCCACAGAAGAATATGACAACGTAGCGGTCAGAGACGCTCGTCACCCACCAGGCAATGCTGTTGGCGGCAAGTGGGAGCGAATAGACAATAAGCTCTTTAGTCTCTACTTTATATGCAGAAAAGAGCCGTATATGTTTTAGGATTCCCGTCTTGATAACTAGGAAAATTAATTGACTAAGTGGGCCAAGGATATTGGCGAGAAAATAGCCATCAAGCCCCATGTTAAGGGGAACGAGCAAGACGACGTTAAGCACAATCGTAATGAACGATCCGAGGACACCAGAGATGGATAAATCGGCTATTTTATCAAGTCCTCGCGCATAAAAGAGCAATAGTCCCGAAAAGGCCTGCGACGCGAACATCAATAGAAAGTAAAAAGAATACAAAGGGGTGAGCTCAAATAGATCAGTCCGGCTCACGATTAAGAGCCCCACCATTACAAGAGCGGTTCCTAAGAGGGTGCACCTGAATCCAACCGTAGCAACGCCATCTCTGTCATAGTCCCTTTCCAAAGAGAATCTAAGCACGCCCTCTTGAATATTTAAAGTAACAATTGGCAGTAGAACCCCGACAGTCGTATAGAAGACGTCATAGGTACCGTACTCACCAGTCGTGAGGACGCTTGTATATAACGGAACCAGGAAGAAACTCAGCAATTTGGTAGCAAAATTGCTGATTGTAAGAAGCCCAACGTTTTTTAACAGATATTTATACCGTCCCATTTTCGCCCCCCTCTTCTAAAGAGGAGTGTGATTTCACCCAAATAACCATGGGGATTGCGGCGAACAAGAGCTGCGACCCGTAATAAATATCGACGTTGTCCGTAAAAAATAGGACGAACATGAATAAGGTGATCAGAACATACGCGTTGAAGGTTTCCTCGCCGCACACCTTGTGAATCCAAGCCGGGAGATAGACAAGAAAATATCCGAGCCAGCAAAGAAATCCGAAAAAACCAATTTCATAGTAATACTTAAGGATGTCGCAATGGACTCCTCCGACATGCAGGTAAGAATAAGTTGTCGTAAATAAATGCGTAAGCGAGTTGACACCCGCACCGATATAGAGAGGGCTAAACACACTATTGTCAACGGTGACCTGCCAATAGTAGTTTCTACCCATTACATTTAGAGAGTGACCCGACATCCAGCTAGAGATGAAGCCGTTATACAACAGCACGACAAAGACGAAACAGCAGACTGCCAGTAAAAACAAACCAGCCGAGTAAATCTGCGCCCCGGCTTTCTTCCCTAAATGACTATGAATAACGTGGACCACAACAACCACGACGATCGCAAGAAGGACAATTCGCTTAAAACCCATGAAGCACATTGTAAGAGACGCAATTGTTTTGATTCCCCTCCCCCGTTCGCAATCGATCAAGAGGTAATAAACCGACAAGAAGGCAGCAGTGAAGGTAAACTGATGCGTTTCGAATGGGTTGAACGCCAAAGAATTAAACATAGCTTCAATGGGTGCGACTAGACAACCAATACCCGCAATCATGCACGTATACGGAACAACAAAAAGAAACGAGACGAGGCATGAATAAAAGACAAGATCGATGGTCTTTTTGCCATATAGATAAACAGACGCGATTGGGAGTGCAACAGCAATGAACTGATTGAAACCCCCTGGGTGCCCCGAGGATGATAGGCCCGTAACAAATAGAAAGTAGGAATACAGCAGAATCAGCATTTTTGGCAGTGCGAACCTTATTCCAAGTGGCTTAAGCCCTCGGTTGAGAGGGCCGCTAGTAGAAACGGTCCTTGATAAAGCAACGACGATCCAAAAAACGGATATCCCGTATACGACAACATTCGGGATGTCGTAACCCGCTACCTGAGTGTTAAGCGCGATGCCCATGCTGACGATGAATGCGAATTCATCGACGGTCAGACGGACACTCATTTTCTGCACCGATTTATCTATTGACATTTCATCCTTTCTGAAAGCGCGGGATGATCGTGCTTTATTTACAGTCATCGATGAAGTCGTTGTAATCCTCGTATTGTTTAGCGTTCTTCATCCACTTTAGGCTCTCATCCCACGTCCCCATCAAGCTCGCCTGCGACTCATGCACACCGCAGAGATGCTCGGGGTCTGCGAATAGCGGGAAGTACTCACGAATCTCCTCGGGCTTGGGATTGCGGCCCCACCTTGAACGGAATCTCCGCACGTATTCCTTGGCTTCCTCGACCTGCGCTGCGGCTCTCTTCTCCCTATAGTGCTCCAATGAGCAGATTCGACGAGCGGGCACCCCCCCCCAAACAGAATTGCCCTCGACATGACCGCTCACCACAGCATGGGCGCCGATAATGACGTTGTCCTCGATAGTCGTGCCGCAAAGGATGGTGGCGCCCCACCCGACGAAGACGTTGTTGCCGATGGTGACCGGTTTCTCGTTGCCCAGAATTTCGCCCGTCTTGCCCTTGACTACTGACCAGCCGTAGTCATGGGTAAGGATAGTAATGGGCCCCGTGAGGTTAACGTGGTCGCCGATTGTCAGAAGGTGCGGGTCGGTGATGTCGACGTGCGTGTCGCCGGGGCAATGGAACGTGACGTCCTCACCAATAGTGACACCGCGTGAACGCAGGTACTTCAAGTACCCCTCGTTGTTCACGAGGAGCTTGTTGTAAACCTTCCTCACCACGTCTCTCAAAGCCATGTTCGCGTCTCCAATCTAGATGACCCCCTTAACCGCAGCCATGTAGAGAACGTTTGCGGCCTGGTGCCTCAGCAACTGCACGAAGACCTTCTGCTTAAAGCGGAGTCTCTCGCATGGGTAGTCATTAATCACTTTCATCAGGCGTTCGTCGCCCGCCATATTGTGAATGGCGCGGCAGGCGTCGCGGCGGCTCTTACCGCTTACGCGAGGCACTTCCTGCGAGATGCACATCTTCATATTGATAAATAAGGTCTTTTTTAATCTCAAAACGCATTCCGATTCCGAGGGCGAGTCCGCCACGAGTCGAAGAGCGTAGTCGTAGAAATAAAGACTGGCGTCGAAGCGATCTGGTCTATACGAAGTGGTAAGTGACGAAAGGTTCGTGCGGTACGAATACCCCACGTTGCTCGTCGTCACTACCTTGTTGCTAGTCCTGAGGTACTTGTATTTAAAGACGAAGTCTTCGCTGATTACCTCGCGCTCCGAGGGAAAGCGCAGGATATGTTCGTTTATGTTCCTTGTTGCGAAAATAGACGAACATACCGACATTGGAATCGAATCGGACATCTCGGGGGAGCTGCCGCATACGCGGGGTATAAACCTCTTTGCTAGCTCGTCGCCCTCCCACACGGCATCCTCGAGTTTGAACTCAAACTGGGGACTTCCTTTATCATCTCGCTTGGTGAAACCGCCCAGAACACAATCCGCCCCGGTGTCCTCAATGGCTCGGGCTAACGTCTCAACCATGTCGGATTCGAGCCAGTCATCCGAGTCCACGAACATTACGTGCGTTGACTCAGGGCTCAGGTTGTCAAGCCCCGTGTTACGCGCGAAACCCAACCCCGCGTTCTCCTTATGCACTGTCCGCACGCAATCGTTCTCAGAGGAGAGTCGATCACACAGCTCGCCCGACCCGTCGGTCGACCCGTCGTCGACGAGCAACACCTCGAAAACTGAATACGACTGTTCAAGAATTGAGCGGACGCACTGCTCGAGGTAGCGCCTAACGTTGTACACGGGCACGATAAGGGTTATGTTCAGCTTTTGATCCACGTTTAAGAAGGCTTCCTAGTCGTATCTCTATACCAATCGAGCGGGCGCACCGGCGTACAGCGCGCCCGACTCGGTAAGGTCGCACGTGACAACAGGGTTCTCCGAGACGAGAGGGCGGCACGCAATCGAGGAGCCGCGCTTAACGACTGCATTAGCGCAAAGGCAACAATGCTGACCAATCGAAACCGGCGCGTAGGTTAACTTTGAGCTAACCCCTCTGCAGTCGAATTCGTGGTCGTGGTCGTAAATCTGGACATTAGGACCAAAGAGCGTGTTTGCACCGATGAGGGCGGATTGGACTGCCGTCACGCGGCAGCCCTCGTTCATGTAAACGCCGCCTTCCAGTACTAGAGTTGCGCCTTCGCCCAATATCACTCGTGCACCCTTGCCCAGGTACAATGGTTTGCCTGAGGCGATCTTGAGCCAATTTCCGGCCACAACGCACATCTTGGCAACCCGTAGGGCGGAAGCGCCCCATTTAAGCGCCTTAGCAATCTTGTTCATCGGTGCTTCCGCTACTTGTAGGGTCGAAGTCGCTGGAAACGCTGACGCGCCAGGCCTTCAACTCATGCGCAATACGCTTGTCGGCAGGCGGAAGTGACATATAGTCCCCGTACATTATCGAGAGATAGCGGTCCGCATCCTCAAAGCCAAAGAACTGTTCGTTTTCGAATTCGTATTCAACCAAGTTGTTAAACAGGCTCGCGGGGAAAACCTCCAGCGACTGGCTGACCGCCCAAGCCAGATTGGCAGCAGTGCCGATAGTTGAAAAGCAACCGTTATCCGTCATCGTTCTTAGCTTGCCGAGAGCCCACTGTTGCAGAGGGGTGTGCCTGGCAAACGCGCCGAAGACGGTTTTGAAGCAGCCAGCAACTCCTGGCTGTCCCGAGCTCCATCTTGATGCTTGGAACAGGTACTTATATCGAGCTGCTGCATCCCAGGCCTTGCTGGCTTCGGCTTCACTTTCGAAAGAAACAATCGGAAAGATATCGATCCACACATATTCGCGGATTCCCTCTGCAATGAATGCAGACTTTACCTCAATGCTGGTATCCACCAGTTTTTCAAAAGGAATTGCAGCTGAACCTTTAAGGTTCAGCTGACTGGCAAGCCCAACATGGGATTGCTCCGCTCCAGTACGGGAGACGAAGCCAGCCAGAAACTTCCTGTAGTCCTCAACGGGCATGACGACATCGATATCATCATCCCAGGGAATGAACCCCTTGTGCCTAACCGCACCGAGAAGAGTGCCGGAACCCATTGAATATCGCAGATTGTTCTCTCGACAATAGCAGTCGAAAATGCGAAGGAGCCGCAGCTCGGCAGCTTTCACCTCTTGCATGGATAAATACTCGGTCGTCATATTACGCTCCTTTAGTCATATTCCTATAGCGATCAGAGAGCTGCTCGTAGAGCGACCTCGTGGTGTAACCCGCTTTATCAAGAAACGGAACATAGTCCGCCTCGGCAGTTAGTTCCCTTTTGCCGGCGCAGGTTTCCAGTAAATCAGCCCACTCCTTGTTGGAAAGCGAAAGTGCTGCGCGCTTGAGAAGGCCCGTCAGATCGGCCTCTTGGGTAACCGCGTCAGAGCTGAGGATGGGCAGTCCATTTGCCTGGGCCTCAATGAAGGCAATCGGTAGCCCCTCGTGGAAAGAGGGGGCAAGCAGCGCATCCATGGCGCTGTAGTACCTCCAGATATCGTCAACGGTACCGATGAAAACCGCCGATTCGCTCAGCCCCAATTTAGCCGCCTTCTCCTTCGCAAGGGGAAGTTCCTCGGCTTGGCCGAAGAGCAGAAGGCGGGAATCGGCCTCACTGGAGCGCAGCTGATTGAAGATATCGAGGGCGCGCAGGGTGTTTTTCGCAGGAATGCCTGCCCCGACAAACCCTATGACGGTGGCATTGCCCGGGATCCCAAGCCGATGTCTAACGGCAGCCCGGTCAGAGGACGAGAATCGGAATTTATCGGAATCGACCCCGTTGTGCACCAATGCATAGCCAGCGCCCTGAAAGAGATATTCACCTGCGACCTCGCTGCATGCCCAGCGCTCACTCGCCGACGGGAGAAACCTCTCTATCATGGCCACGTTGACCATATTCTTCAAACGCGAGGTGCTGCCAAGCGCGCTGTTATGGCAGTGCACGATGCGCGAGGGAACTCCGGCTTTTTTGGCCTCAGAGGCGAAGACGAAGCCGAGTGCGTTGTTCGTGTGAATCTGAACGATGTCGAAACGGTGCTTCGACAGAAAAGCGCCAAGGCGCTTCGCCCCCAGAGTGCCAACCAGCAGCGGGCTGTAGCTATCAATTAAAGGACCGTAGAATCGCTCTCCGAACCTGTCCCCTTCGACGCGTCCAACCGAAAGTACGCTCTGCTCGATATCGGGAGCTGGGCAATCAAGCATCGTAGAGACGAAGGTCCTCACCCCGCCCCTGCCGGGTCCTAACTGTTGAATGATGTGCAGGACCCGAATCATCGCGACCTACCTTCCAGCACGTCGCCGATCCGCTCGCTCGCATGACCATCACCGTAGGGGTTCGAGGCATGGCTCATGGCCGCGTACTCCCCCTCATCGGAGAGCAGACGACTGAACTCGCGGTAGATGACGTCTTCCTCGGTGCCGACGAGTTTCAGCGTGCCGGCGGCGACTCCCTCGGGGCGCTCGGTGGTGTCTCGCATGACGAGGACCGGCTTGCCCAGGCTAGGCGCCTCCTCCTGGATGCCGCCCGAGTCGGTGAGGATGAGGTGGCTGGCGGCCATGAAGTTGTGGAAGTCGAGAACCTCGAGCGGGTCGATGATGTGGAGCCTGTCGAAGCCGTCGAGCTCCTCATGGGCGGCCTTGCGGACGATCGGGTTCATGTGGATGGGGTAGATCGCCTTGGTGTCTGGGTGCTCCTCCATCACGCGGCGGATGGCGCGGAACATGCGGTGCATTGGCTCTCCCAGGTTCTCGCGGCGGTGCGCCGTGATGAGGATGAGGCGCGAGCTTTCCGCCCACTCGAGCTCGGGGTGGGAGTAGCCCTCGCGCACGGTGGTGCGCAGGGCGTCGATGCCGGTGTTGCCGGTGACCCAGATCCTGGACTCGGGCTTGCCCTCCCCGAGCAAATTCTCCTTGCTCGCCTCCGTCGGGGCAAAGTAGTACTCGCTCACGATGTCGACCGCCTGGCGGTTGAACTCCTCCGGCCAGGGGCTGTAGATATCGTGCGTGCGCAGGCCGGCCTCGACGTGGCCCACGGGAATCTGAAGGTAAAAGCACGCGAGCGCCGAGGCGAAGCTGGTCGTGGTGTCTCCGTGGACTAGGACGACATCGGGCCTCTCGTCCTCGAGGACGGCCCTGAGCTTGAGCAGCACGTCGCACGTCACGTCGAACAGCGTCTGGCCCGGCTTCATGATCGCAAGGTCGTGGTCAGGAGTCACGCCGAAGACACGCAGCACCTGATCGAGCATCTCTCGATGCTGGCCGGTCACGGTCACGACGGTCTCAAACTCATCCGTGCGTGTCTTCAGCTCATTGACGAGCGGGCACATCTTGATTGCCTCCGGGCGGGTGCCGAAGACGAGCATTACTTTCTTCTTAGTCATTGGCCTTGCTCCTCTTTGACTCCTTGCGGAGAAGCATGTAGAAACGGGTGTTGCCGACCACGTAGCGCTTCACCAGGCGCTTGGGCTCCTGCATCATGCGGAAGAGCCACTCCAGGTTCGCGCGCTGCATCCACATCGGGGCGCGCGGGATGTTGCCGGAGACCACGTCGAACGAACCCCCCACGCCCACGAAAGCGCCCTTGGCGCCCAGCTCGCGGAAACGCTCGATAAGGCGCTCCTTCTTGGGCGAGGTGATGCCCACGAAAACGATGTCGGGTTTAGTCTGCTCAACCTCGGATATCACGGCGTCGAACTCGTCGTTGCCGAAGTAGCCGTCACGGTAGCCCGCGAGGACCATATTGGGATACCTCTCGGACAGTACCTCGGCAGTCTCGGCGACCACCTCGGCCTTGGCGCCCAGCAGGTAGACCCTGTGCCCCTCGCGCTCGGCCAGCCCGCACAGCTCCCACATGAGGTCGATGCCGGCCACTCGTCCGGGCAGGTCCACGCCCAGCTTCTTGGCGGCCATGACCATGGACGCGCCATCGGCATTCACGATTTCGCATCGGCGCACGCATGCGTCCATCTCTGGATCGTCGCGCATCTGCAGCAGCTTGTCGGCATTCACGCCGATAAGGTGGGCGAAGCGCCCCTCCTTGATGAGCGCGTCGGTCGCCTCGACGGTCTGCTCCATCGTCCAGGGGTCAACGGGGGCGCCCAGGACTTCGACTCGCCCAGGAAGATCAACCCTTGAACTGGCGTCTTCGTATTTCCATCTAGTCTCTTTAGCAAGCGCCATTTCCGCTGACAACCTCAATCACAGTGAGTAGGATTATTTTCAAATCGAAGAAAACGCCCCGATTGGCGATATATTCCAGGTCGCAACGGACCATGCCGTCGAATCCCGTCGAGTTGCGCTCAGTGACCTGCCACCAGCCGGTGATCCCCGGCTTCACAGCCAAACGCTGCAGGTCGTACTCCGTATACTCTGCGACCTCATTCGGCAGCGGCGGGCGCGGGCCCACCACGGACATCTCCCCCATGAACACGTTGAGGAACTGCGGGAACTCATCGATGGAGTGCTTGCGGATGAACCTGCCGATCTTGGTGACGCGGGGGTCCTCCCTCATCTTGAACATGGCGCCGGCGATCTCGTTCTGCTCCCTGAGCTCGGCGAGGCGCTCGTCGGCGTCCCTGTACATGGATCGGAACTTCCACATGCGGAAGGTTGACAGGCTGCCGTCACGGTGGGTCTGGCCCACGCGGATCTGGCTGTAGAACGGGTTGCCCTCGCTCTCAAGGCGGATGGCCGCGGCGAGCACAAGGCTGGGTACGGCGATGACAGCCAGCACGCAGCCGCTGAACACGATGTCGAACGCGCGCTTAACGGTGCGGTAGGCAAGGCGCGAGCGATCCCAGTCCATAATGGATTGCATGGCCCTGTAGCGGCCGGCGCCCTCACGCCGGTCCATGGCCTGAGCAATCAGTGCCGCCCCCGCGGGCGCATCCGTTGTATATTGAGTTTTATCCGACACGTTCTCTTCCAACACTTCGTCCCCGGGTCGGGGATCCTCCCTGTTCTGAGTAGCGACCGTCTGCAGCTAGGCGATCGCCTTTTTAAGGTTTCGCATGACGCGTTGCTCGTTGGAAAGCACGGCGAGGCCAACGCGCGTAGTTACGCGTCGGCCGCACAGGTCGAGCTCCAAATAAGCAGTGCTCTTGCGTCTGTTAATGGTTTTGATAAGGCCTTCGTGACCCAGCAGTGGGCCTGCCGTAACTACGACCTGGTCACCGTCTTTAAGGGCCTCGCTCATGGGCACTACGCGGTCTCCCCTATGCGTAAAGCCGCCAATAAGTTGGACCTCTTCTATTGCCAGCGGCACAAACTGACCGTCCTGTGATAACACCCGGGCAAAGTCGTCCATGCGCAGCAGATACTGTTGCACGGTGCGGGGATCTGCCGTATCGCAGATAAGATAACCGGGAAAGAGCGGCTTGGTCGTACTGACCCATTCGCCGTGTACTTTGATCTCGGTTTGAAATTGGGGATAAAAGAGCTCCTGCATGGTACCAGCCGGCACGATACGCTCAATGCGCTCGCGCATTACGTCTTCGCGACCGTTAATGACCTGGATTACATACCACACGAGCACCACCCCCTTGCTGTCTTACGTGTGGCTCACGGGGTTTGGGTATGGCTTCGCCAGGGCGCTTGTGCGCGAAGGCGCTCCATATTCAAACCCTGAGCCCAGTTAGACAAGCACGTGGCTCTGCCTCACCGTGAACGGTATGTATAAGTGCAGTTGCTAGAGACGCGGATGTGTATCGCAAAATGACCGCGTCCCCAGCTGGCTGCGTGCGAGCCAGTCAAGCGGGTGCAAAACTGGACCGCACGCAAACAGCTAAAGACTGCTGTGATGTGCCGTAATAACGTATTGCACTGTCCAATGAAAACTTATAAATAGCCACAAAAACAAGTGCAAAATCGCGCATGGCAATCGATATTGGAGCTCGTGGTGTTTCTGGCACCGCCGTTACGGCCGGATGCTGATCGACCCTGCGCTTTGTGACTTGCTGGAGCCGTGAGCACAGTTGAACCCATGTAACGTTTGATATCCTAGCACAAGCTGTTAGTGAAACTGATTTGGGCTGCGTTGGACAACATATCGTTCATTTGACGTGCTAAGGGGGTTGTTTTGGGAAGTTGTTCACGTTGGCGCAGGTTATTGGGGTGCCGGCGGCGGTTAGGGACGTTCCTGTGACCCACATGGAGCAGCGAGCTGCTCTGGTAATTGAGTTTGGCTAACAAACTATGTACAGATATGGGAAATAAATTGTGCAACTTTTTGTTGGTGTTGGTGTGGGTTTGCGGCACGAGGTGTTTTGGCATGAAAAAAGGCCTTCGGTATTCCGAAGGCCTTTGGATTCACGATGGTGGAGACGAGGGGGATCGAACCCCTGACCTCTTGACTGCCAGTCAAGCGCTCTCCCAGCTGAGCTACGCCCCCGTGACGAGGAGATACTATAGGGGAAGTTGACTCGACGTGCAAGGACTTTTTTGGGTGAGACTTTAAATGCCGATTGAGCCTATTGATATAGGAAAGCGATGGCGGTGCCGGTGCGGACTTGGATCGTGGCTGTTGACCTGACGACGTTGCTGATGCCCGTGTCGGCCAACAGGCCCAGGGGGCTGTGGTCTAGCTCCCATTCTAGGCCGTGTTCGCTTACCTTGGTGTTGGGGGCAATTGCGATGATGGAGAACGTCTTGCCCTCGGCGCCTTCGATGGTCCACGACTCGCCTGCGCGAAGGATGCGGGAAACCACCTTGTCCTCGGCAATCCAGACTGGAGCGTCATCGTAGCCTGCGAGCAGGCCCAGTACGGAAAGCGCCATATCCGGGCGGCCGCCCGTGGCGCAGGTCGCAACCACTTCGGCACCCGGCCAGCGGCGTCGGACGGAATCGAGCGCCAGCGCCAGGTCGGTATAGTCCTTGTACGGGTCGTGGCGCTCAACTTCAAAGTCGGTGGCGGCATCGACCAGCGCGCGGCCTGCGTCGCTCACCGTGTCGGCATCCCCCACATATACGTCGCAGCTCAAACCGGCACCCAGCAGAGCATCCAGGCCGCGGTCCACAGCGATGACGTGGTCGCACTCCCCTGCTAGCCTACGCAACAGATCCGCGCTCGCCACCACGGGCGAGCCGCAGACCACTAATACCTTACAAACCACAGCCCTCGCCTATCCCTCAAACGCCAGCACGTGATCCAGATCCAGGTCCTTATAGCTGTCGATAAAGAAATCGCAGTTGGCGCGTACGTCGTCGCGCTTCATGCGGCCGTGCGGGTCATAAATACCCACACGCTTAAAGCCAGCGACCCCAGAGCTCTTAAGCCCAAAGACGGCATCCTCAAACACCCAGGCGCGCTCAAACTTGTGCCCATGGCGCTCCTCAAGGCGACGCAGAGCCAGCTCGTACACATCGGGGAACTGTTTGGAGCGTCCTGCCTCACCCGTCGTGGTAACAAACTCCATGTACGCGTCGAGCCCGGCTCCCGCAAGCGCAGATTTAACCAGCTCGGCTGGCGTGGACGTGGCAACGCACATGGCAATGCCCGCCGCCTTCGCCTGCTCCAAAAATGCCAGGAGCCCCTTGCGCGGCGGCACCTTGGAGTAGCCATCGATCAGGATGTCGCTCAGCTCGCGATACAGCTCTTCGCCATTCGCGCCAATGTCCCAGGTGTCGTGGTAGGCCTGGCACTCGTCCTCGAGCGACAAATGCTCAAACTGGGCAAAATCGTCGACCGTTACGTCAACTCCGTGGCGGTGCAATAACTCGGGCTGGGCATAGGCCCAAACGGGGGTGCTATTAACCAGCGTGCCGTCGCAATCGAAAATAAAAGCAACATTGGGAGCGGCGGTCTGGAACATATACGTACCTTTCGATGTCAAATGGTAAACAACCTGCTAAAAACGTTTTACCAAACGTTAATCTTAATAGTTTAGAAACTCTATTTGGTAAAACTGTCAAGAGTTTTACCATCGCAATTCTGCCAGTGGTCTAAACATGGCGCTTACCGATTAAACGCCGCCCAAAAACCACTTTCCTTCATAAAAGTAACGTACAGGTGTTATCGTAGTTTCTGCCGAAAGTTCCACCGAGCACGCGAGGTGGAACGAATCATAGAACTATCGCCGTCCCTTCGATTCGTGCAGCCTTGGACCTTTCGCATCTAGTCACCAAGGCAACACGCTGCCGCGTCATGATGGGATCAAACGTGAGCGATACAAAGCTAAAGCCAACGGCTAAAAAGCCCGCAACCCGTAAAGCCGCCCCGCACGCACCGGAGCTCACCAAGGACGATGTCTATCTATTTGGCATCGGCACGTGGGAGCGCAGCTGGGAAAAGATGGGCGCGCACCCCGACACGCAGAACCGTACGCGCGGCTGGCGCTTTTGCGTTTGGGCGCCCGATGTAAAGAGCGTGCATGTCATTGGCGAATTTAACGACTGGGATGAAGAAGCCAACCCTCTGGTGCCCGTGCATACGAGCGCTATTTGGGAAGGCTTTATTCCTGGCGCCGAGCAGGGCCAGCTCTATAAGTACCTCATCGAGACCAACGAGGGCGAAAAGCTCTACAAGGCCGATCCATACGCCTTTAAGGCTGAGTGCCCTCCGGGTACCGCCAGCGTGCTGTGGACCCTCGATGGCTATAAGTGGAACGACGCCGCGTGGCTCAAGCGGCGCGCCGGCCACAACCACATGTCGCAGCCGCTGAACATCTACGAGGTGCATATTGGCTCGTGGAAGCGCCACGGCGACGCGCCGCAGGGCGAGCCGGACGAGTACGGCAACTATCCCGGCCCCATGGATCCCTTCCCCGCGCAGCGCGGCGAGTTTTACACCTACGACGACCTATCAGTGGAGCTCGTGGACTACGTGTGCGACATGGGCTACACGCATATCGAGGTCATGCCGCTTATGGAGCATCCCTTCGACGGCTCCTGGGGCTACCAGACGACCGGATATTACGCCGCCACGTCGCGCTATGGCAACCCGCAGCAGCTCATGCACTTTATCGATGCGTGCCACGAGGCGGGCATCGGCGTGATCATGGACTGGGTGCCCGGCGGCTTTTGCGCCGACTCCCACGGCCTTGCCACCTTTAACGGCCACATGCTGTTTGAGCACGAGATTCACCCCAACTGGGGCACGCACAAGTTTGACTTCGCCCGTGGCGAGGTCCGCTCCTTCCTGGTCTCCAACGTGCTGTACTGGCTCGAGAACTTCCACGTGGACGGCATTCGCATGGACGGCGTGTCCAGCATGCTGTACCTCAACTTTGGCATCGACGATCCCGGCCAAAAGAAGTTCAACAAGTACGGTACCGAGGAGGACCTGGACGCCAGCGCATTTATCCGCCAGGTCAACTGCGCCGTGGAGGCACACTACCCCGACGTGATGATGATGGCCGAGGAGTCCACCGCGTGGCCGCTCGTGACCTACCCGCCGCAGGACGGCGGCTTGGGCTTCCACTACAAGTGGGACATGGGCTGGATGAACGACACCCTGCACTACATGCAGACCGATTTTCCGTGGCGCCCCGGCAACCACGGGCTGCTCACGTTCTCCATCATGTACGCCTTTACCGAGAACTTTATCTGCCCGCTGAGCCACGACGAGGTCGTGCACGGCAAGTGCTCGCTGATCGGCCGCATGCCGGGCGACTGGTGGCGCCAGTTTGCCGGCCTGCGCACGCTGGCTTTCTACCAAATGACGCACCCCGGTGCCAAGCTCAACTTTATGGGCAACGAGATCGGCCAGTTTATTGAGTGGCGCTACTACGAGTCCATCCAGTGGTTCCTGACCGAGGAGTACGAGACCCACCGTCATCATCAGGCGTTTATCAAGGCGCTCAACCACCTGTACACCGCCGAGCCCGCCCTGTACGAGCGCGGCTACACCGACGACGGCTTTACCTGGATCGATGCGGATAACTCCAAGCAGTCCATCGTGAGCTTTGTGCGCCAGGGCGAGGACGTCGACGACGACCTGGTGATCCTGATCAACTTTGACCCGGCAAGCTACGAGAGCTTCCGCGTGGGCGTGCCGCGCGAGGGTGACTGGGAGGTCATCTTTGATTCCGACCGTCCCGAGTTTGGCGGCAGCGGATACGCCGGCGAGGAGCCCTACACCTGCTCGAGCGAGCCCTATCCCTGGAACGGGCAGATGGACTCTATTGAGATTAAGGTGCCTGGCCTGGCAGGCGTGGTGCTTAAGCGCCGCGGTCCCAGCAGCTATAAGCCGCCGATGGTCGAGGAGCCCAAGGCTGCGCCCAAGAAGCGCACGTCCTCGGTGAAGCCTAAGCCTGCGGCTGCCAAGAAGGCTCCGGCTAAGGCGAAGGCCACGACGACCAAGGCCAAGGCCAAGGCTGCCGCAAAGCCCGCTGCTAAGGCCGCAGCCAAGAAACCGGCTGCCAAAAAGGCCGCTACCAAGGCCAAGTCTGCTTCTGTTAAGCCGTCTGCCAAGGATGCGTAACAAAACCGTTACAGCTGTAATTACCCGCCCCGACGGGGCGTAGGATACAAGTCATAACCGTTCCGGGAGAAACATCCCCGGGGGAAAGGAACGTATGAATAAGATCTTCGACAACAAGCAGGAGTTTACCGAGCTCTATCGCGATGCCGTCATGAGCATCAGCGGCAAGAGCGTCGAGGCCGCCAGCGACCTCGACCGCTTTAACGCCCTGGCCAAGCTCGTGGCCGAGAAGGCGCGCACCGTTGCCACCAAGAGTGACGCCCGCGTCACCGCCGAGGGCAAAAAGCGCGTGTACTACTTCTCGATCGAGTTTTTGATCGGCCGCCTGCTCGACAACTACCTGCTCAACTTTGGCGTGCGCGACATGGTCGCCGAGGCGCTCGACGACATGGGCTTTGACCTATCCGTCATCGAGAACCAGGAGCCCGATCCGGCCCTGGGCAACGGTGGCCTGGGTCGTCTGGCCGCGTGCTTCCTGGATTCCATGGCGGCCGAGGGCATTGCCGGCTACGGCAACGGCATGCGCTACCGCTACGGCCTGTTTAAGCAGGAGATCGTCAACGGCAGCCAGGTCGAGGCCACCGACGAGTGGCTCACCCACGGCTATCCTTGGGAAGTCCGTCGTCAGGACAAGGCCGTGACCATTAAGTTTGGCGGCCGCGTCGAGGGCTTTGAGGAGAACGGCCGCACGTTCTACCGCACGGTAGACACGCAGGACATCCTGGCCGTCCCTTATGACATCCCCGTCGTGGGCTATGCCGGCGAAACCGTCAACAAGCTGCGCGTCTGGGCCGCCGAGCCGGTCGAGGAGCACTTTGATCTGGAGGCCTTCAACCGTGGCGACTATGCTCTGGCCGATGCCGAGCGCGCTGAGGCCGAGGCCATCAGCGCCATCCTCTACCCCAACGACGCCGGCGAGCACGGCCGTCTACTGCGCCTGAAGCAGGAGTACCTGTTTGTTTCCGCCGGTATCTACAGCCTGCTCGACACCTTTGAGAAGGAGCACGGCGCGAACTGGGAGCTGCTGCCGCAGTTTGTGGCCATCCACACCAACGATACCCACCCCGCCATGTGCGGCCCCGAGCTCATGCGTATCCTCATCGACGAGAAGAAGCTCGAGTGGGATGACGCCTGGAACATCGTGACGCAGGTCGTGAGCTACACCAACCACACCATCCTGCCCGAGGCTCTAGAGAAGTGGCCCATCGGCACGTTCTCCAAGCTCCTCCCCCGCGTGTACCAGATCATCGACGAGATCAGCCGCCGTTGGCACGAGTCGTTCGACACCACGCAGGAGGGCTGGCAGGAGCGTCTGCGCCAGACCGCCATTCTGTGGGACGGCGAGATTCGCATGGCCAACCTGTCTGTGATCTGCAGCCATAGCGTCAACGGCGTGGCCAAGATCCACTCCGACATCATCAAGAACATCGTGCTCAAGGACTTCTATGCCCTGACGCCCGAGAAGTTCAACAACAAGACCAACGGCATATCGCACCGTCGCTTCTTTGCCGAGGCCAACCCCACCTACGCCAAGCTCGTGACCGAGGCCATTGGCGATGGCTGGCTTAAGGACGCCTTTGAGCTGGAGAAACTCAAGGAGTTTAAGGACGACACCGAGTTCTTGAAGGCCGTGGGTGCCTCTAAGCGCGCCAACAAGGAGCGTCTGGCCGCCTACGTTAAGGCCGAGACCGGTCTGGTCATCGACCCCAACACCGTCTTCGATGTTCAGGTTAAGCGCTTCCACGCCTACAAGCGCCAGCTCATGAACATCATGAAGGTGATGGACATCTACAACCGTCGCATCGCCGATCCCAACTTCCACGTGACGCCGACGACCTTCATCTTTAGTGGCAAGGCCGCCTCGAGCTACACCTTCGCCAAGGAGACCATCCGCCTCATTAACTCCGTCGCCGAGGTCATCAACAACGACGCCCGCGTGAACGAGGTTATGAAGGTCTGCTTTATCCCCAACTTCCGTGTGAGCAACGCCCAGCTCATCTACCCCGCCGCCGAGATCTCGGAGCAGATCTCCACGGCCGGCAAGGAGGCCTCGGGCACGTCCAACATGAAGCTCATGATGAACGGCGCCATTACGCTGGGCACCCTCGACGGCGCCAACATCGAGATCGCCGACCTGGCCGGTCGCGAGAACGAGGCCATCTTTGGCCTGACCGCCCCCGAGGTCGAGCAGCTCTGGGCATCCAACAGCTACTTTGCTTGGGATACGCTCAACGGCGACCGCGAGCGTCTGGGCCGCGTGATGGACGAGCTCAAGGACAACACGTTTGCCGGCCTTTCGGGCAACTTCGAAAGCATCTACAACGAGCTCATGAACAACAACGACCCCGACCTGGTCATGGCCGACTTCCGCAGCTATGTGGATGCATGGGAGGCGCTCACGAACAGCTACGGCGACCAGGAGACCTGGAACCGCAAGGCCTTGCTCAACACCGCCTCCTCCGGCTGGTTCTCGAGCGACCGCACCATTCGCGAGTACCGCGACGAGATCTGGCACGCGTAAAGGCGCGCGAGCTCCCTTTGCCGCACGGCATTACTCGACGGGCGCAACGTTGCGCTGCGCCCGTCGCTAATGGGTTTAGGAACATCGATGACAGAAGGAGAAATCGATGAGTAAGAAAGAATGCATCGCGATGCTCCTCGCAGGAGGACAGGGCAGCCGATTGGGGGCACTCACCCAAAAGATCGCCAAGCCGGCGGTTAGCTTTGGTGGCAAGTTCCGCATTATCGACTTTTCGCTCTCCAACTGCTCCAACTCGGGCATCGACACGGTGGGCGTTCTGACGCAGTACCGTCCCTACCTGCTGCATGCCTATGTGGGCTCCGGCGAGGCCTGGGATCTGGACAGCCGCGACGGCGGCGTGTCGATCCTGCCGCCGTACGAGACGCAGACCGGTGGCGCCTGGTATGCGGGCACGGCCGACGCCATTACGCAGAACCTCGACTACATCAAGGCCAACGACCCCAAGTACGTCCTGATTCTTTCGGGCGATCACCTGTATCGCATGGACTACCGCAAGATGCTCAAGACGCACATCGAGAATAACGCCGACCTCACGGTGAGCGTTATGCCCGTGCCGTGGGAGGAGGCCAGCCGCTTTGGCATCCTGACCACCGACCCCGAGGACGGGCGCATCACCAAGTTCACCGAGAAGCCCGAGAAGCCCGATTCGAACCTCGCATCCATGGGCATCTACATCTTCTCGGCCGACGTGCTGATCGAGGCGCTCGAGGAGGACGCTCTGGATCAGCGCTCGAGCCACGACTTTGGTAAGGACATCATCCCCAAGCTGCTCGGCGAGAACAAGCGCCTGTACAGCTACGAGTTCCACGGCTTTTGGAAGGACGTCGGCACCATCGCCAGCTTCCATGAGACCTCGATGGACCTGCTGGGCAACAACCCCGAGTTCGATCTGTTTGACAAGAACTTCCCCATCATGTCCAACATCACCACGCGTCCGCCGCACTACATTGGACCGGACGGCCGCCTGGACGACTGCCTGGTCTCCAACGGCTGCAAGATCTACGGCACCGCTCGCCACTCGATCCTTTCGACCGATGTCATCATCGAGGAGCGCGCCGTGGTCGAGGACTCCGTGCTGCTGCCGGGTGCGCACGTTAAGAGCGGCGCGCACATCTGCCGCGCTATTTTGGGCGAGAACTCCACGGTCGAAGAGGGCGTGAAGCTCGGCTCTGTCGATACCACCAAGGATACGGCCGTCGTTGGAAATGACGTCGTTATCGGGAAGGGGGAATGATCCGATGATCAATCGCAAGGCCATCGGTTATATCACCGCTAACTACTCTTCGTCCTACGGCAGTGTCCTACTCAAGGACCGCCCCATCGCGTCCGTTCCGTTTTTGGGCCGCTACCGCCTGATCGACTTTCCGCTGTCCAACATGATGAATGCCGGCATCAAGACCGTCGGTGTCGTCATGCCGGGTAATTACCGTTCGCTGATCGACCACGTGGGCTCGGGCAAGGACTGGGGCCTGGACCGCAAGAAGGGCGGCCTGTTCATGGTGCCCGGCAACGCGTATGGCACCACCAAGGGCGGCATGCGCTTCCTGCTGCGCGACATCATCTCCAACAAGACGCTGTTCCAGCGCTCGGAGAATCCCTATGTTGTGATGATGGGCACCAACATCATCTTTAACATGGACCTCAACACCATCATCGAGGCGCACGAGAACTCCGGTGCCCAGATGACCGTGGTGTACTGCAAGGCCACGCGCAATGTCGAAGACGAGACCAAACTCGAGATTAACGAGAACGGCCGCCTGACGGGCGTGAGCGCCGGCGTCGCGTACGGCGACAACGCCTCCATGGACTGCTGCATCGTCAACCGCGAGACGCTCCTCGAGATTATCGACCACTACCAGGCCGCCGACTATCTGGACCTGCTCGAGGCACTCCAGGGCGACTTTGGCAACATCGACGTGTGCAGCTACGAGTACAAGGGCGAGGTCGTGGGCGTGTTTAGCGAGAAGTCGCTGTATCGCCGCAGCATGGACCTGCTCGACCAGACCGTGGCCGACCAGCTCTTCGATCCCGAGCGCCCGATCCTGACCAAGGCTCACGACGTGCCGCCTTCGCGCTATGCGACCGGCAGCCACGCGTGCAACTCGATCATCTCGGCCGGCTGCATCATCAAGGGCACCGTACGCAACTCGATCCTGTCGCGCGGCGTCGTGGTCGAGGAAGGCGCTTCGGTGACCAACTCGATCATCAACCAGAGCTGCATCATCAAGAGCGGCGCCCGCGTCGAGAACGCCATTCTGGACAAGAACAACGTGGTTCCCACCAACACCGAGCTTCGCGGCACGCCCGAGAACATCCTGGTGCTGGGCAAGGCTCCGTTAACTTCCGACACCACCATCGTACGTTAACGTTGGCACCGCAACATCGCTCGTAACATGTAGAATAGCCGCCCGGTTTGCGCCAGGCGGCTATTCTCGAATTGCAACATGGGAGACAAAATGGCTGATTCCAGCAAAAAGATGCAGATCGTGTTTGCCTCGGCCGAGTGCGCACCGTTTGTGAAGACCGGTGGCCTGGGCGACGTGGCGGGCTCACTGCCTGCGGCGCTTGTGCGTGCCGGCGCCGAAGTCATCGTGATGGTGCCCAAATACGCCACCATCAAGAACGAGTACAAGGCGCAGATGGAGCACTTTGCCGACTTTTACGTGAGTCTGGGCTGGCGCAATGAGTACTGCGGGCTCGAGAAGCTCGAGCACGACGGCGTCACGTATATGTTCATCGACAACGAACGCTACTTTGCGCGCGACTATCCGTACGGCTTCTTTGATGACGGCGAGCGCTTTGCGTTCTTCTCCAAGGCCATCACCGAGAGTCTGCAGCACCTGCCCGAGGGCTTTGAGTGTGACATCCTGCACTGCAACGACTGGCAGACGGCACTGGCGCCCGTGTTCTTGCGCGAGTTCTACCAGGGCCTTCCGCTGTACGACCGCGTCAAGACCGTGTTCTCGATCCACAACGTGGCGTTCCAGGGCCAGTTTAGCGACACCGTGATGGAGGACATCCTGGGCGTGGCGCATATTCCGGCGGCCGCCTCGCAGCTGCGTTGCGACGCCTGCAGCATCAACTACATGCTGGGCGCGCTGCGCTATGCCGACGCCATCACTACGGTGAGCCCCACCTATGCCAACGAGATCCAGACGCCCGAGTTTGGCGAGGGCCTGGACGGTGTGCTGCGCGAGCGTTCGTACGCGCTGCAGGGCATCCTCAACGGCATTGATGTGGCGGGCTTTGACCCGGCGACCGACAAGCGCATTGCCGCCAACTACACGGTTGAAGACCGTTCCGGCAAGGCCGTGTGCAAGGCCAAGCTGCAGGAAGAGCTGGGGCTCGAGGTGCGCGACGACCGCCCGCTTATGGTGATGGTCACGCGCCTGACGCGCCAGAAGGGCATGGACCTGGTCATGTACGCGCTTGACCGCATTTTGGCCGGCGGCGTGCAGGTGGCGGTGCTGGGCACCGGCGACCGCGACTACGAGGACGGCCTGCGCTACTTCCAGAACAAGTACCCCGGCACCATGGCCGCGCGCATCGAGTTCGATCCGGCGCTGTCGCAGCGCATGTATGCTGCTGCCGACATGTTCCTGATGCCGTCGAAGTTTGAGCCCTGTGGCCTGTCGCAGATCATCGCCATGCGCTACGGCACCCTGCCCATCGTGCGCGAGACCGGTGGTCTGAAGGACACGGTGATTCCGTATAACGAGTTTACCGGTGAGGGCACGGGCTTCTCGTTTAGTAACTTTAACGGCGACGAGATGGGCGACGCCGTGTTCCGCGCGGCACGTCTGTTCTGGGATAATCGCGACGCCTGGAACCAGCTGGTCACGCAGGCCATGAGCCAGGACTTTAGCTGGACGCGTTCGGCCGATAAGTATCTGGACCTGTACTTCTTTATGCATCCGGAGATTGAGAGGCCGGCGGGTGTTGTCGACGAGCCTGAGGCTGTTGCTGAGCCGGTGGCCGCCGAGGAGCCCAAGGCCGAGGAGAAGCCGGTTGAGGCTGAGCCCGCAAAGGCCGAGCCAAAGGTGAAGGCTGAAGTTGCCCCTGAAGCAGAGGTCGAGGTCAAGACTGCTGCAAAGCCCGCAGCTAAGAAGACCGCGACCCGCAAGACGACCGCTAAAAAGGTTACGACGACCAAGGCCGCCGCGAATAAAACAACGGCTGCCAAGATAACGACCACGCGCAAGCGCATGACCGCCGCTGCCAAGAAGGCCGTCGAGGCCGAGGCTGCTCCCGAGGTAAAGGCCAAGGTCGCAGAGGCCAAGCCGGCCGCCAAGGCTCCGGCAAAGACCGCTGCCAAGAAGACGACCACGACCAAGACCACAGCCACCAAGAAGACCGCGGCAACGAAGTCGACGACCAAGACCGCTGCGACCAAGGCTACCCCGAAGAGCGCCGCAAAGCCCGCCGTCAAGGTTGAGGAGACGCCTGCCGAGTCCAAGGCGGAGACAACCGTCGAGGCCAAGCCCGCCGCCAAGAGCACCACGCGCAAGCGCTCTACGACGACGGCCAAGAAGTCCACGACCAAGGCCGCAGCCGCCAAGGCAGAGGCTAAGCCCGCCGCCGTCAAAGAGGAGCCCAAGCCCGAGACAAAGCCCAAGCCGGCACCGAAGACCGCTCCGAAGGCTACGGCAAAGGCCGAGCCTAAGGTCGAACCCGCCAAGGAAGCCACGGTCTCCCCCGCAGCTTCGACCGAGGAAAAGGCTCCGACCAAGAAGACCTCCGTCCGCAAGGCAACGGCCACCCGCAAGCGCCGCTAGCTCAGAGACGATCCAAACCTCATCAAACCCTAAGCAAGGGGCGCTCCAACCGGGCGCCCCTTCTCTGTAGGTAGTGGTAAAACGATTTTCTAGGACAACCGTTCGCCGATGGTAAACGGATGTTGTTTATACAGCCTGTGTACAACAGATATACTTACATCCTGTGCGTAAAGCCCATGGCCAGCAGGCCATGATTCTATTGAACTGGACCGTACTATGAGATTGATACACAACAGCCGCCTACCGCAGTTTCGCACTCCGTTTGGCGCTGTGACCACTGGCACTTCCGTTTCGCTCTCGGTGATCTTGGAGGATGCCGACCCCAACCAGGCAACGCTCACCCTGCGCACTTGGGTCGATGAGATCGGCGAGTCTCGGTATCCCATGACGCACGAGGGCGACGGCATATTTACCGTAGAGCTTGAGTGCACCGAGCCCTGTCTTATCTGGTACAGCTTTATCTGCAATATCGAGGGCCAGCCCGAGGTTCGCCTGGGCGCGCCGCAAGGTCGCACCGGCGGCGAGGGCGTAACCTACGACTACGCCGAAGTGCCGTCGTTCCAGGTCACCGTCTACAAGCACCGCGAGAACCGTCCCACCTGGTACGAGCGCGGTATGGTCTACCAGATCTTCCCCGATCGCTATGCTCGCGACGAAAACTGGCGCGAGCGCACGCTGGCCGAAGTCGAAAAGCCACGCAACGGAATCCAGCGCCGCATGGTCGAGGACTGGAACGAGCCGCCCGTGTACGAGCGTGCCGAGGACGGATCCATCAAGACCTGGGACTTTTACGGCGGCTCGCTCAAGGGTATCCAAAATGACCTGCCCCGCATCGCCGAGCTGGGCTTTACGGCCATCTACCTCAACCCCATCTTTGAGGCCGCGAGCAACCACCGCTACGACACGGCCGACTACACCAAGATCGACCCAATCCTGGGCACCGAGCAGGATTTTACCGAGCTGTGCCAGGCAGCCGAGAAGCTGGGCATCTCCATCATCCTGGACGGCGTCTTTAACCATACGGGTGACGACTCCATCTATTTCAACCGCTACGGCAACTACCCCGGCGTGGGCGCGTGGCAGAGCGAGGACTCGCCGTGGCGCGATGCGTTTTATTTCCACGAGGACGGCTCGTACGACTGCTGGTGGGGCATGGGCAATATGCCCGCCATCAATGAAAGCTCCGAGCTGGTACGCGAGCGGCTCCTGGGCAAGGACGGCGTGATCCGTAAATGGCTACGTGCCGGCGCTCATGGCTGGCGCCTGGACGTCGCTGACGAGCTTTCCGACGACTTCCTAGCCGAGATCAAGAAGGCCGTACTTGACGAAAAGCCTGACGCACTGTTGCTCGGCGAAGTCTGGGAAGACGCCTCCAACAAGATTAGCTACGGCCATCTGCGTCGCTACCTACAGGGCTCCGAGTTGGATTCTGTTATGGATTACCCCTTCCGCGACATGGTCATCGGCTTTTTGATGGGCTACAAGAATGCCTACCAGGCAGCCGAGGATATCGAGACCCTGCGCGAGAATTATCCGCGCGAAGCCCTGTCCTGCGCGCTCAACCTGCTGTCGAGCCACGACCGCCCACGCATTATCTCGGTGCTCGGCGGTGGCCCCGACGAGTCGCAGCTGCCCGAGTGCGAGCGCAGCAAGTGGCGCCTGGACGAAAACTCGATGGGCCTGGCCAAGAGCCGTTTTTGGCTTGCAACGCTCATGCAGATGACCTTCCCCGGCGTGCCTTCAATCTACTACGGCGACGAGTACGGCCTGGAGGGCCTTACCGATCCGGGCAACCGCCGCACCCTGCCCTTGAAGGAAGACCTGCACGACTTCGATACGCTGGCTATTGTCAAGAACGCCTCTGCCGTACGCCGCGCACTGCCATTTATGATCGACGGCGAGATCAAGGCCTTCGCGCTCAACGACGAGGTGCTGGCATACAACCGCACGGGCAAGGATGGCGAGTCCGCGACGGTTATCATCAACCGCAGCCTGCGCAATTCGCACCGCGTGACGATTCCGGCGCTCGACGAATGCGCGAGTGACGTGATCAGCGGTCACGAGTGCGAGATCCACAACGGTACGGTCACGCTCGATCTGTATCCGCTGGGCTCTTCGATCATCTATCACCATGCCGAGCAGCGTCTGCAGGAGCCGCTCGATCACGGCGCGGGCGTCGTGTGTCACATCACCTCGGTGCCGACCGATGACGGCAAGCCCGGCACGATCGGCGCGCCCACGCGTCGCTTTATCGACCATCTGGCCGCTATGGGCATGCGCTACTGGCAGGTCTTGCCCGTCAACCCCACGGACTTCTTCCGCTCCCCTTACGCCGGTCCTTCGGCCTTTGCAGGCAATATCGACCTGCTACCCGAGAGCCACAAGGAGCTGGCCGCCGACTTTGAGACCTGGAAGGCCCGCGGCGGCGAAGATGCCGACCCGTTGTACACCGCGTTTAAACATCGCAATGCCGATTGGCTCGAGAAGTACTGCGTCTATATGGCCGTTAAGAAGCACTTTGAAGGCGAGTCGCGCCACGATTGGCCGGCAGATGTCGCGCGCTACAACGAGCATCTGATTGACGACAAGCGTTTCCACGGCGAGGCAGAGTTGCAGGCGTACATGCAGTACCGCTTTGACCTGGCCTGGTGCGAACTCATGAACTATGCGCACAAGAAGGACATCGAGGTCATCGGCGACATTCCCATGTACGTTTCGGACGATTCGGCCGACGCGTGGAGCGAGCCCGAGAACTTCTGGCTGTCCGATACCGGCAAGGCAATTGAGATTTCGGGCGCGCCGCCCGACAACTTTGCGCCCGAGGGTCAGGTGTGGGGCAACCCGACGTTCCGCTGGGACCACATGAAGCAGAACGGCTACCGCTGGTGGATGGATCGCCTGCGTCGTGCGTTTTCGCTCTACGACCGCGTGCGCCTGGATCACTTCCTGGGCTTCCACAGCTACTTTAGCATTCCCGCGGGTAAGGCCTGCGCCGACGGGCGTTGGCTGTCAGGCCCGGGCAAGGACCTGTTCCAGACCGCCTATGACGAGCTGGGTCCGCTCAACTTTATCGCCGAGGATCTGGGTTACCTGACGCCCGGCGTTCGCGCCATGGCTTCGACTTGCGGCTTCCCCGGTATGGACGTACTGGAGTTTAGCGATTACGACGTTCGTTGCGGCGTGCACCCTACGCCCGGCAAGATCCTGTACACATCGACGCATGACACGTCGACGCTCGCGGGTTGGTGCACGCGCTCCTTTGCGGGCGGCGACGAGCCGAGCGGTGTTGAGGTGGCAGCCAAGCTGATGAGCGACGCGCTGACAAGCGACGCTCCCCTGGTGATGATGCCGCTGCAGGACGTGCTGGGGCTTGGCGACGACACGCGCATGAACGTACCGGGCGTGGCCACGGGCAACTGGACCTGGCAGGCTGACGAGGCCGACGTTGCGGCCGCCGAGAGCAAAACCGCACAGCTCCTGCGCAACACGCATAGATTCTGGGGCGAAGCGTGATAAAACGCCCGATATAGGGTACAGTTACAGACGTTTGAATTTTTGCGGGCAGAGTAATCTGCCCGCTTTGTGCTGAAAAGGAAGTATTATGGCGCGCTACGATTACAAGTGCTCGAGCTGCGGCAACGTGTTTGAGGTTGAGCATCCCATGTCCGAGACCCCCGAGGTCGTGTGCCCCAACTGCGGCGCTCCGGCCGCCAAGACGTTCTCGGCCAGCGGCATCAAGTTTAAGGGCAGCGGCTTCTACAACACCGACCAGCGAAGCGACGGCTCCAGCACCAGCGCCACGAGTGGCTGCTGCGCCAACTGCCCGCACAGCCACTAGAAACCAATCAGCCCCGCGACCGACACTGAACTGCGTCCCAAATCTTGGACGCCCTAAATAGCGACTAGGCCGCGAGG
>CATYVH010000023.1 GCA_958413765.1 uncultured Collinsella sp.
CGCATAAAGAAAGCCTCCCATTTCTCATGTCCAAGAAATGGGAGGCAGTTCAAATTCGGACGGGCTTCTGTGCTCGATATAAGGTTTACGCGGCGGGGCTGCAAGGCCCGGCGGTGTAGCTTAGCGTCGACGCTTCCAGATAATGCCGAGAATGATGACGATGATGCCGCCGATAAGGCACGTGCCAACTACTGCCAGCGTGCGGTCTCCCGTTGCGGCGAGCTTGCCGGTCGTCTTCTTGGTGATGACCTTCGTGGTCGTCGTGTCCGTCTTAGGCGAGGGCTTAGGCGTCGGGGCCGGTGTGGGCGTGGGGTCAACGGCTGCGGAGCCGAAGCTGATGGTGCCCGCGAGCGAGGCCATCTTGCTCTCCCAGCCGTTTTGCCCAATCAGCGCCCTCAGCGCCGCCTCACACGTGCCCCACTCGGTGCGCTTGGTGGCGTGTGCGAAGGTGGGGAAGTCGGTCGTGTTGGTAGTGATGTAGTTGTTGGTGGCGACGGTATAGGTCTTGGTGGGATCGAGCGTGCTGCCGTCCTTGGCAAGTGTGGCACTCACAATGCGCTTGCCTTCGGGCTGCGTCCAATCAATCGTCACGTTGATGCCGCCAAAGGAGAGAACGCTGCCAGAGTCATCGCGCCACTTGTACTTGTCTTGCGCTTCCTGCTCGGTATGGCCGGCTGCCACGTAGGCTTGCTGAAGCTCATAACTGTGATTGCACTCGTCGCTGATCTGCAGCGAGTGCTCGAGCGCTGCAAGGAAGTCCGCACCGGTCATGGTCCAGGTCTCCACGGTGTTGCCGTAGGGCGAGATAGCGATGACGTTGCCTGCGGTCACATCGCCTGCAGCGATGCCGCCGCGGATGCCACCCGCGTTCTCGATGGCAAGGTCTGCGCCCGTCAGGTCAAGATAGGAGCCGCAGATCACATGGCCGATGGTCTGGGCCTTGGTGGTGTCGCCCTCCTTGCTGGGGCGGAAATCGGTGGTGCGCACCATTTCCCAGCCGTGCGTGCCAGATGCGTTCTCGCCGTAGAAATAATTGGTAGAGCTCGTGCCGATCACCTCGCTCGATGCGGCGCTAAAGGCATCGTCGAGCGGCTTGATCTTGTTGTCGTGGACCTCATCAAGGATGCTCTGATAGGTGGAGCCCTTGTTGGGATCGGTCAAAAGAACGTTTACATCCTTGGCGGTATAGAGCTTCTCGTCGCTTTTGTCTGCGTATACTGCCACCGTGTCATCGTCGGTGCTTTCGGTGCCCTTGGTGTCGTACTCGTAGGGGACGGAAAGCAGTCCCACTTCGGCAAAGGCGCTGCCCGCCTCGACAACGTGGATTGTCTTGCCGTCGGCTCCCGTCACCTTCTCGTTAAGGTTGATGTGTTCGTGGCCTGCGACCAGGGCATCGACGCCGGCGAGCCGTGCGGCAAAGGGCTTAGCGTTGAGCGTGTGCGCAATGCAGACGATAACGTTGCAGCCCTCGTCCTCGCGCAGTCGCTTGGCCTCGGCATTGATGGCGTCCACCGCACCCGAGAACGACGTGCCCTCGATCAGGTCCGCGCGCAGCGAGGAGCCCAGCGACTCATCCATGGCTCCGACGACACCGACCTTAATCTTGTAATCAAACGTGGAACTGCCCTCGTCGTCCTTCCAAGTGCGATCGAGCGTCTTGGTGATACTCGAGCTCCATACGCCGCTCGTAGACTTCGCGTTCGCGCAGAGCATGGCGAAGGGCGTGCCGGTGGGGCTGTAGCCGGTCATGGTGCGGAGCTTGTCCGCGCCGTAGCTCCAGTCGTGGTTGCCCGGCGTGGTCGCGTCGTAGCCGTCTGCATAGAAGGTGTCCATGAGCTCGGCGATGCTCTTGCCCTCGCTCATGGTGGCAAAGGACTGCCCGTGGAAGATATCGCCCGCATCGAGCAAAAGATCGGGGGCGCTGCTTTGGGCGCTATAGAGAACCGCCAGTCCGTCAAAGCCCACAGTGCCGGTGCCCTTGCTTGCGTTGTAGCTGTACTTGTAGCTGCCGTGGATATCGTTGGTGTGCATGACGGTCACGGTGCCGTCAATAGCGGCGGGCAGGTTCCCCGCGAAAGCGAGGCTGGGTGCGCCAGTGAGCACGCCGGCAAGCAGCGCGGCGGTTAACGCAAGGCGGGGGACGAATCTTTTCATGGCGGTCTCCTTAGTCCTTAACAAAAACCACCACAAAGGTGCCTGTTCCCTTTGTGGTGGTTTTCTAAGTCGTTAGCTTAGTAGCATGCGGTCGTTGGCGAGCTCGCCGCCCGAGACCTCCTCAAACTTCTGAAGCAGGTCGGCCACGGTGAGCGACTTTTTCTCGTCGCCCGCCACGTCGTAGATCACGTGGCCCTCGTGCATCATGATCAGACGGTTACCCAGACGGATGGCGTCGTTCATGTTGTGCGTGACCATGAGCGTGGTCAGGCGGTTCTCGTCGACGATCTCCTCGGTCAGGTTGAGCACCTTAGAGGCCGTCTTGGGGTCGAGGGCCGCCGTGTGCTCGTCGAGCAGCAGCAGACGCGGCTTGGTGAGCGTGGCCATCAGCAGGGTGAGTGCCTGGCGCTGGCCGCCCGAGAGCAGGCCGACCTTGGCGTTGAGGCGCGTGTCCAGACCAAGGTCCAGACGCTTGAGCAGTTCAACGTACTCGTCCTTCTCGGCCTTGGTGACGCCCCACGAAAGACCGCGACGCTGGCCGCGGCGCTTGGCGAGGGCCAGGTTTTCGGCAATTTGCATGTCGGCTGCGGTGCCGCGCATGGGGTCCTGGAACACACGGCCCAGGTACTTGGCGCGCTGCGACTCGCTCAGACGCGAGATGTCGGTGCCGTCGAGTTCAATAACACCCGAATCGAGCGGATACACGCCGGCGATCATATTGAGCAGCGTGGACTTGCCGGCGCCGTTGCCGCCAATCACGGTTACAAAGTCGCCATCGTTGAGGGTGAGGTCGACGCCGGTGAGCGCGCGCTTCTCGGTGACGGTGCCCTTGTTAAAGGTCTTCTTGACGTGCGAGAGCTTAAGCATCTGCCTCATCTCCCTTCGTGTAGGAGCTGCGGAGCTTATAGCGCTCCCAAACCACGGGCACGCACAGGGCCACGGCGACGATCACGGCAGAGAGTAGCTTCATGTCGTTGGCGTCCATGCCCAGCTGCAGCACGATGGCGCGGATAAGGAAGTACACCACGGAGCCAAAGACGGCGGAGGCAAGACGGACGCTAAACTGCGTGAGGCCGCCGGGCAGCAGGCGACCGAGCACCTCGCCGATGACGATGGCGGCAAGACCGATAACGATGGCGCCGGTGCCCATGCCAATGTCAGCGTACTTCTGGCTCTGGCAGATGAGCGCACCCGAAAGGCCGATAAGGGCGTTGGAGAGCACGAGGGCGATCATCTTGGTGGAGTTGGTGTTGACGCCCAGGGCGCGGATCATGTACTCGTTGTTGCCGGTGGCACGCAGCGCCGAGCCGATCTCGGTGCCAAAGAACCAGTACAGGATGGCGACGATGGCCACGGCCAGCACAATGCCCAGGATAATGGCAACAGTGGACTGCGGCAGGCCCGTCATGTGGCTGACGGATGAGAAGATGGTGCCCTTGGCAAGGATGGGCGTATTGGACTTGCCCATGATGCGCAGGTTGATGGACCACAGGCTGATCTGGGTGAGGATTCCGGCGAGGATTGCGGGAATCTCAAAGACGGTGGTCAAGATGCCCGTGACGGCGCCCGCGATGGCGCCGGCGCACATGCCGGCCAGCACGGCGAGCAAGGGGTCGACGTTATTGTTGACGATGAGCACGGCGCAGACACAGCCGCCGAGGGCAAAGCTGCCGTCGCAGGTCATATCGGGGATGTCGAGCAGGCGGAACGTGATAAACACGCCAAGCACCATAATGCCCCAGAGGACGCCCTGCGAAACGGCGCCCTGCAATGCAATGAGCATGCTTCATACCTCCTAGGATAGGGTGGACACGTGATTTTTCATAATAGCGGTACCAATGCATAAAAGAGCGGCGGACAGACGTTTTGTTTTACCTGAAACAAGCAGGGCGAACGCCGGCCTTTAGCGTTCGCCCCAATGACTCAGATATTGAATAACGCAGCCGTGGCGCGCGTGCGGGCCCTAGACGCGTTACCGCGCATGGCGCTACTCGTCCAGAGCGGAAAGGTCGATGCCTAGGGCCTCGGCCATCTCGTCGTTCTTGACGACGACCAGGTCCTTGCTCGAGAGGTGCTTGATCGGCATATCCTCGGGCTTGGCCTCGCCCTTCAGGATCTTAACGGCCATCTCGCCCGCGGCGTAGCCCAGGTCCTTATAGTTGATGGAGAGGGTGAACAGGCCGCCGGCCATGCACATACCCTCCTCGCCGGTCACGAAGGGGAGCTTATTCTCCTTGCAGATCTGGCCGACCTGCGAAGCGCCCGCGGCGATGGTGTTGTCAGTGGGGGAGTACAGCGCGTCGACCTTGCCCACGGCAGACTCGACGACGGACTGAATCTCGTTGGAGCTCGAGACGGTGAAGTCAGTGTACTCGAGCCCCAGCTTGTCGAGCTCCTTCTTGGCGGCCTTGATCTGGACGTCGGAGTTGGACTCGGCGGTGCAGTAGAGCAGGCCGACCTTTTTAACGTCGGGCAGGACCTTCTGCATCATCTCGAGCTGCTCGGCGACCGGGGTGAGGTCGGAAGCGCCCGTGACGTTGGTGCCGGGCTTGTCGTTGTCCTGGACCAGGCCGGAGGCGGCGTAGTCGGTGATGGCACAGCCCACGATGGGGATATCGGCCGTGGCGCCGGCGGCAGCCTGCGCGGCGGGCGTGGCGATGGCATAAATCAGGCTGACGTTGTCGCCCACAAACTTGTCGGCAATGGACTTACACGTGGACTGGTCGTTCTGGGCGTTCTTCTGGTCGATCTTGACCTTAAGGCCGCTCTCCTTGATGGCCTTGACAAAGCCGTCGTTGGCGGCATCGAGTGCGGAGTGCTCGGTGAGCTGCAGAACGCCGATGGTGTAGTCGGAACCGGCGGCAGCAGAGCCGGAACCAGAGTTGCCGCCGCATCCGGCGAGCGGGGCGAGCGCGAGCAGGCCAGCGGAGACCAGAAGGCTCCTGCGGCTGATGGTGATGTCCTTCATATCATTACCCCCAGTATAAAAATGGCTGGAAACACTGCACTGGGACAAAGTGCAAGTGGGACTATAGTAGCGCTGATGTCCATTTTTACAACAGCCTGGCGGGTTTTTTAATACAGAATCGGATGGGCGGTACGGGTAGTCGAATGGGCGGCGGAGGGTCTTATGCGGCGGAGGAGGCATCGTCCTCGTCCAGGGCGGCGAAGAGCTTCTTGCCGTCGAGGAGACGTGTGGTGACGTTTCTCATTCGGCCGATCTCTACGGTACGCAACGTGTCATCGGCGCCTCGCGCGTCATAGACCGTTCCCAGCAAATACGAGATGCCGTCTCGTTGCTTGATGGCAAAGGGCCGGAGTGTCATCCGTGCCACTTCGACCTCTCCGCGTGCCGTGACACTCGAAATATCAAAACTCACCGTGGTTCCGTGGTCGATGGCCTGCTCGATGAGCTCGCAGGCATCGATGCGCTTGACGGGCGTGCGTGTGGCCTTGGTGGATTTGTCGCCTGCGCTTGGAGCAGGCTCGGGTGCATCGAGGTAGCCGCGAACGTCGGCACTCGCCATGGCGACCAGGTGCTGCGCCATGCTCTTTCGAATGGCGATGGGCGTGGAGCGGTTGCGCATGACCATGCCGTGGAGCCGGATGATCTCTTCGTCGGTGAGCGGACGGGTCAAGAGTCGATAGCCCACGCCGCGCTTGTACTCAATTTCGTATCCGGCATGGCGAAGTGCGGAGATGGCGGTGTAGATGCTGCGCCGCGCCGCCGAGATGGGCATGCGGGCGGGGTCGTCGGGATGGGCGAGGCGCCGGATCAACTCATCGGAAAGCATGGCCTTGTCCTCGCCGGTGTTTTCGCTTAATAGTTGCAGGATGCGAACGGCGCGATAGGCTGCCATCGAGGCGGCGCCCCTCGTCGTGGTCTCGTAAGTTTCAACAGCGGTTTCGGTCATGGCGCCCACGTCCTTTCCGTTTTGGGTGGCGACGGTATGGAGCCTAGGGCGCGGGGCTTTCCCAGGGGTGCAGGACGCCCTGGGCGGTCGGTAGCCGTCGGCAAGCGGCGGGTCGAGTTTTCAACAGCCCTGCCCAACTGACCAAAAACTTGCCAAAAGATTGACGGATGCTGTTGAAAAAAGCGCCCCTCGGCTTGCCGAGAGGCGCTGGCGTGATGCGCTGGAACGTGTTTGGTGGCGCTGTGGCGATTAGAAGTCGGCGTTGCCCACGGTGCGCGGGTGCGGCAGGACGTCGCGGATGTTGCCCACACCGGTCAGATACATGACCAAGCGCTCGAAGCCCAGACCGTAGCCGGCGTGCTTGCAGGAACCGTAGCGGCGCAGGTCAAGGTAGTACTTGTACTGCTCGGGATTCATGCCCAGGTCCTTGATGCGGGCCTCGAGCAGATCCAGGCGCTCCTCGCGCTGGGAGCCGCCGATAATCTCGCCGATACCCGGCACCAGGCAGTCGGCGGCGGCGACGGTCTTGCCGTCCTCGTTCATGCGCATGTAGAACGCCTTGATCTCGGCCGGGTAGTCGGTTACGAAGGTCGGGCGCTTAAAGTGCTCCTCGGTCAGGAAACGCTCGTGCTCGGTTTGCAGGTCGATGCCCCAGCTCACGGGATAGTCAAACTTGTGACCGGCGGCGACGGCCTGCTCCAGGATTTCGACGGCCTCGGTATAGGTGACGCGGGCAAAGTCGGAGTTTGCCACGTGGTCCAGGCGCTCGAGCAGACCCTTGTCCACAAACTTGTTGAGCATATTGAGCTCGTCGGGGCAGGTGGCCATAACGTCCTTAAGGACGTACTTGAGCATGGCCTCGGCGTTATCCATGCAGTCGTTAAGGTCGGCAAAGGCCATCTCGGGCTCGATCATCCAAAACTCGGCGGCGTGGCGCGTGGTGTTGGAGTTTTCGGCGCGGAAGGTGGGGCCAAAGGTGTACACGTCGCCAAAGGCCATGGCAAAGTTCTCGGCATTGAGCTGGCCGGACACGGTAAGGCTCGCGTGCTTGCCAAAGAAGTCCTGGCTCCAGTCGACCTCGCCGGACTCGGTGAGGGGCGGATTTTTGGGGTCGAGCGTGGTCACGCGGAACATCTCGCCGGCGCCCTCGCAGTCACTCGTGGTGATGATGGGGGTGTTGACGTAGACAAAGCCCTGCTCCTGGAAGAAGCGGTGGATGGCGGCAGCCGCGACAGAGCGGATGCGGAACACGGCGCGGAACAGGTTGGTGCGCGGGCGCAGGTGCTGCTGGGTGCGCAGGAACTCGACGGTTGCGCGCTTCTTCTGCAGCGGGTAATCCGGGGCGCTGACGCCCTCGACCTCAATGGAGGTGGCAGAAAGCTCGAAAGGCTGGGGCGCATCGGGGGTCAGCTTGACGGTGCCGGTGCAAATGAGTGCGGCCGAGACGTTTTGATGGGCGATCTCGTCGTAGTTGTCGAGTGCCTCGCGGTTCATGACGACCTGCAGGTCGCGGAAGCAGCTGCCGTCGTTGAGCGTGACAAAGCCAAAGTTCTTCATGTCGCGGATGGACTTGACCCAGCCGGCGACGGTGACGGTCTGGCCGCCAAGCGACTCGGCATCGGCATAGAGCTGCGCGATTTTGGTGCGGTTCACGTATCCTCCCATAACGGTTGAATGATAGTTATCCATACAGTTCGATATTCTAGCAGCTCGGCTCATTTGGGCTATACGGATAAGGCATTGGCGGGATGGTTTTTCAAACGAAAAGCGCCTGCGGCCAAATGGTCGCGGGCGCTTGACGAGGTGCCTTTTGGCTGTGTGGCGCGGGGCCTGGCTACTTGGTCTTGGCTACCAGCAGCGGGTCGCCCAGCTTGACGAGCGGGTTGCCGCCGATAAGCGTGCCGGACTCGCCGACATGGTCGATGCTCTTAAGACGATCGAGCTCGGAGACGATGACGGTCACGATGTCCTCGTGACCGGCGGCCTTGATGGCCTCGCGGTCGAAACTGATGAGCGGCTGGCCTGCCTTGACCGTGTCACCCATCTCGACAAAGCGGGCAAAACCTTTGCCGTTCATTTCCACGGTGCCCAGGCCAACATGGATGAACACGCGAAGACCGTCCTCGGTGATCATGCCGATGGAGTGGTTGGTGACGGTGGTGGCGCCGATGCGGCCGTTGGCGGGCGCATAGATGGTGCCGGTAATGGGCTCGATGCCGTAGCCCTGACCGAGCATACCCGAGGCGATGGTCTCATCGGGAACCTCATCGAGGTTGACGAGCACGCCGTTGACGGGGGCGTAGATGACGCCTTCGCGGGTGGCGAAGCTTGCTGCGGGCGGAACGGATGCCTCGCCCGTCGAGGTGAAGGTGGACTTAAGCGAATCGAGCAGACCCATAGTTGCCTCCAACTTAAATAGGCGCATATCGCGCGCTTGGTTTGCCGGAAACGTTTCATATGTGTTTCGCGGCTTGGTCAACGCCCCTATTTTACGCTGCTCAACGATACCTCTGAACTGGGATTATGTGATATATCAGTTGAAGGGAAACTTATTGCTGGAGTGTTTCTTCGCCACGGGCTCAAGTGGGGTACGCTTAGACGCGAAAAACAAGGGCGCATAATCTGCGCGAAGGGAGCACATATGATTGTCGAGAACCATGCGCTGTGGGGCGAGGAGCCGACCGAGGAGTATCCGGCGACGTTTACGTATTTGGGTGCCGAGCCGCTGCCCGATAAGCCGAATGGCCGCCGCCCTGCCGTGATTATCTGCGGCGGAGGTGCGTTTACGCATATCGCTCCGCATGAGCAGGATCCCGTGGCGTTTGCGTTTTTGGACCGCGGCTACCAGGCCTTTGTGCTCAACTATGTGACAAGTGGCACGGGCGACGTGAGCTTTCCTCACCCGCAGGCAGACCTTGCCAAGATGGTCGCCACGGTTCGCGCCAACGCCGACGAGTGGCATGTCGATCCCAAGCGCGTGTGCGTCGTGGGCTTCTCGGCAGGCGGCATGATCTGCGCTTCGCTGGCAACGCAATGGAAGACTGGTCCCTTCGCGGCGCTTGCCGGGTCGCGTCCGGACGACATTCGTCCCGATGCCGTGGTGCTGGGCTATCCGCTGCTCGACTTTGCCTATGTGCGCGACATGCAGACGCGCGACCCGCGCATCGACCTGCGCGTTCCCAAGACGGGTGGCAAGACGGGGCGCGATTTGCTCAACGACTATCTGTCGATGGTGACGGGCGGTGAGGCGACCGACGAGCACCTGGCCGACATCTGCCCCACCACGCATGTTTCGCGTCAGATGCCGCCGACCTTTGTGTGGGGCGTGTCCGACGACAAGACGGCGCCGATCGCGCAGGTCTATCCGTTTGCGCAGCGCATGGCCGAGGAGGGCGTCGCTTGCGAGATGCACGTCTTTGACCAAGGTGGTCACGGGCTTTCGCTCGGCAACGCCAACACCGCGGTCGATAACGAGGACAAGCAGGTGGCGGTCCGTCCTTGGATCCGCCTGGCCTTCCGTTTCCTGGAGCGCCATATGTAAAAGTAGACTACTTGCCCGTTTCAAAAAGTCTGCTTAGAGGAGGAGCCATGCTTGAGGGTACGTATGTGGTTTCGGCCCAGACGCTGGTGGGGAGTAAACGCGGCGAGGTGACGTTTTCACATGGGGTGAACGGCGTGCTCAGGGCAGTACTAAACGTCAGGGGTCTCAATATCGCTCTCTCGAGTGCCCGCGCTGAGGGCGATTTCTTTGAGCTCTCGGGTACTATCTCCCACGTCTTGATGGGCAAGGCGCCCTTTACATGCACGGGGTCAGTCGAGGGTGATCGACTCACTGCTACCGCGCGGTCGGGTTCCGTTTCGATCTCGCTGAGCGGTATGCGCAAAGAGCTTTCGGGGCGCACCGCATAAAGTTTGCGCAGGTAAACATCGGTATTTGACTTTATAAAATAGTTCAGAGCGCTATCATTTGTCGTTACGAGTTGGTTAGCCCCGGTAAACGGTTAACCGCGTCTAACGAAAGGATGAGCGCGTGAAGCTCGATACACTCGAGATTGGAAAGGACGCCGTTGTCGCATCGGTGACATCCGATGATCAGGCGCTCCGACAGCATATTTTGGACATGGGCCTAACGCCGGGCACCGAAGTCACCATGATGAAATACGCCCCTATGGGAGATCCGCTCGAGATCCGTCTGCGTGGCTACGAGTTGACACTGCGCAAGGACGATGCCGCCCGCATTGAGCTCGTGGGCATTCACGATACCGATATGGGTCCGCGCGCTAACGCTGCAATCGGCACGACGGAGCATCCGGCACTCGGCGAGGGGACGTATTCGCCCCGTGCGGCAAAAACGGCCGTGCCCGAGGACGCACCGCTGCACTTTGCCCTCGCCGGCAACCAAAACTGCGGTAAGACCACGCTGTTCAACCAGCTTACGGGCTCCAACCAGCACGTCGGTAACTTTCCCGGCGTGACGGTCGACCGCAAGGACGGCACTATCCGTAACCACCCCGAGGCGAGCGTTACCGACCTGCCCGGCATTTACTCCCTGTCGCCGTACACGGGCGAGGAGATTGTGAGCCGCCAGTTTATCCTTGACGAGCATCCCGATGCCATCATCGATATCATCGACGCCACCAACATCGAGCGCAATCTGTACCTGACACTGCAGCTTATGGAGCTCGATCGCCCCATGGTCATCGCGCTCAACATGATGGACGAGGTGACCGCCAACGGTGGCGCCGTAGACGTCAACCTGCTCGAGAGCCTGTTGGGCGTGCCTGTTGTCCCCATTAGCGCTGCCCGCAACGAGGGTATTGGCGAGCTGGTGGATCATGCCTTGCACGTGGCGCGGTTCCGCGAGCGCCCCGGCCGCCTGGACTTCTGCGCGCCCGATGGTCCAGACGGCGGCGCGCTGCATCGCTGCATTCACGGCATCGCCAACCTGATCGAGGACCATGCCGCGACGGCGCATATCCCGGTGCGTTTTGCGGCGACCAAGCTGGTTGAGGGCGACGAGCTGGTGACCGAGGCGCTTCATCTGGACCGTAACGAACTTGACGCCATCGAGCACATCATTGCCCAGATGGAGGGTGAGGCCGGTACCGACCGTCTATCTGCACTGGCTGACATGCGCTTCGGCTTTATCGGCGACGTGTGTGGGCGCTGCGTCGTCAAGCCGCACGAGAGCCGCGAGCACGTGCGTTCCGTCAAGATCGACCGCATCCTGACGGGTCGCTACACGGCCATTCCAGCGTTCCTGGTGATCATGGGTCTCGTCTTTTGGCTGACGTTTGGCGTGATCGGCGCGGCGCTGCAGGGACTTATGGAGGACGGCATCGCTGCCATCATCGCCTCGGCCGATGCGGGCCTCAAGGCGTTCGGCACCAACGACGTGGTGCGCTCGCTGGCTGTCGACGGCGTGCTTACGGGCGTGGGCAGCGTGCTGACCTTCCTGCCGATTATCGTCGTGCTCTTTTTGTTCCTCTCCATTCTGGAAGACTCCGGCTACATGGCGCGCGTGGCCTTTGTCATGGATAAAGTGCTGCGTCGCTTTGGCCTGTCGGGCCGCAGCTTCGTGCCTATGCTCGTCGGTTTTGGCTGCACCGTGCCGGCTATCATGTCGACCCGTACGCTCCCATCCGAGCACGACCGCAAGATGACGGTCATGCTCACGCCGTTCATGAGCTGTTCGGCCAAGTTGCCGGTCTACGGTCTGCTGTGCGGGGCATTCTTCCCGCAGGCGACAGTTCCCGCCATGGTCTCGCTCTATCTGATTGGTATCGTGGTCGGCTGCATTGCCGCCCTGGTGCTCAACCGCACGGCATTTAAGGGCGACCCGGTGCCGTTTATCATGGAGCTTCCCAATTACCGCCTGCCGAGCGTCAAGACGACGGTGATGCTGGCATGGGATAAGGCCAAGGACTTTATTACCAAGGCCTTTACCATTATCTTTGCCGCCACCGTGGTCATCTGGTTCCTCCAGACGTTCGATATCCGCTTTAATGTGGTCGCCGATCAGTCGCAGAGTCTGCTTGCCGGTCTGGGTAGCATCATCGCGCCGGTGTTGGCCCCACTCGGTTTTGGCGACTGGCGTGCGTCGACGGCGCTCGTCACCGGACTCATTGCCAAGGAGAGCGTCATCTCGACGCTCACGGTGCTTTTGGGCGCAACGTCGCCCGCGGCGCTGTCGACCATGTTTTCGCCGTTTACCGCCTACGTGTTCCTGGTCTTTACGCTGCTGTACCCGCCCTGCGTAGCGGCAATCGGCGCCGTCAAGAGCGAGTTGGGCGCGCGCTATGCCGTGGCCGTGTTCGCGTTTCAGGTGACGGTCGCCTGGATCGTGGCGTTTGTCGTGCATTCGGCGGGCATATTGCTGGGGCTGGCTTAGTTATTTATTGATGGCGCAACCTCTGTGTATTGAGTTGATTACGGCCCCGCATCTGTTGCTGACGGATGCGGGACCGTTGCTATATAATCGCCTCCGCTCAAAATGATTGGAGACGTTATATATGAGTCAGGCAAGACAAGATGGCATCTCACTCAGGCAGTGGCTCCCGCTTATCGGGCTCGCCTGCTGCGCATTCGTGTTCAACACGTCGGAGTTCATGCCCATCGGCCTTCTGACCGATATCGCCGCGTCGTTCTCGCTCACCGAGGCCCAGGCAGGCATCATGATCTCGGTCTACGCCTGGGGCGTCATGTTGCTGTCGTTGCCGCTTATGGTGTTTGCCTCGCGCTTCGAGTTCAAGCGTATGCTGCTCGGCGTGCTTGCCGTGTTCTCGCTGGGTCAGTTCCTGTCCGCCGTGGCGCCTACCTATCCTATTTTGGTTTGCGCGCGTCTGGTGGTCGCCTGCGCGCATGCCGTGTTCTGGTCGGTCGCCTCAATCATGGCCTCGCGCCTGGTTGACAGTCGCCACGGGGCGCTCGCCATTAGCATGATCGCCACGGGCTCGTCCATCGCGCAGATCTTTGGCCTGCCGATCGGCCGCGCCATCGGGCTGGCCGTGGGCTGGCGTATGACGTTTGCCGTGGTCGGAGCTTTTTCTGCCGTCGCGGTCGTCTACCAGGCCGCGGTGTTCCCGGCCATGCCGGTGGGCGAGCGCTTTACCGTTAAGCAGCTGCCCGAGCTGCTCAAGAATCCGTTCCTCATCGCGCTTTATGCGGTCACGGTCTTTATGGCGACCGGCTACTACGCGGGTTACAGCTATATCGAGCCCTTCCTGGCGCAGGTCGCCCATGTCGACGCAAGCGCCATCACCATGACGCTGACGGCGTTTGGCTGCTCCGGTCTGCTCGGAAGCTGGCTGTTCGGCCGACTGTTCGATGGCCATCGCTTTCCGTTCTTGGCTATCACGCTCTCCGGCGTGCCGGTGGCTCTGCTGCTCATGGGTCCGGTTGCACCGTCGCTCGTCGCCGTTCTCGCTGTTTGCGCGCTATGGGGCTGCTGCTCCACGGCCTTTAACGTGGCGTTTCAGGCCGAGCTCATCAAGTACACGCCGGCGGATTCGTCGGCCGTCGCCATGTCGATCTTCTCGGGCCTGTTTAACCTCGGCATCGGCACGGGCACCGCGATCGGCGGCGCCGTGGTTTCGGGTCCCGGTATCTCCTGGATTGGCTTCGCGGGCGGGGCGATTACCGTCGTGGGCGTCATCCTCGCCATCACCGTACTGTTCCCGGCCATACGCCGCGCCAAGCCCGTCGCCTAATCACGTTCCCTCATCAGTTGCGGTGAAATACGGACTGTTTGCCCGGTTTATTGGCCCCAACAGTTCCTATTCCACCGCAGCTTATTTTGGGGGAGAGGATACAAGCCGGCATACAATGGATGTCGTTGTGTTGAGCTTACCGGGAGGTTGCTATGTGGGCATACGAGACGACGTTCTACCAGATCTATCCGCTGGGCTTTTGTGGAGCTCCGCGCGAAAACGCCGCGCCCGTTGCCGAGGATGAGCTCGCCCAGGCTGCCAACGCTGCGCCCAACCCCGATGCGCCCATCATGAAGATCGCCCAATGGGCCGACTACCTGCAAGAGCTCGGTATCGGTGCTGTGCTCATTAACCCGCCGCTCGAATCCGACAGCCATGGCTACGACACGCGCAGCCTGCGCCATATCGACCGTCGCCTGGGTGGGGATGCCGATTTTGCCGCCGTGTGCGAGACGCTGCGCGCCCATGGCATCCGCGTGGTGCTCGATGCGGTCTTCAACCATGTGGGCCGTGGCTTTTGGGCCTTCCGCGATGTGCAGGAGCGCAAGTGGGACTCGCCCTACAAGGATTGGTTCCACATCAGCTTTGACGGCGACTCCTGCTATGGCGATGGCTTTTGGTACGAGGGCTGGGAAGGCCATTTTGAGCTCGTGAAGCTCAACCTGCAAAACCCCGCCGTGGTCGATTACCTGCTCGAGTCCGTGCGCCGTTGGGCCGACGTCTTTGGCGTCGACGGCCTGCGCCTGGACGTTGCCTATATGCTCGACCGCGACTTTATGCGCCGCCTGCACGCCTTTGCCCGTGAGCTCAAGCCCGACTTTGTGCTGATCGGCGAGACGCTCCACGGCGACTACAACCAGATCGTCAACGACGAGATGCTCGACTCCTGCACCAACTACGAGTGCTACAAGGGCCTGTACTCCAGCTTTAACTCGGTCAATATGTTCGAGATCGCGCACTCGCTGCACCGCCAGTTTGGCGGTGACCCGTGGTGCATTTATCGCGGCAAGCATCTGCTGTCGTTTGTCGACAACCACGATGTGCCGCGCCTGGCGAGCATCCTTACCGACAAGTCCTGTCTGCGCCCCGCTTATGGCATGCTCTTTGGCATGCCGGGCATTCCGTGCGTCTACTATGGCAGCGAGTGGGGGATTCCTGGCGAAAAGGGCGGCCCCGATGGTGACTGGGCGCTGCGACCTGCGCTCGATGAGCCTGCGCCCAACGAGCTGACGGCCTTCATCAAGCAGCTCGCGCACCTGCGCTCGGCAGACGACGCGGCGGCCCGTGCCCTCAACTATGGTGCCTATCGCAACGTGGTGATTCAGAACAAGCAGCTGCTGTTCGAGCGCGCCTGCGACGACGCGACGGTGCTCGTGGCGGTCAATGCCGTGGGCGAGCCTTACACCTTTGGCGCCGGCGAGCTCAATGGGTCCTTTGTCGACCTGCTGGCCGACGGCGTGCCCACGGTCGAGCTGGCGGGCTCCCTTGAGCTTGCGCCCTACGAGGTGCGCTATCTGCTGAGGGCTTAGCTCGTGGCCGCGCCGGACGAGGGCTATCAACATATTGAGCATGGGTTTGAACCCGTGTTTGACGAGCACTCGCGCGTTTTGCTGCTGGGGTCGTTTCCCTCGGTGCTTTCGCGCGCCAATGCCTTTTATTACGGCAACCCTCAGAATCGCTTTTGGCGCGTGATGGCCGCGTGCCTCGGTGTGCCCGTGCCGCCCAACGAGGGAGACTTTTTGGCGAGCGGCGAGCCCGCGACGCTCGACGCCTCGATTGCTGCCAAGCGATCCATGCTGCTCAACGGCGGTGTGGCCCTGTGGGACGTGATCGAGAGCTGTGATATCAAGGGCTCAAGCGACGCGAGCATTCGCAACGTTGTGCCGGCACATATCGAGCGCATTACCGGCGCAGCCCCCATTGAGCAGGTGATATGCAACGGTGGTACAGCTGGCCGGCTCTACAAGCGCTATCTACAAGAACACACCGGGCTGCCCGCTATCGTCCTGCCCTCGACAAGTCCCGCCAATGCCGCCTGGCGCCTGGAGCGTCTTGTTGAGCGTTGGCACGAAGCCGTTGACTGGGCTGTTATTTAATTTAGATTTTTGTTTGAGCGTGGGTGCCCAGACGTTTTAGAACGCCTCGCCAGATCGGCGCGGGCACGGCTGGCTCGGCGCAAACCATGCCGTCGGCGTCGACGTTGGCGGCATTGCCACCGCCAAGTCGCTGTGCATGCTTGACGGAGCAGCCCATGCGCGCAGCGCCCACAAGCTTATCCATCGCTTCCGAAAACGGTCGCCGCAAGAGTCCCATGCGCGGGGAGCGACGAAGCGCCGCAATGCCGCTGCCGGCGCAGATGGCAACGCCGCCACACCACAATTGGTCATGGCGCTCACATGCCTTGTGCAGGCGAACGGCGGCCCCACGCGCCTGCTCAGTGCCCTCTTGTGCGGCTCGAATCGCGGCATAGACGCGCGTTCCCGTACCGCCAAAGCGCTCAAGCGTCTGCTCGATAGCTGTCAACGTCTCATCGTCAGCCACATCTTCAATGGCCAGCACGATGCCATCGGCAACGCTGCCGGCGTCATTTGCCTTCAAGTCGACTGGGAGGGGGAGTGTAGTGCCGGAAAGCTGTGCATAGGCGGCGATGGCATCCTGCAGGTCCCAAAGCAAAAACTCAAGATCGGCGCTATTGGGAATGCTGATATACGCAATGGTTTGCAGCGTTTTTGGTACATCGCCGCGCGCGGTCGTCTCCATGCCATCTCCTTTCCGGCTCGTTTCCGTTTAGGTTACACCGTCTGACGGCGCCTCGCCGCGCTATCCTAGTGCAACCCTTACGAAAGGAACGCCATGCGTCTGCCCATGAATACCTCGCTTGCCACGCTCAAGCCCTCCGGTATCCGCCGGATCAACGCGCTCGCCGCCCAGCATCCGGGGTGCATCGCGCTCGCGCTCGGCGAGCCCGATTTTCCCACGCCCGATGTGATTAGCGCCGAGGTGACCGCCGCACTGGACCGCGGTGACACGCACTATCCGCCGAACAACGGTCGCCCCGCCCTGCGCGAGGCGTTATCTGCCTACATGGGGGACGCGGGCCTTGCGTTTTCGGCCGACGAGGTCATCCTGACTGATGGCGCGACCGAGGCCCTGTCGGCAACATTCATGGCTATGCTCAACCCCGGCGACGAGGTCATTATCCCCACGCCGGCCTTTGGCCTGTACGAAAGCATCGTCGTGGCCAACCACGCCAAGGCGGTCTTTTTGGATACGGAGCCTGCGCAATTCCAGATCGATGAGGAAGCGCTGCGCGCTTGCGTTACGCCGGCGACCAAGGCCATCGTCATCTGCTCGCCCAACAATCCTACGGGTTGCATCCTCAATACGGCGTCGCTCGACGCCGTGGCGCGCGTGGCAGACCAGGCGGGCATCTACGTGGTTTGCGACGACGTATACAACCGCTTGGTCTACGCGGACGGCTACGAGCGCTTTGCCCAGCGACACCCAGAACTGCGCGAGCAGACGGTAGTCATCGAGAGCTTCTCCAAGCCCTGGGCCATGACCGGCTGGCGCTTGGGTTGGCTCGCAGCCGCAGCCCCCGTCATCGCCGAGATCGCAAAGGCCCACCAATACCTAGTATCGAGTGCCGTCTCCTTCGAGATGGACGCCGCAGCTCGAGCCCTGACCGTCGACCCAACCCCCATGCTCAAAGTCTACAGAGCCCGCCGCGAACGCGTACTCGCAGCCTTATACGCCATGGGCCTCGACGTAGTAGAGCCCGCAGGAGCCTTCTACACTTTCCCGAGCATCAAAAAGTTCGGCCTAACCAGCGAAGACTTCTGCATCAAAGCCATCGAAGAGACAAACGTAGCCCTAGTCCCGGGCGACTGCTTCGGCACCGAAGGCCACGTCCGCCTCAGCTATTGCGTTTCCGATAAAGACCTGGACGAAGGCCTCCGCCGCCTGTCCACCTTCCTTTCAACCTTGTAGCCATCAGGGACGCAACATATCAGCCCACCGACTTAAGGCTTATGAGTGGGGGCGCCGGCCAACGGGAAACCGGGCTGCCCCAAAGTCACCGCAGGCCGCGCCGCCGAAGGCCAGGCGCAAGGTTTTCGTAGATTCCGCACGAGCCGAAGAGCACTTAATGTGCTCTTCGTGCGAGCCCAGGACCTGACCGAGCGAAAACCTTGCGCCTGGCCTTCGGCGGCGCGGCCGGATGGTGGAATTGTGTGCAGCCCGGTTTCCCGTTGACCGACGCCGGGGTCCCCGCCATAATACTTTCGGTTCACGCACGAATCCGCTGCCAGAGACAGCCGGTGCAAACGGGCATCGCCCGCGAGCTTAATGGGATATCCCGCCAGCCGAGGTGGTCGAGTAGATATGTCTTCTCGCCCCCGTCGCTCATGCAGCGCGGGGGCTTTCTTTTTGGACATGCCCCCGTCACGTCCTTGTGGCGGACCGTGCCCGGAAAGAATTCGAGGAGGTGTAATTTATGCCCCAGCAGTACAAAATCGACAAGGTTGCAGAGATCGAGTCCCGTATCGCCGAGAACGCCGGTCTGTTTGTCGTCAACTACAACGGTCTGACGGTTAAGCAGGCTCAGGAGCTGCGTCATCAGCTTCGCGAGTGCGGCGCCGAGATGAAGGTCTACAAGAACAACCTGGTCAAGATCGCTCTCAAGAACCAGGAGCAGCCCGAGCTCGACGAGATCCTCGCCGGCCCCGTCGCTTATGTGTTCTACGAGTCCGAGCCGGTCGAGGCCGCTAAGGCCCTTAAGGACTTCTCTGCTAAGTCCAAGGGCGTCCTTGAGATCAAGGGCGGTATCTCCGACGGCAAGGCCGTTTCCGCTGATGATGTTAAGGCTATCGCCGAGCTGCCCACCAAGGATCAGCTTCTCGGCCAGATCGCCGGTCTCATCTCCGGTTTCGCTCGCGACATCGCTGTCTGCGTCAACGGCGTTTCCTCTGGTCTCGCTCGTTCGATCCAGCAGGTCTCCGAGCAGAAGGCAGCCTAGTTGCTGTTTTCACCCGCGGCGGCAACGCCGCACCCCTGGCGCATTCGCGCCGTGTTTTAACTGATCTCCGTGCATCCGCACGGAAACCGAAAGGACTTAGAAATGGCTAAGCTTACCACCGATGAGATCATCGATGCTCTTAAGGAAATGACCCTTCTCGAGGCTTCCGAGCTCGTTAAGGCTATCGAGGACACCTTCGGCGTTTCCGCCGCTGCTCCTGCCGCTGTTGTCGCCGCTCCCGCTGCTGGCGCTGCTGAGGCCGAGGAGAAGACCGAGTTTGACGTCGTGCTCGAGGGCTTCGGCGACAACAAGATCCAGGTCATCAAGGCCGTCCGTGAGCTCACCAACCTTGGCCTGAAGGAGGCCAAGGAGGTCGTCGAGGGCGCTCCCAAGGCTGTTCTCGAGGGTGCCAAGAAGGAGGACGCCGAGGCTGCCAAGGAGAAGCTCGAGGCTGCTGGCGCTGCTGTCACCCTCAAGTAATCAGGCTTTCTCGCCAGATTTCTTTGCAGACGGGGTTCGCATTGCGAGCCCCGTCTTTTTTGTTTTTCGGTCCCTCGGCATCGGTTGCTCAAACTGCCATGTTCTGTGATTTGCGTCGTATCGGGTGCCCTGCCGTTGGGCAATAAAATTGCACCATTCGAGCAATAATTTGCGTTGACCTGCTGAAGAATTGTCTCTGCCTTGTAGCGACATATAGTTCCAGCGGTAAGATGCTTGGGTATCGCAATTTGGTCTGCGGCTGTGTGCCGCACGCATGGGGCGCTTTTGCGCCTGCGAAAGGATCTTTGAATAACATGAAGGCAATCATCCCCGCCGCCGGTCTTGGCACGCGTTTTCTGCCTGGCACCAAGTGCACGCCCAAAGAGATGCTGCCGGTGCTCGACAAGCCCGTCATTCAGTACGTCGTCGAGGAGGCACTCGACCCCGAGGAGGTCGACGACGCCATCATCGTTACTTCTCCCGGCAAGCCCGAGCTGCTGAACTACTTCCAGCCCGACCGTTCGCTCGAGAACCTGCTGCGCGAGCGCGGCAAGAACGCCTATGCCGATGCCGTCGCCCACGCTGGCGGTATGCCGGTCGACTTCCGTTATCAGTACGAGCCCAAGGGCCTCGGCCATGCTATTCGCTCTGCTGCCGACGCCGTGGCAGGGGAGAACTTCCTGGTTCTTCTGGGCGACTACGTTGTGCCTAACCGCGATATCTGCGACAAGATGCTCGCCGTTTCCAAGGAGCACGGTGGCGCTTCTGTTATCGCCGTCGCTGCTTGCTCGCCCGAGGAAGTCAGCCGCTACGGCGTTATCGCCGGCGAGCGCGTCGGTTCGCTCGAGGGCGCCGAGAACGTTGCCGATGCCGAGCCGGGCGCTGTCTGGCGTATCGGCGGTCTGGTTGAGAAGCCCGCTCCCGAGGCCGCTCCGTCCAACCTGTACATCGTCGGTCGCTACCTGCTGAGCCCGCTGGTCATGGACCTGCTGGCAGATCAGCAGGCCGGCAAGGGCGGCGAGATCCAGCTCACCGACGCCATGGCCCGTTCGCTCGACCGCGAGGCCATGTATGCGGTCGTCATCGACCCGCTGTCGGGCTACGACACCGGCACTCCCTCTGGCTGGATGGCCACCAACGCCCTCATGGCTGCAAGCGACCCCCGCTTTGCCGATGCCTTCTGGGACGCTATCGACGAGCGCGGCGGATTGATGCGCAAGTAAGCCTTCGGGCATCGACATTTACGGGCGCGGACTTCGGTTCGCGCCCGTTTTTTATAAGAGCTGCGATTGCCGGCTCTCTGTTCACAGAAAATATATGAACAGATGTTCGATACACATATATCTACCTGCGTGTTTTCTGTCGAAAAACTTTGCTACTCCAAAAACTCAATCGCGTCAAGGCTTTTCTTGCCCAACGGTCGGTACCTGATAAACTATTAGGTTGCGATAACTGGCGAAGCTATGCCTCGCCAACCCACCGAGCATTTCCGTGAAGGAGGAAAAACCTGGTGACCTACGCATACACTGCCACTGAGCGCAAGCGCGTCAGCTTCGGGAAAATCCCGGAGGCCATGGAGCTCCCCAACCTTATCTCTGTTCAAAGGGAATCCTTTGAGCGTTTTAAGGATGAGGGCCTTCGTGAGGCGTTCAAGGAATCCAGTCCCATCCAGAGCCAGAACCATGTTCTCGAGGTTACCTTCGGCGAGCATCAGTTCGGCGACCCCGCGCACACCGTCGAGGAGTGCCGCGAGAAGGATATGACCTATCAGGCTCCGCTTCTGACCGACGTCCGTCTCACCAACAAGGAGACCGGCGAGATCAAGGAGCAGCTCGTCTTTATGGGCGACTTCCCCATGATGACCGATCAGGGCACCTTCATCATCAACGGTACCGAGCGTATCGTCGTCTCGCAGCTCGTCCGCTCCCCGGGCGTGTACTACAGCTCCGAGATGGATTCGGGCAAGCAGATCTACAAGGCCCAGATCATCCCGTCCCGCGGTGCCTGGCTTGAGTTCGAGGTCGACAAGCGCGACCAGCTCATGGTCTCCATCGACCGTAAGCGCAAGCAGAGCGCCACGATGTTCCTGCGCGCCCTTGGCATCGCCGTCACCAACGACGACATCATCGAGCTGCTCGGCAACTCCGATGTGATCAAGCGCACCCTGGAGCGCGACACCGCCCTCACCCGCGAGGACGCCCTCATCGAGATCTACCGTCGCCTGCGCCCAGGCGAGCCTCCCACCGTGGACGCTTCCCGCAGCCTGCTCGAGGGCCTGCTTTTTAACCCGCAGCGCTACGATCTGGCCCGCGTCGGTCGTTACAAGGTCAACAAGAAGCTCAACCTCACCACCGAGGAAGAGGTCACGGTGCTCACCGACGAGGATATCGTCGCAACGCTGCGCTACCTGCTGTCCCTCGCTGCCGGCGAGCAGGGCTTCAAGGTCGACGACATCGACCACTTTGGCAACCGCCGTATCCGCACCGTTGGCGAGCTCGTCGCCAACCAGTTCCGTATCGGCATGAGCCGTATGGAGCGCGTCGTCCGTGAGCGCATGAGCTCCCAGGACATCGACGAGATCACCCCGCAGTCGCTCATCAACATCCGCCCGATCGTGGCCTCCATCAAGGAGTTCTTCGGTTCCTCGCAGCTCTCGCAGTTCATGGACCAGGCGAACCCCCTGACCGGTCTGACCCACAAGCGCCGTCTGTCCGCACTCGGCCCTGGTGGTCTTGCCGGCCACAAGTCCGGCTCCAGCCGCCGCACCAACGTGCCGACGGCCGTCCGCGACGTTCACAACTCGCACTACAGCCGCATGTGCCCGATCGAGACCCCCGAAGGCCCCAACATCGGCCTGATCGGCTCGCTCGCCCTCTACGCCCGCGTCAACGAGTACGGCTTCATCGAGGCCCCGTTCCGTCGCGTCGAGAACGGCGTTGCCACCGACCAGATCGACTGGATGACCGCTGACGAGGAAGAGAAGCACGTCATCGCGCCGGCCAACACGCCGCTCGATCCCAAGACCAACGAGTTCATCACGACCGATGCCGAGGGCAAGCTTGTCCGCCCGCACACCGTGATCGCCCGTACCCGCGACTTCGACGGCTCCTTCGGCGCTCCCGCCGACGTGCCCGTCGAGGACGTCGACTACATGGACGTCTCGCCGCGTCAGATGCTCTCCGTCGCAGCCACGCTGATTCCGTTCCTTGAGCACGACGACGCCAAGCGTACGCTGATGGGCGCTAACATGCAGCGTCAGGCCGTGCCGCTGGTTCACCCCGCCGCTCCCTATGTCGGTACCGGCATGGAGCGTCGCGCCGCTCTGGACTCCGGCGAGGTCACCCTGGCCAAGAACGCCGGCGAGGTTATCTTTGCCGACGCCGCCAAGATTATCGTCAAGCATGCCGGCGGCATGGACGAGTATCACCTGGCCAAGTACCAGCGCTCCAACCAGTCCACCTGCATCAACCACCGTCCGCTCGTGCGCGTCGGTGACACCGTTGAGCAGGGCGAGCCTCTGGCCGACGGTCCTTCGACCGATCACGGCGAGCTCGCACTGGGCCAGAACCTCACCGTGGCCTACATGCCGTGGGAAGGCTTTAACTACGAGGACGGTATCGTCGTGTCCGAGCGCCTGGTGGCCGAGGACCTGCTGACAACCATCAACATCACCCGTCACGAGATCGACGCCCGCGACACCAAGCTCGGCCCCGAGGAGATCACCCGCGAGATCCCGAACCTCTCCGAGGACATGCTTGCCAACCTCGACGAGGACGGCATCATCCGCATCGGCGCCGAGGTCGGCCCTGGCGACATCCTGGTCGGTAAGGTCACGCCTAAGGGCGAGAGCGCTCTGACCGCCGAGGAGCGCCTGTTGCGCGCCATCTTCGGTGCCAAGGCCCACGATGTCCGTGACACCTCCCTTAAGATGCCTCACGGCGCTTACGGCCGCGTCATCGACGTCGTCCGCTTTAGCCGCGAGAACGGCGACGACCTGGCCCCCGGCGTCAACGAGCAGGTGCGCGTCTACGTCGCCCAGCGTCGTAAGATCCAGCAGGGCGATAAGATCGCCGGCCGCCACGGCAACAAGGGTGTTATCTGTAACGTTCTGCCGGTCGAGGACATGCCCTACATGGCTGACGGTACCCCGATCGACGTTATCCTCAACCCGCTGGGCGTTCCTTCGCGTATGAACGTCGGCCAGCTGCTCGAGTGCCACCTTGGCTGGGCTGCTGCCTGCGGTTGGGATACCGAGCAGGCCGACTCCGACAAGTACGTCCCCGGTCCGTTCTTCACCGCCACGCCCGTCTTCGACGGCGCCAAGGAGGACGAGATCGCCGAGGTCATTCGTCGTGCCAACAAGAACATGCTCAACAAGGCCACCGCTGCCTTTGGCGATCACATGCGCCCCGAGTTCGTCACCCAGCTTGACGAGCGCGGCAAGACCCGTCTGTTCGACGGCCGTACCGGCGAGGAGTTCCGCGAGCCCATTACCGTGGGTACGTCCTACATCCTCAAGCTCGGCCACATGGTCGACGACAAGATCCACGCCCGTTCGACTGGCCCTTACAGCCTGGTTACCCAGCAGCCTCTGGGCGGCAAGGCCCAGTTCGGCGGCCAGCGCTTCGGCGAGATGGAAGTTTGGGCACTGTACGCTTACGGCGCTTCCAACGTCCTGCAGGAGATCCTGACCGTCAAGTCCGACGATACCGTGGGCCGCGTCAAGACCTACGAGTCCATCGTCAAGGGCGAGAACGTTCCTGTCCCGGGTATCCCCGAGTCCTTCAAGGTTCTCGTCAAGGAGATCCGCTCCCTCGCGCTGGACATCGAGCCCATGCACGATGCCGACGAGGACGCCTCCGCCCCTGTGACCGCCGAGGAGACCTCTGCTCTCGACGACCTGGCTGCGCTCGCCGGCGTTGACACCGACGTCGAGGCCGAGGATGCCGAGACCGCCGAGGCACCCGAGGCTGTCGCCGCCACGACCACTGATAAGGAGTAGTTGACTGTGGCAGATTTCGAAGCTACTGATTTTGACTCGGTAAAGATCTCCCTTGCCTCCGCCGACCAGATCCGTTCCTGGTCGCACGGTGAGGTCAAGAAGCCGGAGACCATCAATTACCGTACCCTCAAGCCCGAGAAGGACGGCCTGTTCTGCGAGAAGATCTTCGGTCCCGCCAAGGACTGGGAGTGCTCCTGCGGCAAGTACAAGGGCATCCGCTTTAAGGGCATCGTCTGCGAGCGCTGCGGCGTCGAGGTCACCTCGGCCAAGGTGCGTCGCGACCGCATGGGCCACATCGAGCTCGCCGCTCCCGTGTCCCACATCTGGTACTTCAAGAGCCCCACGAGCTTCCCGATGAGCCGTATGCTCGACATCAAGTCCAAGGACCTCGAGAAGGTTCTGTACTTTGCCAGCTACATCATCACCGAGGTTGACTACGAGGCTCGCGAGGCCGACGCTGACGACCTGCGCGAGGAGCTCGCCGCCGATCTGGAAGAGATCGATGCCGAGTGCGCCCGCCAGATCGAGTCCCTCAAGGAGCAGGGCGACCCCGAGAACTTTGACGAGTTCTCCGACGAGGAGCCGCTGACCCCCGAGGAGATCGCCTCTGGCATCGTCGACATCGAGGAAGAGTGCAAGGACGAGAAGCAGCTCCGCACGGACGCCTTCAACGCCTTCATGAAGCTCACCGAGCGCGACCTCATCTCCGATGAGCCGCTGTTCCGCGAGATGACCCGCTACTACTCCATGTACTTCAAGGGTGGCATGGGTGCCGAGGCCGTCCGCGACCTGCTCGCTGCCATCGACCTTCCTTCCGAGGCCGAGAAGCTCAAGGCCATCATTGCCGACGAGGATTCCCAGAAGCAGAAGCGCGAGAAGGCCGTCAAGCGCCTCGAGGTCGTTGACGCCTTCCTGAAGGGTGGCAACAGCCCCGCGAACATGATCCTGGATGTCATCCCGGTCATTCCGCCCGATCTGCGCCCGATGGTCCAGCTCGACGGCGGTCGCTTTGCCGCGTCCGACCTCAACGACCTGTATCGTCGCGTGATCAACCGTAACAACCGACTCAAGCGCCTGCTCGACCTGGACGCCCCTGCGATCATCGTGAACAACGAGAAGCGCATGCTCCAGGAGTCCGTGGACGCCCTGTTCGACAACGGCCGTCGTGGTCGCCCGGTCTCTGGCCGTGGCGGTCGCCCGCTCAAGTCGCTCGCCGAGGCCCTCAAGGGCAAGCAGGGTCGTTTCCGTCAGAACCTGCTGGGCAAGCGTGTCGACTACTCCGGCCGTTCGGTAATCGTTACCGACCCCAAGTTGCTGCTGCACCAGTGCGGTCTGCCCAAGACCATGGCGCTGGAGCTCTTCAAGCCCTTCGTCATGAAGCGCCTGGTCGAGCTCGGCAAGGTCGAGAACATCAAGGGCGCCAAGCGCGCTATCGACCGCGGTGCCACCTTTGTGTGGGATATCCTCGAAGAGGTCATCGACGGCCGCGTCGTGCTGCTCAACCGTGCACCGACCCTGCACCGTCTGTCCATCCAGGCCTTTGAGCCGGTGCTGGTCGAGGGCAAGGCTATCCACCTGCATCCGCTGGTCTGCTCGCCCTTCAACGCCGACTTCGACGGCGACCAGATGTCTGTCCATGTGCCGCTGTCCAGCCAGGCTCAGGCCGAGGCTCGCGTGCTTATGCTCTCTGCGAACAACCTGCGCTCGCCGGCATCCGGCAAGCCGGTCAACATCCCCTCGCAGGACATGATCATCGGTGTGTACTACCTGACCCAGGTCCGCGACGGTCTGCCGGGCGAGAACCACGTGTTCGCCAGCTTCGACGACGCGCTGCACGCCTATGACTGCCGCTCCGAGGTCGACATGCAGGCCAAGATTCAGGTCCGCGTGTCCGCTGCCGACGCCAATGTCATCAACGAGGACGGCACCCGTATCTTCCGCGTCAAGAACGGCAAGAACGAGTTTGTCGACTACGACGTCACCGGCAACAAGACCGCGCGCTTCGAGACCTCTATCGGCCGCATCATCTTCAACCGCCAGTGCCTGCCCGAAGACTACGAGTTCATGAACTACAAGATGGTCAAGGGCGACGTGGCCAAGCTGGTTGCGGAGTGCTGCGATCGCTATCCCGAGGCCAAGGTCGGCCCGATCCTCGACGCCATCAAGTACTCTGGCTTCCACTACGCTACCCGCGCTGGCCTCACCATCTCGGTGTGGGACGCTCTCATCCCTGCCGAGAAGCAGGAGCTGCTCGATCGCGCCCAGGCCAACGTCGACCAGATCAACGAGTACTTCGAGGAGGGCTTCATCAACGAGACGGAGCGCCACATCGAAGTCGTTAACGAGTGGACCGCTTGTACCGATAAGGTCGCAGCGCTCATGCTCGACTTGTTCGACGAGGAGAACCCGCTCTACATGATGGCCGACTCCGGCGCCCGTGGTTCTAAGACCCAGCTGCGTCAGCTCGGCGGCATGCGTGGCCTGATGGCAGACATGTCCGGCGAGACGATCGACCTTCCCATTAAGGCGAACTTCCGCGAGGGCCTGCTGCCGCTCGAGTACTTCATTTCGACCTACGGCGCCCGTAAGGGCCTGGTCGATACCGCATCCCACACCTCGGACTCTGGTTACCTGACCCGTCGTCTGGTCGACGTGGCCCAGGACGTCATCGTCCGCGAGGAGGACTGCGGTACGCACGAGGGCGTCACCTACAACCTCATCATCCCCGGCACCACCGACCTCAACACCGACCTCGTCGGCCGTTGCTTCATTGAGGACGTCGTGGCTCCCGATGGCACCGTGCTCTTTGAGCAGGACGGCTACATCGAGAAGGTCGCTGACATCCAGAAGATGGTCGATGCCGGCCTTAAGAAGGTCAAGCTTCGCGCGCTGCTCACCTGCCGCTCCAAGTACGGCGTGTGCCAGAAGTGCTACGGCTGGGATCTTTCCACCCGTCGTCCAGTCGCCATCGGTACCGCGGTCGGCATTATTGCCGCCCAGTCCATCGGCGAGCCCGGTACGCAGCTTACGATGCGTACCATTCACTCCGGCGGCGTCGCTGGCGTCGACGATATTACGCAGGGTCTGCCTACGGTCAGCCGTATGTTCGATATCGTCGGCAACGTCAACGAGAAGATCCTGGGTCGCGAGGCCGAGCTGGCTCCGTACTCCGGCCACCTCTCGATTAAGCCCGAGAAGTCCGAGTACGTGCTGACGCTCACCGACTCCGAGGATCACACCCGCGTCCTCGACGAGCGTCGCGTCCCCGCTTCGGTGCGCTTCATGCCCGAGATCGAGGACGGCTGCGAGGTTCGCGCCGGCGACCAGATCACCAAGGGCTTCGTTAACTTCCGCAACCTGCGCAAGCTGACCGACATCGAGTCGACGATGCACACCTTCGTCGAGAGCGTCAAGGACGTCTACACCAGCCAAGGCGTCGACCTGAACGACAAGCACATCGAGGTGCTCGCACGTCAGATGCTGCGTCGCGTTCAGATCACCAACCCCGGCGACTCCAAGTACCTGCTTGGTCAGTACGTCGATCGCTACGAGTTTGCCGACGAGGTCGAGCGCGTTGCCCGTCTGGGCGGTCAGGCTCCCGTGGCCGAGCCCGTCATCCTGGGTACGCTCAAGGTCGCGTCCAACATCGACTCCTGGCTGTCGAGCGCTTCGTTCATCCGTACCGCTGGCGTCCTTACCGAGGCTGCCATCGAGGGCAAGGTCGACCACCTGCTCGACCTTAAGTCCAACGTCATCGTCGGTAAGAAGATCCCGGCTGGTACCGGCCTCAAGCCGTACGCCAACGCCAAGCTGACGTATCGCACGGCCGACGGCTACGTGGACATCGACGGCCCGGCTTCGCCCAACGCCAAGTCGCTGCCCGAGTGGGCTCCTGTGGAGCTCAAGGACCTGGACGAGCAGCTCCCGCAGCAGCTCGACTGGGCCGGCTACGACGAGTTCGGTGGTGCTGACGGTTCGTTCACCCGCAACGGCCATACCATCTCCGCCGAGAAGGCTCGCCTGTACCTGTTCGACGACCTGGGCGTGTCGCAGCGCTGGACCAACAAGTTCAGCGAGGTCGGCATCGAGACGGTCGGCGACCTGGTCGGCAAGTCCGAGGAGGATCTGCTGCGCATCGATGGTATCGGTGCCAAGGCGATCGAGGAGCTCCGTGACGGCCTGGAGGCCCACGACCTGCTCTACATCCTCGAGAACAACGACGACGTTGCCGATGAGGAAGACCTCTCGCAGCTGCTGCAGATGGTCTTTAGCCCCGACGGTCCGGACGACATCCTGCTGGGCACCTCCGCCACGCCGACGCATCACGCCGACGCCGACGAGGAGCTCCTGGGCGCCCCGATCGACGACAAGAAGGCTCCCGCCAACGG
>CATYVH010000024.1 GCA_958413765.1 uncultured Collinsella sp.
TCGCGCAGCCGTCGTTGATCCGCACCGAGGCCGACGAGCTCACCTATCCGCTGCATATTATGGTGCGCTACCAGATTGAGCGCATGCTGTTTGCCGGCGAGGCTGCGGCCAAGGACATCCCCGCGCTTTGGAATCGCTTTATGGACGAGTACCTGGGCATTCCCGTTCCCGACGACACGCACGGCTGCCTGCAGGATACGCATTGGAGCGGCGGTTCGTTTGGCTACTTCCCCACGTATGCGCTGGGTAGCGCCTACGATGCCATGTTTGTGCCGGCCATGTGCCGCGACGGCGTCGACCTTACCGGTGCCTGCGCGAGCGGCGACTTGGCACCCGTCCGCGCGTGGCTGGGCGAGCACATTTGGCAGTGGGGCCGCGCCAAGGACGCGCCGGAACTCATCAAGGGTGCCTGCGGCATGGCCTTTGACGCCCGCTACTACTGCAGCTACCTGCAGGACAAGTTCACCACGCTGTACGAGCTGTAAAGATTGACCAGCACGCCATCGCCAACGCCAACCATGTTGACGCCAATGTCTTGGCAACGTCAGCGAAAACGACCCTAAGCGAGCAAGGTGACGTGAAATGAAAGGGCGCTGACCTTCTGGTCGCGCCCTTGAAATTGAACGTCAGATTGCCGCTTAGGGGCGTTTGCAGCGTCGAGCAGTTACGCAGTTTGGTAAAACCGCGTAACTACAGAGCCTCGAGTGCGTTGGCGATGCGCTTCATGGCGGCATCGGCGGATGCTTGGTCGGGCGCCTCGGCCAGCACGCGGATAACCGACTCGGTTCCGCTCTTGCGTACGAGCACGCGGCCCTCGCCTGCCAGTGCAGCCTCGGCCTCGGCGATGGCGTTCTGCACGCCCATGTTCTCGAGCGCGGCGTCCTTGTCCGCCACGCGCACGGCCACCTGCGCCTGCGGTAGCAGCTTGCACGGAGCCGTGAGCTGCGAGAGCGTCTCGCGCTCGGCGCGGATCACTTCCATCACGCGCAGCGAGGTCATAATGCCGTCGCCCGTGCGCTCGATATCGCCAAAGATCGTGTGGCCCGTCTGCTCGCCGCCCAGGCTGTAACCGCCCTCGCGCATCTTGGCATACACGTGACGGTCGCCCACACCGCTGGTCACGGCACTTAGGCCGGCAAGCTCCAACGACTTGATCAGGCCAAAGTTGCTGGCAATCGTCGGAACCACGGTACCGCCAGAAAGGCGACCGTGCTTGTTCAGGTACACGCCGCACACGTACAGGATCTGGTCGCCATCGACCACGCGGCCGCGCTCGTCCACGGCCAGGCAGCGGTCGGCATCGCCGTCGTAGGCAAAGCCCACGTCCAGGCCCTGCTCCACCACGTGGCGCTGCAGACGCTCCATATGCGTGGAGCCGCAGTCGACGTTGATGTTAAAACCATCAGGCGCGGCATTGATCACGCGCACGTCGGCGCCCAGCGCGTCGAACACCGGCTTGGCCACCGAGGACGCCGAGCCGTTGGCGCAGTCGATGCCGATCTTGACGCCCTGCAGCGAAAAGTTCGCGCTGGCGATGAGCGAGGCAATGTAGCGGTTGCGGCCCTGCATGTAGTCCACCGTGGCGCCGATGTGGTTGCCCGTGGCCAGCGGCACCTCGCTCTTGCCATCGACGTAGTCCTCGATGAGCTCCAGTACGTCCTCGTCCATCTTAAAACCGTCGCTATTGACGAGCTTAATGCCGTTATCGCAAAACGGGTTGTGGCTCGCGCTGATCATGATACCGCAATCGAAGCAGCCTTCCACGGTCTGATGCGCTACGCCCGGCGTGGGGATCACGTGCAGCATATAGGCGTCCGCACCGCTCGCGACCAGGCCACTCACCAGCGCCGCCTCGAACATATAACTCGAGCGACGCGTGTCCTTACCCACGATGACGCGCGCCTTGCGCTCGCGGTTGGCGCCGTAATACCAGCCCACAAAACGGCCAATCTTATAAGCGTGCTCTACCGTCAGCCCAACGTTAGCCTCACCGCGAAAGCCGTCGGTGCCAAAGTACTTCATGCGCTCTCCTTACAAAATAGGGGCGAACAGATTGCCTGTCCGCCCCAAAATGGTACTCGATTATCTGCGCTACCAGAAAAATCCTACGCCGACGCGCTGTCGCGAGCCGCCTGGCATGTAGGAGTCTGACGCAGCGTAAGCGGCTTGTCCCCCGCCTCGGCCGACGTGGTCAGCGTATATGTGATCGTCGTCGTCTCGCCAGCATGCAGGTCAACGGTGCCCGAATAGAAGGGGATTCCATGCCACGTAGCGGCGCCAAGACCAAACTGGGTGCCCTCGACGGTCAGATCAGTAATGTTGCCGCCCGTCGGTGCAAACAACGAGACATTCAGACGCTCGTCGTCGCGCGCTGCATCGGGTGCGCTCGCCGCGACGTAGTCGGGCAGCTTGCCTGCCTCCTCCTGCGTCATGATGTTCGTCAGGGTAACGGTGATGCGATACGAGCACGTGCCGTCACCGTTCTTGACGCCCTGGCCAATCTGCGTATCGGCATTCAGGTACCAGTCGAGCTTGGAGAAGCTCAGGTTGTTAAAGTAGACACCAGCAACGGGATCTTCACTCGGGTCATCCGGATCGGGCAGCGAGGCGTCGATGTTCATCTGCTTGATAGCGTTCTGCTCGTCATCGTTTTTCATCCACGCGATCAGGCGGCCCTCTTCGGCACCGCGCTCAACGGCGCTGACAAGCTTCGTAACATCGACATCGCCGATACCGCCAAGGATCTTGTCGAAGGCAGCGCTGGCGACGGATGCAAAGATGCCGTCAGACTCCTCGACCGGATAGTTCCAGTACACATCGTGCATGAGGACCTTTGCGGCGTTGGTGCCGTCGACAACCGTTCCGTCGGGCAGCGACACATTACCGACCAGGCCCAGCAGATACTGCAGGAACACCGGGTCAATGCCCACGACGCCATCAACGTCCTGGCCATATTGAGATTTCCACAGGGCTGCGACACGCTGCGAGTTGCGGGGCCAATCGGGCGAATAGGTATTGCCCGAGTTGTACAGGTTACTGTGGTTGCCGAACAACGCCTCATCCTCTTCGTCGACGCTCTCGACCGCCTCGTCCTCGCTGAGTCCAATGCGGGGAACAAACTCGCCGATCGACATCTGGCCGTCGGTGACCGAAATCAGGCCCTGCGAACCGCCAAAGCCGCCGCAGGCACGAATCTCGACGTTGTTCATGGCGTACATAAGGTAGTTGCGCGTCTGGCCGTTGGCGCCGAGCATCTGGGGAAGGACGGGGGCGACCTTCTCCGCCGCGTCAACCGCGCCGTTGAGGGTGGCAAAGCCGTCCTTGGCCTTATCGACCAGCTCGGTCACCTGGGAAATATGAGTATCGCCAATGCCCTGGATCTTTTCGTTGGCGCTCTTGAACACCTTCGAGCTGTTGGAAAGCGAATCGGCGACCGCCTGCAGCGCGGACACGTTAATCATGCCATCCTGGAACAGCTTGCCGGGCGTTGCCTGCGAGAGGTTGTCGGCCATGGGAATCAGCGCGTTGCTCGAGACATCGGACAGGGCGTCGATCATGGTGCGGGCCGCATTGATGTCGCTGCCATACACCGGGATAAACGAAGCCGCCGTCCACAGCGGGCTCGAGGTCTCCGCCTTCATGCTGTCGCAGAGCTCATCGATCTTCTTCGCGTCGTCAGGCAGCGTCGAAAAATCGCCCGACGTGACCTTGTCCTTAAGGCCACCGACGATCTCGACAGCCTCCTTCGCTTCGCTCTTTACGGTCTTTGCCGAGTTAAGCAGCATAAAGCCGCTTGCGCCAAGCGCAACGAGAAGCACCGCGACTACAGCGGCAATAATGGCGCCAGTGTGACGCCTTTTGCGCTCGCCCTTGCGATGGCGATGACGGACCAGACCGTCAGAGGTCGAACTCGACGAAACGTCGCTACCGTAGTTCAAGCCAAAATCGTAATAATCTTCCTTGGAACCCGAGCCCGCAAACTGGGCACCGCCATCATCCAGGCGGGCGAACGTGCCAGTCTCGGAGGCGCCGGTGTAAATCGTGCCAAGGTTACCCGTAAGCCCGGCGCCACCGGCAGAGGGAGTATTGTTGGCTGCCTTGCCGGCATTAACGTTGCCGGCGGCATTCACGGCGTTGGCAGCGCTTGCGTTGTTCGCAGGTACCGAAGGAGCCCCGCTCGGCTGCGACGCGGAGGTTGCACCGCCCGCAAAGACATTCCCTCTTGCACGGCCGGTCTTTTTTGCCTTTTGAGACTGCTCGTACAGAGCGGTAAACATCGCCGTCTCGCCCGGGGACACGCGCTTACCGGAACCGCCCTGTCCAGCGCCGCCCGGCGTGCCGGCCTTACCAGCCCCGTTCGGACGCGGCGGAACTGCAGGACGGCCGCTATCGCTGTCCTTAAAGTGATTACCAGCCATAAAGAAATCCTCGCAATTGAGTCGCAATGAAAAAGTCCATATCGTTACTAGTTTATGGCATTTTGGGCATCGACAGCTAAACTCCAGACACGAACATCCATTGGCGAAAATGTGGCACAACACCTTTTCTGTCTTGGCAGTGGCGCGAGCTATACCGTCAGGAACACCATCGCGATAATCATGGCAAAACCCGCCAGGTCGGTGGGCAAAAACACCGTGCCCAGCATAAGGGCGCTGGTGATGGTGGCCGAAACCGGCTCCATGGTTCCAAGAAGGCTCGCGCGCACCGAGCCAATCTCCTTAACGCCCTGCATGTAGAACATATAGGCGAAGAACGACCCTACCACAATAAATATCGCGAGCGCGCCGACACCCGAGGGGCCGAGCGCCGGCATGTGCGCCCACGGCTGGGTAAAGATACTCATCACGATTCCCGCCGAAAGCATGGCCGAGCCCGTGACGACCGAGCTGCCGTATTTGCTGAGGATTCCGGCAGGGATGATTGCTATGCAGGCACCGCCCACTGCGCACAAAAGGCCCGCGAGCAGGCCCATTGGCGAGATACTGAGCGTACTAGGGTCGCCGCCCGTGGCAATTAAAAACGTTCCGCCCAAGGCGAGCAAAATGCCAAGCGCCTCGCGCGTGCGCGGCAGTCGATGCGCGGTGACGCAGGCATACCCCATGACTACCACCAGCTGCAGACACTGAAAGACGGTCGCGGTGCCCGCGTTGGTCAGGCGCACGGCTGACAGATAGCAAAGCTGGTTGAACAGCAGGCCAAAGATCGTAAATAGGATGAGCTGCTTGCGATCGGCAGGGGTGGTCCACAGCCTGACCAGGCGGTCGCGATCTTTTCTGAGCACGACGAACATAAAGAGCAGGCCAGCGATAACTTGGCGCACGCTCATCAGCCAAAATGTCTCGATATGGCACACGTCAAAGAGGTAGCTGGCACTGGTGCCAGAAAAACCCCAAAACGTACCGCCGGCAAACGCGGCGAGCGTGCCCAGGGCCATCTTGCGCGTCTGGGCATCGTTGAGGCGGTCGCGCCATGCGCGGCGGGTGCTGCGGCTAAGCTCGTCAGTTCCCTCGGGCACGACAAAATCGGCCGCCGCCGTCATCGGCACCGAAGCCTTTTTACGTGCACACTGCGCCGAGCGCTTCTGTTCCATCCCACTCCCCCGAAATCAATTGGCAATAAAGCGTCCAAACTGTAGCACGAATATTGGTATGAAATAGCAGATGATGCGGAGCATCTGCGAGCGTCCAAATTGCAGGGACGAAAGGCACCGATGAGCTATGCCGAGCGGTTGGAATCGCCTGGGGCGCCGGGATCGGCTTCCGCACTTTCATCGGTATGGCCACCGTCGGCATCGCCCTCGTCACCGGCGTCGCCCTGCTCCTCCTGCTCGCGACGGCGCTTTTCGCGAATCTGCTCAACGGCGGCTCGCAAGGCGGCCTCGTCCTCGGCGCGTGCCACCTCTTGCGTTGTCTTGACCATATGGCGAATCTCGAGCACCAGCAGCACGATCAGCGGCACCACGATAAGCGGAAAGAACAGCAGCGGATTGGTGAGCAACGAGACCACCACGCCCAGCCCCGCCGAGACAAAGACCACGCGCCCCACCACGTCGGCGGCGGGCACGGGCGCAGCATCCTCGACCGGATTGGCATCGCCCTTGGTGCGGTAAACCGGCGTGCCGTCGGCCGCATCCTCCACGGCAACGATGCGATGCGTGTTGAGCGAACCCTCCAGCGCGTCATCGGACGAATGGAAGGTGATGATGTCGCCGACCTGGTAGGCCTGGCTGTTGTCGGTATCGACGACGATAAACGAGTGCACGGGAATCGCCGGCTCCATCGAGCCGGTCAGCGTACGCATAAAGCCGTAGCCCATGATGGTGGGGATCTCACCAGCGGGCGTGAACACCGTGCGCAGCAGCACCACAAAGGCGACCAGGATCACCACGGTCGCCAACACGTTGATCACGCGGAGCACGTGCTTCATCACTTGTCGGCGTCCTTTGCGGAAGGCTCGGGGTCGGCAGCGACCTCGCCCTCGGTGGCATCCGCCGCAGAAGCGCCATCCTCGTCAGGCGCGGCGACCACGCCCTCGCCAGCCTCGCCGCGCAAGCGAGCCAGCAGATAGCGCGATAGGCTGTTGCCCTCGGCACGGCGCTCGGCGCGGGCGCGATCGCGCTCGGACTGCTCCAGCTCGTGTGCCAACGAGTCCAAGCGTTGCTGCATCTCCGCGCGGGCGACCTCGAGCTCGCGCTCGTGCGCGGCCTTGGCGGCGGCGAGTTCCTGCTCAATACGCTCCCCTGCCTCGAGCTCGGCTGCGGCGGCACGCGCGTCGGCGTCGGCACGAGCCTCCTCGGCGGCACGCGCGGCGGCATCGCGCTCGGCAGCGGCAGCGGCGACCTTCTCGCTGGCATCCACCGTAGCCTGCTCAACGGCAGAATCGGCGGCAGCACGGGCGGCATCGATTGCGGCATCGGCCGCCTGCTGAGCGGCGGAGACCTTCTCCTCGGCCGCGGCAACGGCGTCGGCGAGCGCCTGCTCCGCTGCGACCGCGGCGGCGTCTGCCGCCTCCTGCGCGGCACGGGCATCGCGCTCGGCCGTCAGCTGCGCTTCCTCAATCTGCAGCTGAGCGGCGTCCAGCTTGGCATGCAGCTCAGCAACTTCCTTGGCGCACGTCTCGCGCACGCCGGCAAGCTCGGCCGCGGCTGCGTCCTTGGCGGCCTGCAGCTCAGCGGCATCGGCGGCCACCTTGGCAGCCAGGGCCGCAGCGGCGTCACTCTCGACCTGCGCGACCTGCTCGGAGGCTGCCTGCTCGGCGGCAGCAACCTTGGCGTCCGCGTCGGCACGAGCGGCCGCGACCTCGGCATCGGCCTCGGCACGCGTCTGCGCCAGCTGCGCCGCCGCAGTCTCACGCGCCTCGACAGCGTCGGCCTCGGCAGCTTTCTTGCCCGCCTCGACATCCTCCAGCGAGCCGCGCAGTTCCTCGGCATCCGCCTCGGTCATCTGAGCGCGCTGCGTCAACGCCAGCTCGCGCGTCTTGGCCTCGTCCAGTTCGTCGGCCAGGTCGTCGCGCTCGTCGGTCAACGCGTGCGCCTGCACCTTCCAGGATTTCACCTGGCCCTGCAGCTCCTCGATCTGCTCGCGCGCCTCGGCCAGCGCCTGCTCGGCATCGAGCTGGGCCTGCGTGACCTCCTCCACAAACACGCGACGGACCTCAACGTCGGGCAGGTCGGGGCTATCAACCTGCACCTCCTTAATCTCCTTAATAAACTTGGGCGCCACCGGTGCGTGTTGCACGTTCTCGAGCTCCTGCAGGTTGCGCTCATCGTCGGTCAGGCTCTTAAAGACGGCGTAGTTGTTAATGAGGTTGGTGTACATCTGCACCATGTACTCGTCATCGAACGCCAGCGCCTGCTGCTGCACATCGATGTTGTAGCCCACCTTGTCGTAGCGCTCCATAAACTGCCACAGCTGGTAGCACTTGCGGTAGTTGGGGTCCTTCATGATGAGGTTGGTGCGCTGGATGGGGCTGCGAACCGCACTGCAGCCGTTCATGATCTGGCAGAACGACGCGCCGCGCAGCGCCATGACCAGGCGACGCACGCGGTCGATGCGCATAAAGACGTCCATGTTGTCGGCGTCGTTCTCGGCAAAGCTCTGGCGGTTTTTGACCGTCATCTCGACGTTGTACTCGATCTCTTCGTACGCGTCGTCGATCTTGCTGTGCATCTTAAAGCGGTTGCGGATCTCGTTGCCCGTCGACCAAAAGATCACGTCGGTGCGCTTGTCCACAAACGTCAGCAGGCGCTGAATCAAGTGGTAGATAAAGCGGTTCTCGTACAGGTCGTAGGTCTCAACGGTATTGACATTGAGGATGCGCGTGGGGTGAACTCCGCCGTCGTCGCTCGGCGCCAAAAACTGCGTGTTTTGGCTCAGATGGCGAACGCTGTCGGCGCTGATCTTTTTGGCGAGCGAGACCGGCACCACCTCTTCCTCGGTGGTGATAAAGCGGCGCGGCTTTTCGATGATGGTGTTGATGGCGTCGAGCGAGTCCTCGATCATGCTGATCCATTCCTCGTCCACCACCTTGACGAGCTCCTCGCGCTGCTGTTCGATCGTGGTGCCCGAGGCCTGCGCCATCTCAAACAGATAGCGGAAGTAGCGGCTGTCCTCCTGGATGGGCTCCATCTGCTCGGAGAAGCTGGTATAGAGGTCCTGAATGGTCTCGGACATGGGTTACTCCATAGATTGGATCGATCGGAAAGGGGCGAGGCGACATCACGCCGCCCCGCACTTACAGCATTAGTAGAAGTTCTGGATCCGCTGCAAGTACATGACGGAATCGGGCAGGCCGCCCTCGCCAAAGGTCTTCTCGATGTACTCGATCAGGCCCTTCATCTCGTCGCGCACAAAGCTCACGTTCATGGACTCAAACTTCTTGAGCACCTTGCGGGCGATGATGTAGTCCATGCCGCCCAGCTCGGTGCCGCCGCACGCCACGTACACGGGGATGAAGTCGTACATCTGCTTGATGATACGGTTACCAAAGGCCAGCTTAAAGCGGGTCTGCAGGTACTGGTCCAGCTTGTGCATCTTCTGGAGCAGCTCCTCGTCGATCACATACTCGACCTTGGCCTTTTGGAATAGATACTGCAGGTGATCGGCCGTCACGTGCACGCGCTCGTGCGGCTCGCACTCAAACGCGTCGGCGCGCTCGTTGAGCTCGATGGGGATTGCGCGGTCGTACACCTTGTCCGTGATGGTAAAGGTGGAGTCGTCGTTGTTGGCCGTGCCGATAAACCACAGGCTGTCGGGAATGGTGAGCTTGCCGTCGTGCAGGGCCTTGGGGTCGGCGGCCCACTGGGTGGGCACCAGGTCGAGCACCCATTCGTCGTGGCTGGGCATCTCGAGCACCGACAGGATCTCGGCAAAGTAGTACTCCACGCGGGCGAGGTTCATCTCGTCGAGCACGATCATGGACGGGTCCTGGCGAAGGCCCGCCTCATACACGGCGCGGAGGAACTCGGTCTCGTTAAAGCGCTTGGAAAACTCGTTGAAGTAGCCCAGCACCTCGGTGCGGTCGCGGAAGCTCGGCTGCACCGAAACGATGGTCGCGGGGTTGTCCAAGTAGCGGCTAAAGCTGTAGGGCAGCGACGTCTTACCGGTACCCGAGATGCCCTCCAGGATCAGCAGCTTGGAGGCGGCCATGCCGGCCACAAAGCGGCGGATGATCTCGGGCGTGTAGTAGAGCTTCATCTGGCTGCACGCAAACGCGCGGAAGCTGTCGACAAAGTCCTCCAGCGAGATGGCATCGTCGTAGACCGGCGATTCCCAGTCGCGGTACTTAAGGTCCACCAGGGACAGCTTGGGGAAGCGGTTGGCCTGGGCGATTTCTTTTTCCTCGGCAAGAGTCTTGGCCTCGACGGTCGCCTTGGCCATGGCGGCCGCGGCGTCCTTGACGCCCGCGCCATCGAGCGCGAGCGACGCGTTGCCCGACACCACGGCGGCCGTGGCGCCCTCGCCCGTACCGGCACCCGTAGCGGCGCCCACCACGTTGCCCACCGTGGGCAGATGGTCGTCGGCCAGGGCCGAGGCGCCCACGTACGGAATCTGCTTGGTGCCGCCCATGGCATTGACCTTGAGCGCCAGCAGCTTGTTCTTCTCGTCCATGAGGTCGAGCACCTGCTTGTTCAGGCGACCGATCTCGCGATAGAGCGCCTTGTTGGACGTGTCGTCGCGATGCAGGCGGCGGTTGATGCGGTAGCGGTGGATCAGAATGGCCACGATCAGCACGGGAACCGCGATGAGCATGGCAAACAGAATGACCGCGCCGATCTTGCCCACCAGGTCAAACGTGGTGAAATAGGTCATAAAGATGTTGAAGTACTCAACCCAGCCAAATATCAGCAGGTTAAGGATGGAGCTCACAACGGCAACGACGTTGTAGACAACCTTTGCCAGCAGCTCCCAGGCAAATCCCAGAAACTCACTCACCGTCGGTATCCTCCTGCTTGGTCGCGTTCATCGCCGCCTCGGCCTCGGCCTTTAGACGACGGGCTTCCTCGAGCTTGGCCTCGGCCTGGGCAAGCTGCTCGGCGGCGTTATCGGCCGTGACGGTGGCGGCGTCACCCTTGCCCTCGGCGTCCACGATGGCGGCCGCGGCGGCCAGGCGGTCTTCCTCGGCCATAGCGCGCTTGAGGTTCATGCCCACCACGATGAGGTGGTACACCTGGTAGATAAAGAACAGCAGCATGGGCAGCACGATCACGATGAGGAAGCCCATGGAGCTGGACAGGAAGTCCATGACCTTGCCCATCTGCGGCAACGCGAACAGGTACTTACCAACGATGTCTCCGTCGCTGATGATGTGCGTATCGGCCACGTCGTTGTTGTCGCCCTTGGTGGTAAAGCTGCGCATGCCATTGACCTCGTCGATGGCGGCGATGCGGTGCGTGTTGAGCGCGTACTCGTTGTCGATAATGGTGTGGAACGTCACGATGTCGCCCACCTCGAGCTTGGAGGTGTCACACTTTTTGATGACGATGAGGTCGCCCTTGTTAAACGTGGGCGCCATGGAGTCGGACTGCACGGCGAGCGGGGTGAAGCCGGCGATGTCCGAGACGCTGCCGTCCTCGCGCGTGGCAAGCGTGGTAAACGCATACAGGGCCGCCACCAGGATGATGATCCACATGACAACGCTCAGCGCGATGGATGCGACTTTTTTAACAGATTGCATGATGTCCCTTACTACCGTGTCTTTTTAGGCCGTGCGCGGCCCGGTGGCCGCCGTGCGTATCTACTGTTCCTCGATGCCCTCAAAGCGCATCGAAACCGAATAGTTAGCTCCCTTTAGCATATTAGTGCAATTTGGGTCCGTTCCCTCGAGCCATATGCGAACGGTTACCGGCTTGTCCGTTTCTGTTATCAGGTCGAACATGTCGCTGGCCGCGGTCGCCTCGCCCGAGTCGAGCCCAAAGACGGTGGCCGCGCCGGACGAGCCCCCGCCCCCGTTGGGGTTGTAGACCCAAGTATGGCCGTCGGCGGTAAAGCTCATGCGCATGGCGCTGGCCATGCCTTGCGTGTCGGAGCTAAACCGCGTGCCAGACGCGCCGCCGTCGCCGTCCTGCCCGGTCAGGCGAACGCGCAGGTCCGTACTGCTCATAAAGTGCAGCGTAAACTCCAGGTAGGCGCCGGTGGCGGGATCGGCGGTGGAGCCGTCCTCGAAGGTGAAGGTCTGGTAGTCGCTCGTGGTGACGGGCTTGAGCTTGGACGCGTCGATGTCCACGCCCTTTTCGCTGGCAATGCGCGCCGAGATCTGATCAAAACCCAGGCTGTGCACGTATTCGTTGAACGCGGCGTGCCCGTCCAGGTCAAAGCGCAGCGAGCCGTCGGCGTTGGCATCGATCATGAGCATGCGGGTCTTGGCGCTATCGGCGATGGAGAACCAGGCAAACGTTGCCATGGCTATTGCCACCAGGGCAAACAGCACCAGCACCACGGTGGTGGTGAGTTTGCGGCGCAGGTCGATATCGGTGGGCGCGGCAACCGGAGCGCCGGTGGTCGGGCGGCGGTTGTCGGGCGTGGCGTGTGCCATTGCTACTCACCGTCCAAGGTCGCAAAGAGCGCCAGGTGCAAGGTGCCCGGATCTTGATAGAGATAGTCGGCGCTATCGGGATCGGTGCCCTCGATGTAGTAATAGATATCCAAACGATAGGTCTGGTCAAGCCCCAGCGTGGCAAGCGTGTTTTGCGGACGCGTGGCCGTCTCGCTCGTGTCCAGCGTAAAGGTGGCTGGGTTCTGAGTCACGTTGGTGCCGCAAGCGAGCTGGCCGTTTTGCCAGCCCAGGAGCATGCCCTCGGTGTAGCCCGCCAGGCCTGCAGGGTCAGTCGCCGGGTGCTCGGCGCGGCGACCACTATCGGAGCCGTCGAGTTCAAAGATGTTGGTGGCAAGCACCTGGTTGCCGCTCGAGATCTTTATGCCCACGCGGGCCGCGCGCAGCAGCTCGGCATCGGCGCCCTGCGGGACCAGCGATTCGGCCAGATACAAGCTCACGCTGCCCTTAACCTTGCTGGCGCCTGTGCCGGTAATGGTGGGCCGCAGGTCAATCCAACCGTGGTAATAGGCAGATCCGTCGTCTTTCGCCTGTTCAAACACGGTGGCATCGCCGGCAGCGTTGTTTTGCGCGCAGGCGGCAAAGCCGTTGAGGTCGAACGTCGAGACCGGGTAGAGCGTCACGGCACCGCTTGCATTGGAGGCCAGAGATGCATCGCCCCGCTGCGACCAGCTGCCGCGATCGGCGTCGCCCAGCTCCAGCACCAGCTTGGACGTGTCGCTGTGCACGCTCACCGAGTTGGTGTTGACCTTCATGTTGTTGGTGAACCAGGCGTAGGTCGCGGCGCCCAAGGTAGCGGCGAGTGCCACCATAACGAGCGCGATGTAGGCACGCGCGCGACGGGCGTGACGGCGGGCGGCGGCGCCCTCGAGGCGTGAACGCTCGGCGGCCGCGCTGGAGGGGACCACGGGGGTCGTGCCCTGGGTTTTGGCCTTGCGGTTATCTGCTGGCATGTGCTTCTGATCTTCCATGTCGCTCGCCCCCTTATGCCTTGGCCGCGGCAAAGGCAAGCTGCAGTACCACATCGCGAGCCTGAGCCTCGTCGATGCAATTAGCGTCGCAGCCTTCCATGTACACAACGTAGCGAACGCTTGCCACCTCGTTGGCGGCCAGCGTACAGATAGGCGTGGCGCCCGCGCGCGGCGTGGGCGTGTCGCCGGTGCCGTCCATGCTGTAGACGCTTATGGCGCGCGCAGGGTCGGCGGTGTAGCTCCAACCCGAAGCGCCGCCCGCTACGACCACGCCGCCTTGCGCCGTGGTGCGTCTGCTGGTAGCGCCCGCGGTATTGCCTAGGTCGTCGCAGGTAAAGATATGCGTTTGCGTGCCCGATGGGGTCGTGATGACCAGGCCCAGGCGCAGTGCGGCCAGCAGCTGCGGGTCGCTCGTCACGCTCATCTGCCCCTGATACAGGTACATGTTGAGAGCGCTATCGCTGCCCTTAAGGTACAGCGTGCCCGAAAGGGCGTAGGCGTCCAGCTGCGCGGTGCAGTCGGCGTAGTCGGTCGTGATGCCCGCGGCGTTTTGGAACGTGCCACGCCAAAAGCGGGAAAGGTCTGCCGTCGAGATGGGATAGAGCGTTTTGTCGGCGGCGGCTAGCGTTGCCGTTGTGTCCCATGGTCCGTTGGCCGAAAGTCCAATCTGCAGGTCGGAGCCCTCGTCGCTTACCGTGTGTGCCACAGGCGTCACGTTGGTGTAACGCGAGTTGCTAAACCACGCGTAGGTGGCGGCGCTCAGGGCAGCCACCAGCACGAGCATCCATGCGGCCGCAGCAACCATGCGACGGCGCGAGCTCAGGATGTCTTTGATGTTCGATGTACTCATGCCCCGGCCCCCTACGAACGCTTGCCGGCAAAGCGCAGCGCCAGCGATTGCAAGCTGGTGGTGGCCAGATTGTTGGTGCAATCGGGGTCGCAGCCTTCGAGCCACACGTATACATCCACACGCACGGGCGTGCTACGGTTGGCTCCCTTGGCAGCGGCGGGCAAGCTGCAGATCTTGGTCGTGGCCTCCTTGAGGCTCACGATGCCGGTGTCTTCATTGTAGTCGCAGAAGCTTGCGCTGGTCAGCTGGTCAAAATGAACCGTTGTTCCATCGGAGCGGGTACTGTCGAGCACCAGGTGATTCTGCTCGTTCTCGCCGGCATCCTTGCCGTCGAGCGTGTTGTAGCGCGCCTGGGGATTGCGCTCGCCCGAGACCTCAAAGATGTACTGGCCCGTAACGGTATCGCCCTGCCCCGGCGCATAGGTAACCAGGCCCACCCGCAGAGCGGTAGAGATGGGGTTTGCCGGGTCCTGCTCGGTAAAGTCGATGCCCGACAGGTACACATCGGTCGCGGCCGAGTTGGTGGCCAGGTACAGGGAGGTCTTGTAGTAGTCGGAATGCTCGGCGGCGCCAAACATGCTGGCAAAGAGCGAGTCCTGGGTGGTTCCGCCGGTAAAGCCCGTTACCTTTTGGAAGCCGTTGAGCACATTGTCGGTCGAGACGGGATCGAGCAGGCCCGAAAAGCTCAGACCGGCGTTGGTTTTGTATTCGCCGTCGTACTCGTTGGAGATGAGGAAGGTCACGCCCGTGCCGGCGGCCATCTTGACATCGGTGATGTGGCGGTTAGCGTTGTAGATGTACCAAGCATACGTTACGGCTCCGGCAGCGGCAAGGGCCACCAGCAGCGTGGCGAGCATGCGATTGAACTGTTTTCGCAGCGAACGCGCGTCCGACATGCCCCTCCCCCAGATGCCGTGTTGCAAACTACCTGGACACCATTTGCCCATAATGGGCATTATTTTACGCGAACGTGCAGTTCATCGGGGGTACAAACGCGACTTTTCGCGCGCCGCTCGCACCCCATCGGGGGCCGATAGGATCGCAAGTTGCCACTTTTTAAAAAATAGTTCTTGCCACCGGGTGGGAGCTCCGTTATATTATTCCCTGCGCACTCGCGCACCCTTGATCGGGCGTTTAGCTCAGGGGGAGAGCGCTTCCCTGACACGGAAGAGGTCAGAAGTTCAAATCTTCTAACGCCCACCAAATGTTCGCAGCTCAGAGGCTTCGTCTCTGAGCTGTTTTGTTTTACGCTGCCAAGCCAAAAGGACGCCGCGGCACCCAAAGCGCCCAAACAGCCCCGGTGATTGCCCCGATCAGGCGCGGATGGGTCTCGCAGCCATATATAAATAACCCCCTATAAATTGAGGTTTAATACTTTTCCCGAGAAGTGAACGAGCTTATTTGGACCCCCGGAGCATCCACACTTTTGACGTTAAAACCGCAGGATTCCAGCAGCAAAACCGCAGGAAACAAGCCCCTAAAAGTGTCGATGTTTCGGGGGCCCATTCTGGCTCGTTCACTTCTCGGGAAAAGTATTAGACCTGAAAATAAGACCCCTGGCCCCACCGCCAGCAACCGCCCCTACCAATGTTGACGCGCCTCGATAACCGTTTGCCAAAGCTTAAACCGCTTCGTTTCGACGCGCTTGAGGGCAAAATATCGCTGCTCCTCGCTCATGGGCTTGTTAAAAATGGGTCGCTTATTCCGATGCAGCTTGCGCCGGATGCGCTCGCACAGGCGAACGAGTTTGTCGTAGTCGCTTGTCTGATCGGTCGTCACCGTAAAGTACGCGACCCCATTGAGCATCTGCAGCTCGTTGCGGCGCTCGGCATCCTTGTGGATTTTCTCGCTTCCATCATGAATGGCGTCGCTGTCGTAATCAACCAGCGCGGTAAGCACCTCGGGCAGCAAGCCAGCCCTTACTTTATCCAGGCCCACCTCTGCTTTCGCCGTAAGCGTGATGTCGGGCGTGCGCTCCAACACGCGCAGTTTGCGGTTGCGCCCATCGTTGTAACCGTCGCGAATGAAGTACTTCTTGTTCAGCTCGGCCTTGCCCAGTGCAAGCCCGCCGTAATGCGCAGGCAGCGACATAAACATGCAAAGCCCCGACTCCCTTGGAGACCGTGAGCCCTCTTCCACGTACGGAAGCAACGCCTTCGCCTTAGCGGCGCCTCTCACCTTTGATGCCCGGTCAAGGTACGCCGCGATGAGCTCCTTAATCGTGAGCCTGCCATCGCGCATGCCCGCATCCCTACTGGTCACCCCACCGGGAGCAAGGTTATCCAGCCGATAGTCCGATGTCATGGCATAGCCGGCGTAGATGGCCTCCGCCGCATCGCCATCGTGCGCGGCCTGCAAAAACGCCAGCTCGGGAGAGCACACGTATGCATCCAGGTCGCCCATCCAGTGGCCCAGCGAGATAAACGAACCCGCCGGGAGCTCGTTGGTGCACAGGTGCGTCTTAACATGCTTGCTCCGCCGACGGTCGGCGCGCGACGGCACCATCAAATCCAGCGTTTCGATCCCCAGGTCATAGCGATCGATAAACTCCTGCGCCTCCTGGTCACAGAGCGCGCAGGCACCCGCGATCGACACGACCTCTGGTTCCGAATCCCCAAAGCGCGGGTTCGGGATGTGCGCCAAGAGCGCCAGCGCAGCGTTATGTGAAACGATAAAGTACCCCATGGCGCGAAGATAGCACGCGCGTCGGCGGCGGGCGGCGGCGCGGGCGAGGTTTCGGTAAACGACCGGCGGTTTTTTGCCGCGACGCGCCCAAAGTGCTCATTCGTCGACGTCAAACCGCAAATCCGTCAAGCTTATGACAAGATTACCGCTCAACTGACCAAAAGCTGACCATTTGCTTGCCAATTTGCTTGACCGCACGCCCCCAGCAAAGCGTCCCGTGACTTTTTGGACGGTCGAAGCGTCCATCTAGCGACCGCACGCCACGCCACAACTGCCCCGTCGAGACAGCAAGCACCATCGACCACCAGCACAAACGCGGCCATTTCCAGCCGCGTGCATTGAGCGTCACCGCTGGGGTATCCTTGGAGCACATGCACCGCAAGCCGCACAAAGGAGCCGCCATGCGCACCGAGCTCGATGTTCCCTTTTCGCACAAAGACAAGGCCAAGGCCCTGGGCGCCAAGTGGGACCGGGCCAAGAAGATCTGGTACGTGCCCGATGGCGTCAACCCCGAGCCCTTTGCCGCGTGGCTGCCCGGCGTGGATCGCTCCGACCCCAGCGCGCCCTACATCTACCTGGTGCTGGGCAAGCGCGAGTGTTGGAAGTGCCACGAGCAGACAACGGTCGCGGCCTTTGGCATTCCGTATTGGGCGGCCGAGGACTCGGGCAGCAAGGCCGCGCCCGGCGGCGCGCCCGCCATGGACGACGCGGGCCACATCGCGATCGACACCACTCGCGCCAACGCCGTTGCCATCGTCCCCGCGCTGGGTTGCGTGCCGGCCAAGATCCGCGACTACCTGCGCGAGCGCTGTGGCTACAAGCCCACAACGTCGCGCACCACCAAGACCGTATCGCTCGCCAGCACCTGCACCGGCTGCGGCGCGCTGCAAGGCAGCCATTACCTGTTCGAGGAGCCCACGTCGCCGTTTGCGCTCACGGCCATCAACAAGCTACCCGCGCTGGAGTTCGTGCGCGTGGAAGTCGCCGGCGTCTATGGAATCCCTGCCACCCAAGGCGACTTTGACCAGGCACTCTTCACCTGGGCACGCGACCACCACACCCAGTTCCACAAGAGTCTGTTCGAGGGGATTTACCTGTAGGGCAAAGCTCGAAAATCGAGCATGCGCAGGTAGTTAAGTTGCCCGCGCAATGCAGTAAATGTCGGACCATTGGGTTTGCCTGACTAGATATTCAGTCTTCGAAGCTATGACTCCGCATAGTCATAGGTAATGGCGCATCCGCAGGTTGGGCATTGCTGAGGATAGACCGGGAGACGCAGGCCCGTTCGAGCACGTAGGTCCGCAGCGTGTTTGTCGTGAGTGTCGATGAAGCTGATATCTAGGCATGGGAGGTCCGCGCTACAGCAAGGGCAGAGCAGATGGATTTGGCTGCAGCTGACTTCGACCGTTGGGAACAGATTCCGGTCCATTAACGCTCGCGGTAGGTTTCCGTAAACGCCTCGCGCGATATCGCTTCGCCATCCCATGGGCTCCCCTTTCCCGTTTTAACCGTTGAGGAGAGGATGGCAGGATCGCGCAGCTCTCGATGCGGCGCGATGCGATCCGATCAATCGACATGATTGGACTGCGACAGGCAGCACCCGCTTAATACGGAGCAACAGCTTCCGCCCGACGTCGCGATTCCGAGAAATCGAACTCGGCGCGGTGAGCCTCGAGGAACCGAGCATTGGGGCGCAGGCGATGCTCATCCGGCTCGCGCAATACCGACCCCGCAAACGCGGCATAGTCCGTATGCTGCAGAAGATACGACCCACACAGCTGATAGTCGCCACGCACCAACTCAAACGAAATCAGATGAGCATCGAACAGCGCGTGTAAATCGCGGCGCAGCAGGATGCCATTGCTGACAACCTGCGACTTGGGACCCGAGTAATTCTCGATATGCACGGCTTCGAGCGCCTCGCCGACATTGCAACCCGAGACGGCACATCGACCGGTATAGGCCTCAAAGAGCTGATTGCGGAAACGCTGCTGGCCGATTCGTTCACGACGCAGCGCGTAGCGAACCTTTTCATCGTCGCTCGCCGGAGCGCCAGAAAACTCCGCCGCGACCGGAGCCTCCTTCATGTAGCTCATATCGGGGAAGAACCGCGCATCGGGTCCACCCTTATGGACGGGGCCATGCAACACAAACCAGTTGTTCTCCGGCTCGTAACGCTCAACGAACGCTAGGCCCAGCACCTTGTAGCCAGCACTCGTTGCAAAGAACACGCCCACGGGAACGCCGCACTCCATGCAGTTGATCATCTTTTGGTTGTAGTCCTGGTCGCGCCAGTTTTCAACCGAAGCACTTTGCGACGAGTATTTGAATACCCATGTGCCATCCTCAAGATAGAGAGGCGGGACATCGGAATAAGGGCCGTTGGTGGAGTTATGTACCGAGAGCGCAAAAGTCTTTTGACTCGGATGCTTAACGCGACCGCGGCCTGGCCAATAGATACCCGAATCGCGCGAAACGGGAAAAGGCTTTGAATTGATGGTCAGACGATTGGAATATTGAGGGCTTTCGGGTTTAGTGCGATGTGGGAGGTTCTTCCACAACTCGCCGCGCTGCTCCTCGCGCAAGAACCACTCCCAGGCCTGGACATACTCAGACGGCACAAGACTACAGGCGCGATCGAAACTCGGCAGAGTTATCAGCGGAACACTAGAAGCGATGCCGTCCATAAGGAACCTCCAGGAAGAACAGTTCCTCATATTATGGCCGATTAACGCGAGCTCGGGTGCCCCCGTTTAGGGCAAGGTCGTCGTACAAGAAAGGGGTCACTTCGATAAAAGCAGCCCCTTTCAATTTCACATGAACTGAAACGTGATGTTATTCAGCAGAAACGCCAGCAAGGCGGACAGTCACATTATATGTAGCCGTATCTTCTGCCGCTTCGTTATTGACGCAGTCCGCGTCCGTGCCTTCCATCCAAATATACACTCGCAGAATCACTCCGTTATAGCCGACTCGCTTGGCTATTGCCTTGGAACCCGCAACGTAATCCTCTCCGACTTTCGAAGCGCACCATCCGCCAAATTCATTCGCCTCGATATGCTGGTAAGAAGGAGCAACAGGTGCAGCGGAGCCATTGATGCACGCCCATCCGTCAATTGCCGAAGCGTCATTCCCCTTGCCTTCGACGGCATAGGGGGCATAGACGCATTTCAGAGCCTCTGCTCCAGTACCGTTACCATCCGCATCGGTATTCTGAATCGTCAATCCAACACGCAAGGATTTGGGGACGGTGTCAGTCGTGGCATCACCGTTGACCGTTACTTCGACGGGATTTTCAGAAGGATCCGCCAGATATACGTCTGCAAATCCGGTATCCGAAATCGTATAGAGGATGTACTCACCTTTTAGAAACGCATAGTGCGTCTCTCCGCCAGCCTCGTACTCTCCAGCCTTGCCACCTGCGGTGAAATTGAGCTTGGTATAAGTGGTGACCTTTCCATCTTCGCCCCAACCCTGGCATGCATACCAATCCGCCATATTGTCAGTCGAGGAAGGAGTGATTTTGCCTCCAAGCTCGGTCGCCGCGAGAGAATCCTGAGCGCCACCATGCTGAGCGCCTTTCGACTTCTGAGCGATCTGAAGAATAAACCCGTTCGTGGTGGCACTGATCGTAGACGTTTTTGCGCTGACCGTATTGTTGGCAACATACCAAGCATACGTGGCAGCGGATAGTGCGAAACCAGACAGCACTACCGCGGCAGCCGCGGCAACGAGCTGAACCTTTAATTGTTGAGATCGTTTTGCCATCCGATTAACCTATTCTAAAAAACCGGGGGCCGACGGTTCGGCCCCCGGCGAAAGTCGAGCTTTATGTACAAATGGATTGATTACTTAAACTCGGTCGGCGTCGCCTCGAAAGTAACCGTCACGCCACATTCGGTCAGCTTATCAAGGTTGGTAGTGAAAACCTTTTTATCAGCACCGTCGTAATAAACGTACACATTTACCTCAGCGTCATTACCCTTGGTAATGCCATCGGCCTTGATAATTCCATTCATGTCAGAGCTGTTCTCCTTGCCCGTGGAAGACCAAACGGCCCATTCATCACCGCAGGTAACAAGTACGCGCATAGCCGAAGAAAGATCAGAATTGGCAGTGTTATTGATCGTTACGCCAGTAACCTTGAGATTCGTAAAAGTGCCGTCATAGCCGCCAGTGCCGATGTAAAACTTATTAGCAAGAGTGTATTTCTTAGTGGCGGCATCGGTGGGACTGCCTACAACAAATCGAGTATCGTTCTTCTCATCAGTCGCCGTCTTGTCAGAAGCGTACGCACTCTCAAATTGGAACTTTCCGGAAGTGAAGCCAGCGTCACTTTTCTTTTTGCCATTGGCGTCAAAGGTGTCCGCCCACTGAGCAGGATAAAGCTTGGTACCAGCCGCAAACGTCTCAGAGGCAGTCGCAGAAGACGTGGACGTATCTTTGGTTTTAGTGGCAGCAGCGTTATCAATAACCAGATAAGCGGAGTTCGACTGAGCGCTAATGTTCGTAGTCTTTGCCTCAACCTTGTTGTTGCTCACAAACCATGCGAAGGTGGCGGAGCCGAGGGCTACGGCTGCCACGAGGACCATGGCGATGGCGGCGCCCATCTGCTTCTTTAATGCTTTGGTATCCATGCGGACCCCTTTCTTTCCCCATTCATCCCAGATGACCCTCGAGAAGCCCGGAAGGGGAGCCCGCGCTTTCGTGTTGGATGTTGCTTGCCCATCCTTTAGACATGGAGTTGAGAATACCATAATTCTTACGATTTCCTTATGAGTTTTCGGCAGCCTACATTCCGGCAGATTCATAGGTCCACCTCGGGTTATATGTGGTGCTATGTGAACATCGTTCACCTTATTTGATCTCTCTCCCGCAAAGCCGTAAGTCCCTCTTAAGCCTTGCGGCCGCAGCGCCACGCCATCGCATACATTCACCCTCCGCCGAGCTTCGCCCGAGCCTCTCCCCACTCGCTATACTGGTGCAGAGCGTGTAATTTTCGCCTGCTAAACGGGCTATTTGTTGGGAGGGCCCCATGGCTTTTGCCAATCAACCCAAGGGAAGCGTTTCTACCGGATCGATCAAGCCGGTGACGCGCAAGGCCGTTCGTTGTCAGCGCGAAGTCGCCTGGCTCGTCACGCAAGCGGCCGGTAAGCTCGTCGCCACCACCGACGACGTCAACGCACCCACGCCCAGCTTTGTGCTGGCGACGGCATTGTCGCACACCCGCAAACAGGAGCAGGCCGCTCAGGACCGTGGCACCGCGATCGACTACAAGGCCGTCATGAACCCCGACCTCGCAAGCTTTTGTGCGGCTGCGGGGCTGCCCGCAGCACCCAACGCGCTTTCGGACGCAGGCTACATGTTTACGCTCTCGGGCGCAGATCTGATCCGCGACCTTTATGCCTACTGCGGCGACCTGGGCGAGCGCATGAGAGACGCGGCGCAGGTCAAGCCGGGCTACGCGATCAAGCTCGCGCTGCGACTGTTCTTGCTGGACGGTGCCTCAGCCGCCACCGCCTCCGATGGCAAAACCTCGGCATAAGCCGTCACCAAAAGCGCCGGGCCGGGAAATCAATCCCGGCCCGGCGCTTGTTCGTTCTATTTGTCCCCGTCCCCCGCAGGCGAGTTCTTTTGGTTGCGGCGACTACTCCATGTCACCTCGTGCTCCTTGTAGTAATCGGGCGCCTCGTTGCCGCTCGCGCTAATGGGGTCGTTGCCGGTGAGGGTATCGGCAATATCCTGCACGAACTTAACGAACAGACTCGAATCGTCGGTCTCGGACGAATCGAAGTCAAAACCGAACTCCACCGCCCCGCCGATGATCTTGTCCACGCACTCCGGATCGTCGCCGTCCAGCCAAATGACCACGGTGTACTTGTCCACATCGCCTACGCGGAAGTTCGCGTGGCTGATGGTCGTCACCACGTCTTTGGACGCAAACGGCTCGGTGTTGGGCTCAGGGTTGCCATCGGCCGCGGCCGCCGCATAGGTGGTGGGCTCGCCGTTGCGATACAGCCTCACGCGTGCCGCCTTCTCCACGCCCTTGCTGGCGCTGACCACCTTGAGCTTGGCGCTATAGCCCAGATCGGTCTTACCGGCGTTGCGGATATAGAAGGTGTACGCCACGTAGTTCTTGCCGTTGTGGCTGCCGTCGATGTCGTCCAGATTGTCGGGCAAGTCCTCGGCAGCGATATTCGTGCCGTTGTCCAAGGCGTCGGCGGCCAGGCGCGCGGTGGCGTTGTTAAAGTCGCCGTTGTCGGCAATGGCCACGCCGCGGCGAAACAGCTCCAAGCGGTTGAGGTTGATGGTGAAGTTACCCATGTTTTCCTGCATAAACGACAGGGCGAACAGCACACCAAAGGCAAGCGCCAGCACCACAAGGGCCTTTTGCAGCTTGTCCATGCGCAGCAGCGCCGCGCCAATGCGCTCCATGCGGCGCTTGGGCATATACATGGACACGACCGCATCGGGGTCGATGTCATCGAGGTCCTGGTCGGCCAGCGCCTGCTCCAGCTCCTCGATGCGCACCACGCCGCGCAGGTCGCGCTTGGGCTTGGGTTTGCGTTTGGGCTTGGACTTGCCAGAGCGCTTGCGGGAGGCGGAAGCCTGCTCGGGCGCGGAGTCCTCGCCGGGTGCGTCCTCGGCATTGGCGCCGGGCACGTCCTGCGACGTGTCCTCGGCCTGGTCCTCGACGAAATCCTCGGCCAAATCCTCGGCAGCTTGATCTTTATTGTCGTTACGCTTGAACAGTGCCATGGCGATCAGATCTTATATTTGGCGCGGATGTAGCCGACGTATTCTTTGACGAGCTCGCGCTCCATGTCGTCGGCATAGCGGAACTGCAGGCCGCAGACGTTGCGGTACAGGCTGCCCTTGGGCGCGCGGCGCACCCAGCACACGATGCCCAGCTGCTCGGGCAGCTCGTGGCGCTCTCCCTGCAGGCGGATTGTGGGCATTTGTACGGCCAGGGCCTCGCCCACATCGGGGTAGTCGTTAAGGTAGATGGCCAGGCCGCCGGCCGAGACGTCGATGGTCATGGCGTCCTCGGGCTCAGGGGTCGGCGCGTTGTCGCGCTGGTAGGTCAGGCGCATGGCGACCTTAAAACGCTCGTCGCGGCGCCTGACGAAGGTGCGCTGCTCGGCGACTTTGCGCATTTTCCAGTAGGTGCGGATGCCCTTTTTCTCGACCGACTCGGGGTAACCGGCGAGCACGAACGTCTCCTCGCCCACTTTGTACTGCAGCAGCAGCTTTTGGTTTTCGTCCATGATGAGCGGCTTGCCGGCGAGCATGGGCGAGCTCATAAGGAAGTACGCCTCGTCTAGGTTCTCTTTGTACGTGGCGAGCATGTTGAAGTCGGTTTTTTGGCCCATGGGCACGTCGAATGCCACCTGAAGCTTGGTCCCCGGCGTTATCTGTTGCTCTGCCATGTTTTCTCCCCCAGTCGCGGGCGCCGATATCATCGTCGTGCGCGATACGCATTGGGCTATTGTAACTGCTTTGCCGTAGGTTTCGATGTGCAGCGCGTGAAATGGCGCGGATGTGAGGCGCGGCAGCCGCTAGCGCATCTGCCCTGCACGCCCTGTTAGTCGATACTTGCGGTTACGGCTCGTCGTCGCGGCCGTAGGCTCTAGCTTGCCCTGCGCGATAAGCGCATTGACGCGCGTCCTAACCTGGGAGACGGTGAGTCCCGTGCATTCTGCCAGTTCACGTGTTCCCAGTTCGCCGTTGCGCTTGAGTGCCGCCACAATTAAGTCCCCGCCATGATCGATTTGCTCAACCTTCGCTCGGTAGAGGACAACCTTAAACCGGTCGAAACCCGGGCAAAACAATGGCTCGGCCAGACCGTGCGCACGCATGGCATCGAGCATCATTGGAATGCCCGATCCGTTGCCTTCGGCAGGAGAGCCCGCACCGTCGGGCAATGGAACAAGCGACATGAGCTTCACAAGCGTCGCATTGCGACATCGGGAGCTGCCGTCAAACAGGTTCTCGCGAGTCTTTCCTCCGTATAGGCCGCCGGGGTTCACCACCTCGATACGATCGTCAAAAACGTCGACGGCGATCGATTGCCCACAGAACCGATCCCCGTATTCCCTGTGGATAACCGCGTTGGCGATTGCCTCACGCAGGACCTCCTCGGGAATCTCCAGCGAGTCGATACGCGAAATGCCTTGGACGGTCGCGGTGCGGCGCAGGTTTTTGGCGACAGCCGCGACAGCATCCGAAATCATCTCGCCCAACGTTCCCTCGCAGATCGTACGGTCCATGAACCTCAACGACCCCGCCGCGCCCTTCTGCGTTCCGGCATAGACCGCCACATCGATAAAGAGCTTGGGATAGAACTGCTGAGGATAGGCACCCGCAGCCAGGAGCCCGGCTTTAGTGACATTGCCCTGGGAGTCGAGGAAATTCAGGCGCTCCAGCTTCGTTTTCTTGTCCGGCGCGTCGCGCATCGCACGGGGTGTCAGTGAGAAAGCACGCTCTATCGTGCGGTCGACCAGGGCCTCGTCAAGATCGCCTGCGACCGCGCCGGGCACTGCATCGCGATCACTGGGGCTCGTCCGTTCATACGATGACAAGGACAGGACCTCGGTCGACGAGAGCGGAACATCTTTGTCGTCGATGCGTTTGTAGCCGCCGCCTTGAGCGCCCCGCTCTATGACATAACAAGGCTTGCTCGACGGGTCGAGCTCCTCAATCGTGATGACCAGAACCACGGTGCCCTGGAGCTCCACGCGTTCAATGGTGTATTTGGGCGGATTGGCCAGTTTTCCGCGACCGCCGGCATCACCCATGCCCGCTACGAATTGGTTGAGTACCTTCTCGGTCTCAAAGTTCTCAACCGGGACAAAGCCCGCGCGCTCGCTCACGCCGAGCACGATAATTCCGCCAGCGGTATTCGCGAATGCGCTAACCGTTTCCCATACGTCGCGAGAAAGCGTCGTGGCGCTCTCCTTTACTTCGACGCTAAAGTCATCCGAACCCATGCGCTTTAAAGACTCGAGCAAACCGGCCAGCTCGTTTTCGTTCATCTGCACGTCCCTTCGCTCGGTCCTGCGGAGAATGCTGCAGACGGATTTCCCTCGTCTCTCAGTTATCTCTCGTAATTATCTCTTATCTTTCTGTTATCTCTCGTATTAGATATGAGTGAAAGATGAGAGATAAGATATCTCTACCTGCTTCATTAAATCATGTTTTTGCTGGTGGACAATCGATATTGAGACAATATCATGGTTGCTTGTCTCTTTGCTGCTCAGTTATCTCTCATATTTATCTCTCATCTTTCTGTTATCTCTCATATTAGAGATGAGTGAGAGATGAGAAATGCATGAGTGATGGACGGTCGGAAATCGAGAGTGGATTTTCGGACGGTTTTTGGGCGTTTTGGGGCTGTTTCCGTCCGAAAATCCACTCTCGTTCAATTTGCGTCCGAATTTCCACGCTCGTGTGTCCGAAAATCCACGCTCGTGCGGCAGATTG
>CATYVH010000025.1 GCA_958413765.1 uncultured Collinsella sp.
CAGGGCTATCGATTACCCCGTGTTCTGCAATCCTGCCGAGACGCCGGTCACAGTCGAAAGAATCAGGCTCATGTACTCGGCCTTCTTCTCCTCGGCCATCTCGTCCTGGTTCATACGCACCTCGCGAAGGGCGCGAACCTGGGCGATGGATAGGGCGTCAACATAGGGGTTACGCACGCGGACGGCGCAGCCGAGCACGCGACGACGCTGCAGCGGCCATTCATCACCGACGATGGCAAGGACCCACTTACGGGTGAGCTGCATCTCGGTAAAGACCTTCTCGGACAGATCCTGGCGATCGCCCAGGTGCAGATACATCTTGGCGATGCGCTGGTCGGTCTTGGCGATCGACATCTCGATGTTGTCGATAAAGGTGCGGAAGAACGGCCACTCCTGGTAGGCAGCCTTAAGCTGGTCCAGATCGCCAAACTGCTCGCAGGCGGTACCCAGGCCGTACCAGGCGGCCAGATTGATGCGCGCCTGGCTCCAGCTGAAGATCCACGGAATGGTACGCAGGTCGTCGAGCGACTTGGCACCCAAACCGCGCTTGGCGGGACGCGAGCCGATTGGCAGCAGACCGACCTCGGTCAGCGGCGTCACGGTCGAGAACCACGGTGTAAAGTCCTCGGTGTTCAGCAGGTCCAGATAGCGCTCGTGGCTTACGGCGTTGAGCTTCTCGGCCATATCCCAGAACTTCTGCGTGGTCTCGGTGTTGGTCTTCTCGACGCTCGGGGCCGACTGCAAAAGCGTTGCGGCGGCAACGGACTCAACATGGCGCTGAGCCAGCGTGCGGTTGCCGTAACGGGCAAAGATGACCTCGCCCTGCTCGGTGAGCTTAAAGAAGCAGTTGACCGAACCCTTGGGCTGCGCCAGCACGGCCTTGTTGGCCGGGCCGCCACCACGGCCCACGGCACCGCCGCGACCGTGCATGAGCACCAGGTCGATATCGTTCTTCTCGGCCCACTTGGCAATGCGCTCCTGCGCGGAGTGCAGCGCGAGCATGGCCGTGGTAGGACCGGCATCCTTGGAGGAGTCGGAATAGCCCAGCATGACCTCCATGCGGCGGTTGGTCTGGGCAAGGCGCTTTTGCACCACGGGCAGCGTAAGCATCTGGTCGAGCACGTCGACGCAGCCCTCGAGGTCCTCGAGCTGCTCGAACAGCGGGATCACGTCGAGCTCGGGCACGTCCTCCTCGTGCGCAAAGGACAGGTGGGCAAGCTCAAAGACGTCGGCCACATGCTGAGCGCTCTTGGTGAACGAGATGATGTAGCGGTGCGCCATCTTCTTGCCGTAGCGCTTTTGGATGGAGCCGATAGCGCGGAAGGTGTCGATGACCTCGCGCGTCATGGGCTGCAAATCACCATGGATACCGTTCTCGTGAATATCCTTGAGGGCGCGGGCGTGCACCACGGAGTGCTGACGGAACTCCATCTCGACCATATGGAAGCCGAAGGACTCGACCTGCCAGATGATGGTCTGGACCGGGCCGTAGGCAGCACGGACGGCACCGCAGGCGGCCAGGGAGCGCTGAACGACACGCAGGTCATCCAAGAACTCGTCTGCGCTGTGGTACATGGTGTCGGTGATGCGACGCACGGTGGCGTTCAGACGGTCGGCCATGACGAGCATGACGGCGCGATGCGGCTCGTGCTCGGAGATCAGCTCAGCGCGTGCGGTGTACTGGGTGCTCATCTCGACCTGATGGTTCCACAGGTTGATGAGCTCGGCAGACGGCTTGCTGTAGGTGGCCTCGAGCGTCAGGTTGCGGCCGATGCGGCGGCACTTGTCCTCGAGCTTGAGCACCATGTGAGTGAAGTACTTGGCGGCGACCTCGCGGCTCACCTTGGCGGTGACGTTGGGGTTACCGTCGCGGTCGGAACCGATCCAGCTGCCGGGATGGAAGAACGCCGGGCACAGCGGCGGCACGGTACCGGCCTTGTCGCCCAGCACCCAATCGTCAAAACGACGATAGATAACGGGGATGACGTCGAACAGCGTGTTATCGAAGATGTCGATGATGGTATCGGCTTCCTCGACCGGCGTGGGCTTCTTGAGCGCGATGGGGCTCGTACGCACCAGGGCGTCGATCTCCTGCAGCATATGGCGCTCGTTCTCCACTAGGTCGGAGCCGCCCAGACGCGGACGCTCCTCCAGCAGATTGGAGATACGGCGAATCTTGCCCTCGACGGCCTTGCGACGGGCCTCGGTGGGATGTGCGGTAAAGACAGGGTGGAACTCGAGCTTGCCAAGCAGCTCGTTGGCGCCCTCGACACCCATCTCGTTTACCAACTGGTGATAGGCGACGGTGAGCTCGTTGGCGGGATCGACCTCGGTATCGGTCGATGCGCCGGCCTCGCGCTCGCGCAGCTGCGCCACACGGTAGTTCTCCTCCGACAGGTTTGCCAGGTGGAAGAAGCTCGTAAAGGCGCGAACGATGACCTGCTGCTTATCGAGCGGCAGGCTGTCGATCAAATCGACGACCTCACGGAATGCCACGGCGGTGGGCTCGTCGGCGGTGGGCACGCCCTGCTCGTCGACGGCCTCGTCGGCAGCGCGGGTACCGGGGTTGCCGGCATTGGCCACAATCTCGGCCGACAGGATCTTGTCGAACAGGTCCACGATCTCAGGATCATACTCGCTAAGCACACGACGCTCCAGGCGCAGGAACAGCGCCAGATTGTCGCGCAGCTCCTCGGGGATCTCGATCTCGGCGAGACGCTCCCTGGACTCGGCATTCGAGCCGATTCGGTTAACGAGGCGGTTGACCACGGCAGCGACGCGCGCCGCGGCTTCGGGTACAGACTGGTTGCTTAGGTTCTCAGCCACGTTTCCTCCCATTCCTCCTTCTATGCACGTAACATGCGGTATTCATTATAGGCGCTTGCGAAATACTTTCGATACTGATTGCGCTTTACCACACAAAAGTATTTTCTGCATTGCAAGGGTTTTTGCCCTAAATGGTCGTATTTCTCGGTGGACGGCATACACAAACGGGGGCATTCCGCATAAATGCGAAACACCCCCGTAACAATCGCTCGCAATGGACGGGACACTCAAGCGGGTCCGCAGCTCAAAAAGATGCGCTACAGGCGCTCGCGAACCGCCTCGACCACGTTGGCCAGATCGACGAGAACCTCGTCATGGCTCTGCATGTCGCGTACCTTGACCTTGCCGGCGGCAAGCTCGTCGCCACCCAGGACCAGGATGAGCTTAGCGCCCACCTTGTCGGCCTGCTTAAACTGAGCCTTGAGCGAACGGCCCTGATAGTCTGCCTCGGTCACGATGCCCGCGGCGCGAAGCTCCTGCGTAATGACAAAGACGTTCTGGCGCAACTCCTTGCCGGCATTGGCGACGTAGACGCACGGGGCCTCATCGGCACCCAGGTCGCTGCCAAAGGCCTGCAGGGCCAGCAGGGCGCGCTCAAAACCGACGGCGAAGCCGACGCCGGCCGTGGGCTTGCCGCCCTCGAGCTCGACCAAGCCGTCGTAGCGGCCGCCGCCACCGATGGAGCCGACGCCGGCACCGGGAGCCTCGACCTCAAAGACGGTGCGGGTGTAGTAGTCCAGACCACGCACCAGGGTGGGATCCTCGACATACTCGATACCGGCGGCATCCAGATAGCGCTTGACCTGCTCGTAGTGCTCGCGGCACTCGTCGCACAGGTTGTCGCCCATCAGCGGCGCGTCGGCCATGATCTCGCGGCAGTGGTCGTTCTTGCAGTCGAAGGCACGCAGCGGGTTGAGCTCGGCGCGCTCGCGGCACTCGTCACACATCTCGTCAGCGTGATCGAGGATAAACTGCTTGACCTGCTCGCGGTAAGCCGGACGGCACTGAGCGTCGCCCATCGAGTTAATGAGCAGACGGAGCTTGGAAAGATCGAAGCCCAGGCGCTTGTAGAACTCCATGAGCATGATGATGCACTCGGCGTCTGCCGCCGGATCGGGAGCGCCGAGCCACTCGATACCCACCTGGTGGAACTGACGCAGGCGGCCCTTCTGGGGACGCTCGCCGCGGAACATGGCCTCGGCGTAGTAAGCCTTAAACGGCGTGGAGCCCTGGGGCACCAGGTTGTTCTCCACGACTGCGCGCACCACACCGGCCGTGCCCTCGGGACGAAGCGCCAGGCGCTGCTTGGGCTTGAGTTTTGTGTCGGTGCCCTCGGTAAAGACGCGCTCCAGGTTGGCGCCGCTAAAGACGCGGAACATCTCCTTGCGCACGACGTCGGTCGACTGGCCGATGCCGTGGACAAAGACGTCCACCTGCTCGATCGCGGGCGTCTCGATGGGTTTAAAACCAAACGGCTCGAACACGCCGGCAGCGATCTGCTGCATCTTTTGCCAAGCGCGCATCTCGGCGCCGATAAGGTCGCGGGTTCCCTCCGCCTTCTGTGCCTGCATGGGCAAACACCTTTCTTTTGTATCGCGTCATAGGTAGTGGACATTATACGGCACAAAGCAGCAACGCGGCGGCGCGTCTGACCGAACGAGGGTATGGGGACTCGTTCGGCCAGACGCGCCGCCGCTGTTTGTGATCCCTTTTCCTCCGTCTCCTTCGGATCACGTGATCCCTTGGAGACGGAGGAAAAGGGATCATTTCGTAGGCCCGTGGCCGCCTTGGAAACCGAATGATGGTACGAGCATCCATTCGGCTTCCAAGGCGGCCACGGACAGAACGGGGCGAACAGAAAAGAGCGACGGACGCCTACTCCCCCGTCACGCTTGCGCGCAGCTTGGCGGCGATGGGCTCGGATGCCAGCAGGAACACGAGCATGACCACGGAGCACGCCAGGCACACGATCCAGGTGCTCGCAAAGGAGCCCGTGGCATCGAACAGCACGCCCGAGACGATGGCGCCCACGGTGCCGCCGACCATCTCGAGCGAGGTAATGGTGCCCGTGACCTTGCCGAGATCGGCCATGCCAAACTGCTTGGACGCGGCAATGGTAGGCGTGATGGTACCCATGCACGTTCCGATACCAAAGCTCGCAGCGGCCACAATAGGACTAAGGTCCGTCGTCGGGAAGCACAGCGCCACACAGGCGACAATACACGCAACGGAACCCAGCACGTTGCCAAAGCGCAAACCAAAACGATCGTAGATGGCGCCGAGCGAAATCTTGGCGATAACGACCGTAACCATATAGGCCGAAAGCACGGTGCCCGCCCACATGGGGTCGTGGCCGCCCGTGACGATCTTGGCGCCGTTGACGGTAACGCTCGTCATGTTCGTAACTTGGTTGGGCAGGATGGCGCCATTGACAAGCCCCATAAAGAGGAAGGCGACGACAAGCAGCCAAAACGCCGGGCTCTTCTTGATGCGAGACCAGCCAACGTTAACCTCGGGCGCCGTGCGCTCGTCCTTGTCGCCAGCCGTCGAGACGGACGGATCGCCCGGGTTCTCGCCGAGCGGCTTCAGGCCAATCTCGGAAGGCTTGGTGCGGAAGGAATAGTCATGCAGTTAACGAAAATGGTGTAGCACGTGGCCATGATGACAAAGCCGGAGGCCACCACGAGCCAGCCGGGGAAAAATTTACTTTGCTGGGACATGGATTACTCCTTGTGGTCCGCAATGTATCCGAGAGCGACGGCGGCATAAGCCGCGGCGCCGAGAGGAAGCTCGGCATCGTTAAAGCGCGCCTTGGGATGATGCTGGGCAAAATGCTCGTCCGTATCGGTCACGGCCGCGCCCACGGTAAAGTACGCACTCGGAATCTCGCTCGAGATAAGCGCGAAGTCCTCGCTCGCCATGGCGTGGAATAGCGGCAGGAAGGCAGCCTTGGGCAGCACCGCGCCCACGTAACCAAGCGAGGCCTGGGTCATATCGCTGTCGAGCACGAGCGGCGGAACGTCCGAAAGCGTCTCGATGGCTGCCGGCGTACGATATGTTGCGGCAACGCCGTTGACGACCTCCGCGATGCGCTCCTTGAGATGAGTCATGAGCTCGACATCGAAGCCGCGCAGCGTTCCCTCGAGCACACAGGTGTCGGGGATGACGTTGGCCGCCAAGCCGCCAGCGAACTTACCAACGGTAAGTGCGACTTCCTTGGCCGCTGGCACCTCGCGGGAGATAAGCTCCTGGAGCGCCAGGTGCACATGGACGCCGGCCGTGATGGGGTCGATGCAGATCTCGGGGCTCGAGCCATGGCCGCCCTTGCCCTGCAGCGTGATGCGGAAACCGTACACGCCCGAAAGCGCCGGGCTCCCATAGAGCACCAGGCCGAGCGGCGATTGGCTGTTGACGTGCATGGCAAAGGCAGCTTGGGGGCGCGGGTTCTGCAGCAGGCCATCGGCGATGGCAGCGCGGGCTCCCTCAAAGGTCTCCTCACCCGGCTGGAACAGCAGTTTGACGGTGGCATTGGCGTCGACAAGCTCGGCCTCGCGGGCCTTGAGCAAACGGGCCGCGCCGAGCAGCGCCGTCGCATGCATATCGTGGCCACAAGCGTGCATGCAGCCGTTGGTGGAAGCGAAAGGCTCGCCCGATTCCTCGACAACGGGCAGGGCATCCATGTCGCCGCGAAGCATGATAACCGTACCGGTTTGCTCGTCCGCGCACGTACCATTGCCCTGAGCAGCCGCGGCCGCACCGGCACCGATCAGGCCAACAACACAGGAGCCGTCGACAAGCGTGGTATGGGGGATGTCCATCTCGTCCAGACGTGCCTGGATATAGGCAGACGTCTGCGGAAGATTGTTACCGAGCTCGGGCGTCTGATGGAGATCGTGGCGCCATGCGGCAAGCTCACCGGCAAATGCCTGGGCTTCTTTGACCAGACCATCGCCGATAGCGGTCTGCGCCGCTGCGGTAGCCTGAGGCGCTGGTTGCGGTTGAAGATCGGACAGAGCTGATGCCATAGATGCCCTCCAGTAACGTTTTTGCAGCACGCACTTTTACAGCGTAAAGTGCAAGGTACAACTGTAAGGGCATGGCATAAAAAATGCCGCCCCGGGAGGGCGGCGCAACAAGTTGTTTACAATTGCGGGTGTGATTTTCGGCGCAAGAAATCGAAATGCGTCTCGCTCAAGATAATCGACAAAAAGATGAGCGCAAAGCCGGAAAGCAGGCGCGAGGTGAGCGCCTCCCCCATCAACAATACCGAGAACAGCACACCCGAGGGCGACTCCATCGAAAGAAGCAGCGAGCCCGTCGAGGCCGGGACGTGCGCCAGACCGACGTTTTGGACGAGCAGTGCCACGCACGTGCAGCCCACCGAGAGGAAGACCATCACGCCGATAAAACTCGGCGTCCACACGGACAGAGGCGCCTGACTCTCGAATAGCAGCGACGTGATTAAACTCAAAACGCCATTGCCCACAAACATCCAAAACGTGATGACGTTGATGTCCATCTTGCGACCGTACTTGGCAGTCACCGCCATCTGGATGGCGAAGAAGATCGCGCCGCCCAAGGTAATAACATCGCCGGCATTGAACTCGACGCTATCGAGCGCTACCAGGCCAATACCCGCCAGGCACAACAACGCTGCACCCAGGTTATACCGAGTAAGCTTTTCACCGCTCAGGACATAGCTTGCAAACGGCACAAGGATGCAATACGTGCCGGTCAAAAAAGCGCTCTTGCCCGCCGTGGTCTGTGCCAGGCCGATCGTCTGCAAACCGTAGGCACCCCACATGAGCGCACCCATGCCAAGCCCGACGATCAGGTTGCGGGCATTGAAATGAGCGATGATGCGCTTATGGAAAATTGCAAACATAACCAGTGATGCCGGGAGAAAGCGAACATAGACCAGCTCGAACACCGGAATGGTGTCGAGTGCGTCCTTCATAGTGGTAAAGGAGTAGCCCCAGATAATCGCCACCGAAAGCAGTAGAACTTTCCAGAACAACGGCGAGCGTGCGCCGGCACCCCGGGGAATACCACCCGCGCCCAAATCCTCACGGGCTACAGGGCTATCGGGCATGTTTTCGATTTCGTTGGCAGCGTATTGGGCCATGGAACATCCTCGCACTCAATCTGGGCGTGGTGTCCGCACGCGTATGGCTGCGTGCCGCCTCATGGTCAAATAAAAACGGGACGCGCCGGACCCCCGGCACGCCCCGCTACTGTAGCAACAACCAAGCAACCCACGCAATTCACTACGCTAAAGCGTCGGTACAGAAAACCTCGATGTTCCGGCAACGTCAGCGAAAACGCCCCTAAGCGAGCAAGGTGACGTGAAATGAAAGGGCGCTGACCTTCTGGTCGCGCCCTTGAAATTGAACGTCAGATTGCCGCTTAGGGACGTTTGCAGCGTCGAGCCGTTACGCGGTTTGGTAAAACCGCGTAACTAAATAAGCTTTGTTGACTCCAGCTTTTCGATAATCCAGTCGTTGGCTTTGATGACCGGGCGGCGGAAGACGACGCCCAGTGCCAGCGACGGAATCAGATAGCTCGCCAGAATGCCAAGTTCAACCCAGTACTCCATATGGTAGGCGCCAGCCATGGCGGCATGCATGGCGTTGATGCCGTGGGTGAACGGCAGGAACGGATAGATCGCCTGGAACACAGGGCCGGTCATCTCGATGGGGAACGTACCGCCCGAACCGCCGACCTGCATAACCAACAGCACGACGGCGAGCGCCTTACCGATATCACCAAACGACACGGTGAGCGTGTAGACGATATTGGAGAACACGAGACTCGCGACCCAGCCGGCAAGTACAAACTGCAGCGGGTTGTCGCATTGGATGCCAAAGAACAGGATGTCGCCCGCGCACACGAGTGTCGCCTGCAGCAGGGCCAGACCTCCAAAGAACAGGTAGCGGCCCAGGTAGATCTCGTGCAGGCGCACGGGGATCAGCTCGTTGATGAGTTCGTCGTCAACCGAGACCTTCATCATGGCTGCCAGCACGATCGAGCCCACCCACAGCGACAGGATCGTATAGAACGGCGCCATGGCCGAACCGTAATTGCGGATTGGATAGACCGGCTTACGATCGAGCGCGACGGGACCGGAAAGCGACACGGCCAAACCCTCGGGGTCGTTGCCGATCATCGTCTTGATCGTCGCCAGGTCACCCGACATCAGGGCGCCGTCGAGCTCGTCCTTGAACGCGCTGATCTTGTCCGATGCCTCACCCAGCTGGTCAGAAGCCTTGTTGACGAGCCCTGCAGCCTTGGAGAGACCCTTCGCGAGCGAACCAGAGGCGTCGGTCAGACCGCTCACGGCGCTATCCAAGTCACCCGAGATACCGTTCAGGGAATCCAGAACGCCCGAAATGGTCTTCTTGAGCTCCTTGGCCTTAACCGAGAACGTGGAATCGTAGTCGGACTTGGCTCCCGAGATACCCGCCTTGGCATCGGCGATGGCCTGGTCGACCTCGGCACGCGAGTTGTTGACCTCCGCCATGCCGTCCGAAAGGGACTTTGCGGTCGCCGTCAGGTCCTTCGCATTGTTGCGGTACTCCACGGCAATTCTGCCCAGCGACGTCGCAGCGGACTCGAGACCGTCTTTGAGCTTGTCATCACTCACCTGGTCGGCAAGGTTGCGGAGCTGATCGGCCATCGCATCGATATCGTCAGCACGCGTATTGAGCGCCGCTGCGGCTTCGTCGAGCTGAGACACCGTAAGGTCAACATGCTGATTCGCGGCATCGAATGCCTTCGCAAGCTCGGCGGACACGTTGTCGAACGAGCCCGCGCTTCCGTCAATCGCCGCGTCAACGGCATCGTTGGCGGCCTTGAGCGCTTCCTTGGAATCATTGATGCCGCTCTTGGCGTGCTCCATCAGCTGCTTCGTCGACTCATCAACGGTGCCCGTCTGCTTGAGCATGCCGCCCGCCGATGTCAGTGAATCGGACGTGGAGCTCAAAATGCCCGCGAGCGACGTCGCACTCGTCTGAACGTCCTGCAGGTCCTCGACCGAATCGCCCAGCGTCGAGGACAGATTGGCGATAAAGCTGCTCACCTGGTCGGTACTCATATAGTCGAGCAGGCTGGACACGGTCTTAAGGCCGATGGTCGTGATGGTCTTGGTAAAGGTCTCGTTGACCTGACTCTGGACGGCGCTCGAACCCTTTTCAGTCACGATCTGTGCGATGGCGTTGGCCTTCTGGTTCTCATAGAACTCGATATCGGCGTGCTTCACCTCGGTCGAGAAAAGCGTCATCATGTCGGCGCTAAACGTTTTAGGGATAACGACGGCAGCGTAGTACGCGCCCGACTTAACGCCCTCAATCGCCTTATCGCGGTCGTTGAGGACGACCCAGTCGAAGTTCTCGTTGCCGCGTAGGGTGGCGGTTACGTTTTCGCCCACGTTGACCTCGACGGGAATCAGATCGCTCTCGTAACCCTCATCGGTGTTGACCACTGCAATCTTAAGGTTGCCGGTATTGCCGTAGGGATCCCAGCTTCCGGCGATGTTAAACCATGCATAGAGACATGGCACGATGATCAGGCCCATCACGACGACCATGCCGATCACGGAGCGAGACACGTTTTGGACATCGCGCTTAAACAGGTGCAGGATGTTTTTCATTTATGCCTCACCTCCTTTAGAGTGCTTGCCAAGCGGGGTGGTGTCCCCGTCGTTTCCGTTTACGTTGTCAGCGCCGTCGGCATCTTGAGCCTTACGATGCGCACCGATATGCGGCAGACGGCTCGTAGGCTGTTCGCCTCCCTTGGCGCCACGCTCGCTGGCGTTGAGACCAAACATGCGACGGGCGGCAGGGATCGCCGCCGTGTGCTCGCGCATCTCGCGGCGAAGGTCCTCGTCCGAAAGCGCCGAGATACGCATCTGGGTATTGAGGCTCGCACGGATGTATTCGATGTTGATGAGCCAGCCGCAGATGGCGATAACCGAAATGATCCAGATAACGAGCAGGATGATCTTGCCGTTATTGTCGATATCGAGCACCGTCGAAAGCACAAAGAGCAGAACCTGCACGCCTACCACGGCGGCAAAACCGCCCTTGATGTAGTACGGGTAGCGATGCTCAAACGCCACGGCATGATCGAGCAGCTCGCGACGGTACGAATCCGAATCGAGCATGACGCGCATGGCCGTGCGCAGCGAATAGCGCTGGCGCGGTAGGTCGTTGGACTCGCAGATCATTAGGCCCGTCGTGGAAAGCTGCTTATCAAAGAGCAGATTGAGGTTGAGCAGCAACGGGCGCAGCTGCAGACCGATAAAGAGCGCGATGGCAAGGAACACGCCCAGGACGCACAGGTTGAACAGGTAGTTGAACGAATACATGCCACCGACGGTCTCGCGCAGCAGGTTGATGCCATAAGTGAAGGGCAACAGCGGATGCAGCCATTGGAAGAAGCCGGGCATCATCTCGATGGGATACATCCCCGACGAGCCGGGGATCTGCACAATGACGAGGATGACGCCAATGGCTTTACCGATATGCTTAAACGTGGTGGACAGCGCATAGATGATGTTGACGTAGGTGAACGAAATAGCGATGCCGCCCAGTACAAAGAGCAGCGGATTGACGCACTGAACGCCAATGACCAGGTCGCCCACCGTAACGATAATGGCCTGGAACGCGCCCAGGATCACCAGCAGCAGCCAGCGGCCAAAGTAGCCCTGACGCGCCGTAAAGCTACCGATGCCCTCGCGGTCGACCTCGAGTTTATAGATAGCGATGAGCACATAGCCGCCCACCCACAGCGCCAGATTGGTGTAGAAGGGCGCGATGCCCGAGCCAAAGCTCTTGACCGGATAGATTGACTTGGACGTCAGCTCAACCGGAGATGCCATGAAATCTGCCACGTCATTGACGTCGACGTCCATGAGGTCGGCTAACTCGCCCATAGACTCAGAGGTCTGCAGCGCCGCAATGTCATTGGCGGCGGTCGCGAGCTTGTCCTGAACCTTGGCAAGGGAGGCGTCGGTTTGGGATAGCGTGGTCTTTGCCTGCTTGAGCGTGGCGTCGAGCTGCGCTAGCGTGCCGCGCGCGCTCGCTATCGTGGGGGTCATACCCGACACAATGCCGGTCAAATCGCCCGAAACGGCGGCAAAGGAGTCAAGCGCGCTCGAAGCCTTCGGAAGTGCGTTCTGACCCAGATCGGTCTGAGCCTGACCGAGGTTAGCCGTACCGGTCTGAATTGCCGCGTTGAGTGCGTTGCTCGCGTTCGAGATTGCCGTAGCGTCGTTTGCCATGGCGCTCGACTGTGCAGAAAGGCCATCCTTGATGCTCTGCAGCTTCTGGTTTTGCTCGCGAAGCGAATCGATGGTCGATACAATGCGCGCGTCAATTTCCTCGGAACCTGTCGACGTGTCATTAACGAGAATCTCCAAGTGCCCGATAACGGCCTTATTGTGATCGATCGTCGCCTGGAGAGACTCGAGCGAGTTGTCGATGCGGGTGGTCGTAGATGTGACCGTACCCGTTAGCTTGCCAATCGCAGCGTTCGCGGAGGCTGACGTCTTGGTGAGTGCAAGGCTACCTTCCGAGAGTGCCTTGGAGAGCGAGGTGATAGAGTTGCCCGCCGTGGCGCGAGCCTCGCCCAGCAGGTCGTTGCCCTGGGAGATCGCCTGCGTTAGAGAGGGCGCCTGCCCCTGCAGGCCCGCCAGCGCAGCATCGGCCGAAGCAATCGAGCTGCTCGTCTTGTCGATGGCGGTGTTCATGTCGCCGATGGAATCGCGTACTTCGCCCAGGGTATCAGACGCCTCGGACACCGAGCCCGCCAGCGAATCCCGGGTCTGGGTCGCCTTGTCTTTAAGGTCGATGCCAGCATCTTTGGCAATGCCCGCGACGGTCTCGCCCACCGTGGAGACAAACTCCGAGTTGATCTGCTCCTCGATGGTATTGGCACCAGCGTCGGTGACCTTGGGCGCAATAGCGCTCTTCTTCTCGTTGACGTAATAGGTGAGCTTCGGCTGATGGTAATTGCCATCGAGCATCGAAACAAGATTGTCGGAGAAGTTCTTGGGGATTACGATGGCCGCATAGTACTCACCACTCTCGACGCCCTCTTTGGCATCGGCGGCCGAATCGACGAAGGTCCAGCCCAGCTGATCGTTCTCCTTGAGCTGATCGACGACCTGGTCGCCCGCGTTGAGCTCGCCCACCAAGTCATTCTGAGTGCCCTGATCGTTGTTGGCGATGGCAATCTTGATACCTTGGGTGTTTCCGTACGGATCCCAGTTTGCCACGATGTTGTACCAGGCATACAGCGAGGGGATAACGCACACGCCCAGGGTAACCACCAAGGCGACGGGGTTCACAAGCAGTCGCTTAATGTCGCGCTTGAATATCGCAAAGGAGACCTTTGCGTTGGATAGTTTGCTGCCGAGACTCACGCTTGGACCATCCATCCTGTCGTTGAATCGAATCGTACTATCGACAACCATTGTACGTAGGCGCTTTAGTGCCTCGCGGCACAATGGTGCTGAGTTTTGCGGGTAGCAATATACTACGAAGATGAGTTAGTGTACAGTTGTACAGTATCTTTAATTTCAGCAGGTCACAAAACCACAGCCCGCACAAATTAGCAGTCCGAATAAATAGTCATTGGGGACATTCTTAAACGGACTAGTCAAGCAAGAACGTCCCCAACGACTAAGGAGTGTCCCCAGGTGCCGGCAGAAAAGGAACGTCCCTAACTGCCGCATCGCCAACGGCTACCAACAACAAAAACGCCGATGTTTTGGCGCAGACAGCGAAAGCCCGCCAGAGCGAGCAAGGTGCCTTGAAACGAGGCGGCATTGACCTTCTGGTCATGCCGCCGAAGTTGAAAGGCAGATTGCCGCTCTGGCGGGCTTACAGCGTCGAGCCGTTACGCCGTTCGGTAGAACGGCGTAACTAAGTTACATCAGCTCGCAGACAGCCGCCGCGAAGGCAACGGGGTCCTCGGGGAGGATGCCCTCGACCAGCAGGGCCTGATCGTAGAGCAGGCCGGAGTACTGCTTGATCTTGTCGGCGTCGCCGGCCTTCTGGGCAGCGACGAGTTTGGCGAAGACCGGGTGCTTGGCGTTGAGCTCGAGCACGCGCTGGCTCTTGGGCATGCCGTCGGGCGCGCCCTCGGGCCCCTTCTGGAGCACCTTCTCCATCTCGAGCGAAAGCGGACCCTCGGTGGTGATGCAAGCGGGGGCATCGGTCAGGCGCGCGGAGACGGCAACTTTCTCGACCTTGTCACCGAGCGCCTCCTTCATAGCGCTAAAGAGGTCCTCGTTTTCCTTGGTGGCGTCCTCGGCCTCCTTCTTCTCGTCCTCGGTCGCCAGATCAAGATCGCCAGTCGCAACGTTCTTGAGCTCCAGGTGACGATCCTCGACCTCGGGCTCGGCACCGTCGGCAACGGCCTTTTCGGCAGCCTCGCGGGCGGCGTCGTCCTCGTAGATCTTGGGCATATCGGCGGCCACGTACTCACGCATAGCCTGGAACGTGAACTCATCCACATCCTGCGTCAGCAACAGCACGTCATAGCCGCGCTCGAGCACGCCCTTTACCACGGGCATCTTGGCCAAGCGCTCACGCGAGTCGCCGGCGGCGTAGTAGATGGCCTTCTGATCCTCGGGCATGCCCTTGGCATACTCGGCCAGGGTGATCATCTTCTGCTCCTTGGCAGACCAGAACAGCAGCAGGTCGGCGAGCTCGTCGGCCTTCATGCCGTAGCTCGAGTAGATGCCGTACTTCAGACCGCGACCAAAGTTCTCAAAGAACTTCTCGTATGCCTCGCGGTCGTTGTCGCGCATGTCCTCAAGATCGGCAGTGATCTTCTTCTCGACACGCTTGGCAATGGCCTTGAGCTGACGGTTCTGTTGCAGCGTCTCACGCGAGATGTTGAGCGTCACGTCGGCAGAGTCCACGACACCGCGCACAAAGTTGTAGTAGTCGGGCAGCAGGTCGTCGCACTTCTCCATAATCAGAACGTTGGAGCTGTAGAGCGCCAGGCCCTTCTCGTAGTCCTTGCTGTACAGATCGAACGGGGCGCGACCCGGCACAAACAGCAGCGCATCGTACTCAAGCGTACCCTCGGCATGGAAGCTGATAGTGCGCGCGGGATCGTCAAAGTCGTGGAACGTGGACTTGTAGAACTCGTTGTAATCCTTCTGCTCAACGTCGGAGCTGCGCTTTTTCCAAATCGGCGTCATGGAGTTGATGGTCTCGAGCTCCTGGTAGTCCTCGTACTCGGGCTTGTAGTCGTCGCCGGCGTCCTCGGGCTTGGGTTTCTGGCGGCTCTTGCTCACCATCATCTGAATCGGGTAGCGCACATAGTTGCTGTACTGCTGAATCAGGCTCTTGAGGCCCCACTCGGTCAGGAAGCGATCGTAGGTCTCGGCCTCGCCGTCGGCGTCGAGCTTCTCGTTCTCGCGCAGCGTCAGGATGACATCGGTGCCGTGCTCGGCGCGCTCGCCGTCTTCGATGGTGTAACCCTCAAGACCATCAGACTCCCACACGTGAGCGGTGTCCTCGCCATAGGCGCGGCTGACAACCTTTACGTGGCTGGCAACCATAAAGGCAGAGTAGAAGCCCACGCCAAACTGACCGATGATGTCGACATCGGAACCCTGCTGCTCGGCGTTCTCAGTCTTAAACTCCTCGGAGCCGGAATGGGCGATGGTGCCCAGATTGCGCTCGAGCTCCTCGGCGGTCATGCCGATACCGTTATCCGAAATGGTGATGGTACGGGCATCTTTATCAAAGGAAACACGGATGGCCAGGTCGCCCTGGTCGAGCTTGACACTCGGGTCCTGCAGGCTCTTAAAGTTGAGCTTGTCGACGGCGTCGCTCGCGTTAGAGATAAGCTCGCGCAGGAAGATTTCCTTATTGGTGTAGATGGAGTTGATCATGAGGTCGAGTAGTTTTTTGCTCTCGGTCTTAAATTGACGCATGTGCAGTCCTTTCGCGCTACCCCCGTCCGCAAAAACGGCCCGGTTGCCCGAGCCGCATTGCAGACCTGCTATGTTCAGACTTAGATTTTATAACCCATTAGCGCGCATATATACATACGGAATCGAAAAACTGTATGTCCAAACGCTCTGATGCGCCAATTGCCAAGGAGTGTCCCCGACTGCCGGCAGGAAAGGAACGTCCCTATCTGCCATCTACGCGCTTGGCCATCCAAACATGGGGCTGGCCCTCGTCTTCGTAGTCCACCGGGGCAATCTGCGTGTAACCCGCCTTGGCATAGAGCGGCAGCACGTATTCCTGCGCGTGCAGCTTAATGAGCTTGGCGCCGGCATCACGCGCGGCAGTATCACTGGCCTCGACAATCTTGCTCGCCAAACCACGACGACGCATAGCCGGCAGCACGGCGACGCGCCCCATAATGTAGGTCTCCCCCGCTGCGACGCCTTCGTCCAAGTCGCACGCCGGCGACACCGGAGCCTCTGCGTCAGCCGCGCGCTCAAGCTCTTCGGGAAACACGCGCGAGCAACCGGCAAGCTCGCCGTCTACACAGAGCGTCACATGAATGCAATTCGGATCCTCGTCGATAGCGTCAAACTCGTTCTCGTAGCCCTGCTCGTCCATAAAAACGACGCGGCGCACCAACGCCGCGTCATCAAAGCATCCCGTCTTAAGTTGGATATCCATGGCTGCCCTTTCATTCAATGAGAACGTTAGGGACAGATTTTAGCGAAAATGAGCTCCGCGCACGCTAAACTTCGCGCGAGCCTTCGCCAGGCAGTCGTAATGACCCACGTTATGGGCATCGCTCGCGATGAAGCTGTACAGGTTCTGATCGAACAGGCGCTGGGCCGGCTTTTTCTCGCGACCAAAGCGACCACCGGCAATAAAGTCCGCCGAAGCCTGCAGCTTGCAGCCCATATCGACCAGGCGTTCCGCCACGCTTACATCCTTTTGAACCGCACGATAGCGCTCAGGATGAGCGATGATCACCTGGTAGCCACGGCACTGCAAATCGTAAATCGTGTTCTCGTATTCTCTAAACGCATACGCATCGGCATGCGTCGAAAGCTCGAGCAGGAACTCGTTGGTTCCATCGAAATGCAAGTGCTCCGCGGCATCGATACCAAGCTCAACGAGCTTTCGATGGTTGACCTCGAAGCCCATCTGGAGCGGAAAACCGTCAGCGTTATCACGCAGCAGCTCAAAGGCATCCCACATCTTGTCGTAATCAAAATAGGGATCACGGCAGTGAGGAGTGCAAACGATTCTGGTTACACCGGCCCGCTTGGCAGCCTCGAGCATCGCCAAGCTCTCATCGAGATCGGCGGCGCCGTCGTCTACACCCGGCAAGATATGGCAATGAATGTCACGCATAGGTCAGCCTTAATCAACTAAACGTTTGCTCGGTTGGTGAAGATGCCCTTTTTGGAAGTCCCCTGATTGTCGGAGCCCTTCTTCACCTTCTTACCGTCCTTGGTGTAGTAGGAGTAGTAGTACTCGCTGGTCTCGGTCTCGCAGTAGTTCATAACGGTACCGATGAGCTTGACCTTCTCGGACTTCTTAAGCTGACCGATGGCGTTGAGCGCCTCTTCGCGCTTGGTAAAGTTCTCGCGCACCACGAACAGCGCGCCGTCGGTCAGGCTGGCAATCTCGGCAGCATCGATGAAGGTGCCAACCGGAGGAGCATCGAAGATGACGTACTGGAACTTAGCAGACAGTGCCTTGACCAACTTGGAAAAGCGATGGGAGACGATGATGTCGGCAGGATTGGGAATATGCGGCTCGGCATCGAGGAAGTAGAAGTTCTTCTGACCCGTCTCGACAATTGCCTGGTCAATGGAGATCTGCTCGGAAAGGACCGCATAGAGTCCACCGCGGGAGCGGACGCCGAGCATATCGGCAAGGGACCTGCGGCGCATATCGGCCTCGACCAGGAGCACGGACTTACCGCTCGTGGCGATTGCCTGAGCAAGGTTAATGGAAACCGTAGACTTGCCCTCGTTGGGAATCGAGGAGGTAACGGTGATGGTGCGAATGGGGTCGTCCACGCTCGCAAAGCGGATGTTGGCCAGAAGGGTCTTGGCGGCATTCTGTACAACGAGCTTGTCGGTGTTCTTTGCCTTAGCCATGCCTATTTACCACCTTTCATAGCCGGAATTCGGCCAACAACGGGAATACCCAGGAGCTCTTCCGCCTCTTCGGCACCGCGGATGCGGGTATTGAGCATGTCTGCCAAAACGACATAGGCAACTGCGATAAAGATACCGGCGAGGAACGCGACGGCAATATACAGCGTGCGCTTGGGGCCACTGGGAGCTTCGGGGGTCTTAGCCTCGTCGATAACGTTGATGCTCTGGGCAGCGCCGACGTTCTGAGCGACCGTACTCACCGAGCTGGCCATGGCCTTTGCGACCTCAGCCGTCTCCTTGGCATCGGTGCCGGTAACCGAAAGCGTAATGACACGCGTGGTGGTCTCGGAGGAAACAGACACCTTGTAGTCATCCAGATCGGTGAGGCCCAGTTCTTTGGCGGCGCCGCTCTTGACGCTATCGCTATCAAGCAGCGTGGCGATATCGTTGGAAAGCATCTGGCTCGCCGAGAGATCGTTGTAGCTCATCTGACCGCTATCGTCGGTCTTGGCGAGAATGTACATGCTCGTCGTCGCGGTATAGGTGTTGTCCATCGCAGCGAAGGACACGATGCCCATGGCGATCGCGCAGACCACCGGAAGGGTGATGACCAGCTTGAGGTGCTTCTTCAGCAGCTGGAACAGTTCGAGAAGGGTCATGCAGCTTGCCTTTCATTTCCCCAGTTCGGATTGACAAAACTGTCCGTATGTTATCGCATCTTTTTACCGAGACCAAACTCTATACATAAGAAACAGGCTCTCCTGTAAAAATGACGGAAGCGATCGTAAAATTGCACAACAACGCCGCACCCGAAAGTCCGATGCGGCGTCTACATCATTATCTATGTTATATCGCTATGCGAATGGCTCGTCCTGCTGTATGGGAAACGCCACCGTAATGGTGGTTCCCACGCCCAACTCGCTCGATAGATCGAGCGTGGCATGATGATACAGGGCCGCATGCTTGACAATGGCAAGCCCCAGGCCGGTTCCGCCGCGTGCCTTGGACCTACTCTTGTCCACGCGATAGAACCGCTCAAATACCTTGCCCTGTTCTTCAGGCGCGATACCGATTCCCGTGTCGGCGACCGCGAGGAACGGATGGCCTTCGTCGTTGGTGCCGCACTGCAGCGTAACCGTACCGCCGGGTCGATTGTAGCGGATGGCGTTGCTTGCCAGATTATAGATGAGCTCGTCGACCAAGCGCGACACGCCTTCGATGACCACAGGCTTGGTCTCATGACTTATCGTCACATTCGCCTGACGGGCAACCTGTTCAAGACGCTGTTCAACCGCGTAGATCACACGCGAGAGCTCAATAGGCTCCGTGGACCCAATGGGCACCGCCTCGCCCTCAGTTGCACGTTCGGCCTCGTCCAAGTTAGACAGCGTAAGGATGTCGTTGACAAGCGCTGCCAAGCGGCCCGCCTCACGATAGATGCGACCGCCAAAGTTGCGCAGGTCGTCCTCGCCCTCGACCATGCCATTTGCGATGAGCTCGGCATAGCCCGAAATCGCCGTAAGCGGCGTCTTGAGCTCATGGGTGATATTCGCCGTGAACTCGCGGCGCATACGGTCGTTGTCCGCTAGCACCGCCATTTGGCGCTTGAGTTCCTGGCGCTGCGACTCGATACGCTCAAGCATGGGGACCATCTCGGCATAGGCGTGCTCATAGCTACGACGCGGGTGATCCAAATCCACCTCTTGCAACGGCGCGATGATGGCACGGGACTCACGGCGCGCCATAAAAAACGAGAGCACTGCACCCGCTGCTGCGATAAGCAGCATCGGCGCCAGCATCGACAGCAAAATCGCCGCAACACCAGGCTGGGCCTGCGCCAAGCGAACGACCTGGCCGTTATCAAGGGTGACGGCGCGATACAGCATAATCTCGTCGAGTGTAGAGCTTGCGCGCTCCGCGGAACCCGAACCACTCTCAAAGGCCTCGATGACCTCGGGGCGATCGCCATGGTTGGGCAGTGTGGAAGGCGACGCCTCGTTGTCGTAGGCAACAGATCCGTCCTTATTGATCAGCGTGATACGAAGATCCTCGCGATCGAGGCTTCGCAAGAACGGAATGGGCTCCTGCTGCTCGTCGAGGGCGGCAGCAATGAGCTCGGTTTCCTGCGCCAGATTGGCACTCGTGGCATCCGCCAAAGTGTTTTGCACAAAGAACGCACCCAGCACCGTAAACGCCACGATAACCGCCATGGCGCAGACAAAGATCGTCACAAAAACGCGGTGCGACAGCGTATGTTTTCCCTGGGGGGCGAAGACCACGGGTTACTCCTCCGATGCGGTGGCCGCGGTGTCGTCGCCTTCGGCACCATCACCGGCAGAAGGCTCGGCCAGGCGATAACCCACGCCACGCACGGTCTCGATGGCGCTGGCATGCTCGCCCAGTTTTTGGCGAAGCGTCTGCACGTGCACGTCAACGGTGCGCGAACCGCCGTCGAAGTCCCAGCCCCACACGCTCTGCAGCAACGACTCGCGGGTAAAGACCACGCCGGGCTTGCGCATGAGATACTCAAGCAGGTCGAACTCGCGCAGGGTGAGCTTAAGCAGCTCGCCGGCAACGGTCACCTCGCGATGGCTGGGCGAGAGCACGATGTCGCCCACACTGAGCACATCGCTCGCCTGCTTGACCATGCCGCCGCGACGCAGCAGTGCGCGGCAACGGCTCGCAAGCTCCATGAGCGAAAACGGCTTAGTCAGGTAATCGTCGGCACCGCCATCGAGCGCCATCACCTTGTCGAGTTCGGTGTCCTTGGCGGTAAGCATCATGATGGGCACCGTCGCCGTCAGGCGATCGGCACGCAGGCGGCGCATAATCGCCAAGCCATCGGTGTCGGGCAGCATGATATCGAGCAGCACAGCATCGGGCACCCGTCGCGCCACGGCAGCTTTAAACTCGCCATCGCACGAAAAGCCCTCGGCCTCGATTCCCTGCTTGCGCAGCGCGTAGACCGTCAAATCCCTGATGTTGTCATCGTCCTCGACGTAATAGATCATGTTGAACCCCTTTGCGGCCGATATGACCGCATCTTAACCCTAAAAGCACCTGTAAAAGACAGCGTCAGCCAAAACGCCCCGTCAAATAATCCGCCGTGCGCGGATCGGACGGATTTTTGAAGAGTTGCGCGGTAGGCGCGTGCTCCACCAGCTCACCCAGCAAAAAGAACGCAACCGAATCGGAAATACGCGCGGCCTGCTGCATGTTGTGCGTCACGACCACCAGCGTGCAGGTTTCCTTGAGCTCGCAGGCAAGCTGCTCCACCACGAGCGTCGACACGGGGTCGAGCGCCGAGGTCGGCTCGTCCATCAGCAGAATGTCGGGCTGCACGGCAAGTGCGCGGGCGATGCACAGGCGCTGCTGCTGTCCACCCGAAAGACCCAGGCCCGGCTCCTTGAGCTTGTCCTTGACCTCATCCCATAGCGCAGCGCGACGAAGGGAGTCCTCGACCAGCTCATCGAGCACGGCGCGGTCGCGCACACCCATACCGCGAGGACCGTAGGCGACATTGTCGTAGATGCTCATGGGAAATGGGTTGGGGCGCTGGAACACCATGCCCACGCGCTGGCGCAAACGGCAGATGTCGCAATCGCCCAGGATATCTTGACCATCGAGCGCAATCTTGCCCTCGATGCGGCAATCCTTGATGCCGTCGTTCATGCGGTTAAAGCAGCGCAGCAACGTGGACTTTCCGCAGCCCGAAGGCCCGATGAACGAGGTGATCTGCTTGTCGCGGATCTTGATATTCACGTCCTTGAGCGCATGGTGGTCGCCATAGAACAGGTCGAGGCCCTCGACGTCGATGCGCGTCGGCGAGGCGGCAAGATCCTCTGCCGTGGGGCGAGTCGCATCCCCAACCTCGCGCTCATGCGCGGCCTCGGCCTGCGCTTCCATGAGTTCTTCAAGCTCCGTGGGCTCCACAGCCGCAGCAGCCGTCATACCGCACACCTCCATATCGATATCAATTCAGCAGTATCGATAGTAGGAATCGCGGCTCATACGCACGTGAGCACATTGTCAAGTGTTTGTAAGGGCACGCTAGCTATGCGGCGGGCAGCTCGATGGTGAATATCGTGTGTTCGGGCGTCGATTCGCATGCAACGGTACCGCCGTGTGCCGCGATGATCTCCTTGGCAATAGCAAGGCCCAAACCGGCACCACCGCGATTGGTCGCACGCGCCGCATCCAGGCGATAGAACTTCTCAAAGATCACCTTGAGCTTAGCCGCAGGGATAGGATCGCCCTGATTGATAAAGCGCACGCGCACGCCACCATCGTCTTGGCGCCTGGCCTCAATCGTGATAGTCGAGCCCTCGTAGCTATAGGCGACGGCGTTTTTCATGATGTTGTTGAACACGCGGGCCATCTTGTCGCCATCCACGAGCACCGTCAGGTCCTCGCGAATATCAACTTGGGCTTCCTTATGCTGCTCGTTGAGGATGGGATAGAACTCGTCAGCCACCTGAGCCAGCAGCAACCCCAGATCAACATAGCCGCGCGTGAGCACGATATCGTGGAAGTCAAAGCGCGTGATATCGAAGAACTCCTCGATGAGCGCATCGAGCCGGTGCGCCTTGTCGAGTGCCACGCCCGTAAAGCGCGCACGTTGCTCAACCGGCAGCTCAGGAGCCTCTTGCAGCAGCGAAAGATAGCCCACCACACTGGCAAGCGGGGTGCGTAGGTCATGTGCCAAGTACGTGACCAAATCGTCCTTGCGATGCGACTCGTCACGCAGAGCTTGCTGCACCTTGCGCTCACGGTCACGCACGCGGTTAAGGGCGCCCTCGACCTCCAAGAAGTCGCCGTCGATGTTATCCCAGGTGTCGGGGTGATCGATCAGGCGATCTTGAATACGAGCGGCCAGCACACAATCGGCATGCTGCTCGCCCTGCTCGTAGCCATGGTAGTACAGGGCGCGGCCGCAAAAGAACAGCACGCACACGGCAAGCGCCAGCACAAAGCCAAGCATGTTGAATACAAAGCCGGCATCGAACAACACCGGCCCTTCGATGCCGCCGAGCGCCATGGCGCCAATCGCCAACGTCATGGCCCACGCGGCACCGCCAATCACCACGCAACGGCGCACGATTTCGAATCGATCGATCAGCAAAAAGCCGACAAGCAGCACCGCTAAGACTCCGGCGATGTTGTCGATGCCAATCAGCAGCAGGCTCAGCAAAAAGAGCAGCACCGTCGCAAGCGCGCGGTTGTCGACGACTGCCCGTACGTATTCAAAGAGTCGATCGGGCACCTCGAATGCCTGCCTATCGTCTTTTGTCATATCCACTTCCCCACCATCAAAGGCGCTATTCGATTATGTAGCCGACGCCCCAGACGTTTTTGATAAAGCGCGGCTTTTGAGCGTCGTCGCCAATCTTTTCGCGCAGGTGGCGAATGTGCACCATCACCGTATTGTTGGAGCCGGGCATAAAATCCTCGTTCCACACCGCGCGGAACAGATCCTCCACGGCTACCACGCTGCCGCGATGCTCAACCAGATACAGCAAGATGGAATACTCGATGGGCGTGAGGCGTACCGGTGCACCGTCCACCGTTACGGAACGAGCATCGCGGTTGATCTCCAGGCCGTCGAGCTGGATGGTCGGCGACTCGGCCGCCTGCGAGCGGCTACCGTAGCTGGTGTAGCGGCGAAGCTGAGCGTGCACGCGCGCGATGAGCTCCAGCGGACGGAACGGCTTAACCACGTAATCGTCCGCGCCAAGCGAAAGGCCCTCGATCTTGTCTTGCTGGGCATCGCGCGCCGTCAGCATGATCACAGGATAGGTATGGCTGAAACGGATCGTACGCAGTAGCTCAAAGCCATCGATATCGGGCAGCATGACATCCAACAGTGCCAGATCGAACTCCTGCTCCAGGATTGCCTTGGCAGCATCGGCCCCGCTATAGGCAATCTGGACATCAAAGCCCTCTTTTGTAAGGTAGATACCAACCAAGTCGGCGATGGCCTTTTCGTCATCAACTACCAAAATGCGCTCGTTCATGCATGCTCCTCTCGCGCTCCATTATGCCCGAGGGGGCGCATGCCACACACAACAAGCGTGGGTGATTAAGTCGGCCTTAAGCACCCTTGTGCCCGTTCGGGCGCGGATGTGGGCCACGCACGCACGCGATGATCGCCGACACCGGCAAACGATATACTCTAGTTCCAGAAGAGACCATCCCGTCGAAAGCGAAATCTGTGAAGTCCCTCACCTCTTTTGCAAAGCGCTCAGCTCAGCTTGCCGCCGGCTTTGTCTGCGCTATCGCCCTTGCCGCTGGCGTGCCCACCGTCGCCGGCGCCCAAGTACTCACGACCGACAATGTTTGCGGCAAAACCGCCGATGCGCGCGGCATCACGGCCGAAAATCTGCCCGATATCGATGCGACCAATGCCCTCGTCATGGGCAAAGACGGCACCGTCTACTATGGGCGCGGCGCCGATGAGCAGGTTAAAATCGCCTCGATCACCAAGGTCATGACCGCAATCCTAACCGTCGAGAATTGCAAGATGGACGAGAAGGTCACGGTGAGCAACGCCGCAGCCACCGTGGGTAATTCGACCGCCGGCTTGCTCGAAGGTGACGAGCTTACCGTGGAGCAGGCACTGCGCGGCCTGATGATTCCCTCGGGCAACGACGCCGCCGTCGTGCTCGCCGAATATGTGGGCAAGAAGATCGACCCTAAGACCAAAGACGCCGAGGCAACCTTTGTGAAGGCCATGAACGAGCGCGCTAGGAAGCTCGGCTGCACCGGTACGCTTTTTGAAAACCCGCATGGTCTGGACTTTGATGAGTGGGCTGGCGATATGCACTCAACCGCACACGACGTAGCGCTGATGATGCAGGAGGCCATGAAAAACAACACGATCCGCGAGGTCGTAGCGAGCGAGGATTCCTGGATCGAGGTCACGGGCGCCGACGGCACCGACCATTCGCATTCCATGGACACGCATAACTATTTGCTGGGCCAAGATGGCAACATCGGTGGCAAGACCGGCACCACCGACGACGCGGGCTATTGCTTTACGAGCGCCTACAACCGCGACGGCGACGAGATCTACACCGTCGTTTTGAACTCCACCACCACCGACCAGCGCTTTACCGATACCGCAACCCTTGCCAATTGGTACTACGGTCACAAGGTGACGGTCGCAATCGCCAACACACAGGAAAAGACCGCCAACGGCAACCCGCTTATGGCGCGCATTGGTCAAACCGACTGGACGGATAAGACGATCGACGCCACACTCGCCGATCCTACGGCGCAAGCGACCGTGTTTTCCCTTGCCGGCGAGGTGACCGAAAAGGTTAGCTACGACGATCTTTCGGGCACGGTGCATGTGGGCGACAAGGTGGGCAGCGTCACGCTCAAGCAGGACGGCACCAAGATCGCCGTCATGGACCTAGTTGCCGACGAGGAGGGCGCAGGGCCGAATCCCATTGAATGGCTACTCGTGAAGCTCGATCGCTTGGGCCGTCGCATCGACAACCGCCCACTCACGGCAGAAAGCGAGACCGTCGCCAAGGCGCCCGAGGTGTAGGGCGCAAGAATAATAAGCCCACTGAAAGGAGGCGTCCGAAAGGATGCCTCCTTTTTTGAGGTTCGAATCCCCAGCCTCCTTTCTCCGCACCAAAAAAGGGCCCCAAATGGGACCCTTCTTCAAATTCGTACTGGCGGAGAGCTGGGGATGTCCGGGCATGCTGCGCATGCCCTCCGGCTTCAAAGCCTGGCGGCTTTTCGCCCACGGGCTACAAACGCTTTCGCGTTTGCTTAACGCCCGTGCCCTCTCGGGTTCGAATCCCCAGCCTCCTTTCTCCGCACTAAAAAGGGTCCCAAATGGGACCCTTCTTCAAATTCATACTGGCGGAGAGCTGGGGATTCGAACCCCAGATGCCCTTTTGGGGCATACTCGCTTAGCAGGCGAGCACCTTCGGCCTCTCGGTCAGCTCTCCGTAACAGCCGTTCTATAGTAACCAAACAGTCGA
>CATYVH010000026.1 GCA_958413765.1 uncultured Collinsella sp.
AGCGCCAACCTAGGCATCGGCTACGACACCCTCGGCATGGCCGTCAGCCTCTACTCGCACTTCACCTTCGAGCGCGCCGACAAGCTCACCATCACGGGCTGCCCCGAGGAGTTTCAAAACGAGAACAACCTAGTCTACGTGAGCTTTGTCGACGCACTGGCCGCATGGGGCGAGCCGGCCTTCCCCGTCGCCATCGACATTCAGACTGACGTTCCCGTCGCCCGCGGCCTGGGCTCCAGCTCAACCTGCGTCGTCGCCGGCATTATGGCCGCCGCCGCGCTGACAGGCCACACCGTCGACCGCGCCGAGCTCGTCCGCATTGCCACCGAGGTCGAGGGCCATCCCGATAACGTCGCCCCCGCCATCCTGGGCGGCGCCGTCTGCTCCTTTACGCCGACCGATTCGCTCCCCCAGTGCCTGCGCTACGAGGTGAGCGATCGCTTGCGTTTTATTACCGTGATTCCGCCCTACGAGGTACATACGAGCGAGGCGCGCAAGGTTGTGCCGCAGGAGATTCCACTCTCCACCGCCGTATGGCAAATGGGCCGCATCGCCGGCATGACGCGCGGCCTGGAGACCGGCGACCTGGATCTGATTGCCGCCGCCAACGACGACCGCATCCAAGAGCCGTATCGCCGTCGCCTCATCCCCGACTACAACGCCGTGCGCGACACCTGCCTTAACGGCGGCGCTAAGACCATCTGGATCAGTGGTTCGGGCTCGACCCTCATGGCCGTGACTGACGACACCATCGTGGCAAAGTTCCTACAGGTCAAACTGCGTGAACAGTTCCCCAAGTGTGACACGCACATTCTGACGTGCGACACCGAGGGCGCTCAAATCGAGTACCTGTAGCGCCCTGCCTCATTGCTCTCACCGGTCCCCTTGGGGCTTCCCCTGAAAACGTCCTCGATCATGAATTGCCCCGTCGTGCGCTTCGCGCGACGGGGCAATTCGATCTGCGGATTGTTTTCAGGGGAAGCCCCAAGGGGACCTTCGCAGCCTCGACAGGATAATCGCATTCGCTGATTTAATTATCGCCCGATTCGCGGCGCAATCTATTTATCTCCGCTGCTCAGAACCGCCTCAAGTCTTTGCACGAGAACTCCGACGGTAATTCCAAGTGCCTCTGCATAGGCGAACTGCTCATAAACCCTAAGACTGCGTTCCCCGGTTTCGACTTTCGAGATGAACGACTGAGGTACCCTCAGTTTCTTTGCGAGTTCAACCTGAGTGATACCTTGTTCCCGACGAATCTGGGAGAGGCACTTTCCGCATGTCCTATTAGCATCAACGTTCATACCGTTTACGCTATATTCCATTTTGATATATCCCAAACTAGGATATATTCATGTGAGTATCTGTTTCACTTATCGCAATTGTTCGCATCGCACATTTGAAACGAGAGAGGGGACTCGATAAGCATGGATGACGAGATGAAAGAGCCCAATAGTGAGCAAACGCCCAGTGCATCTGATGAACAGAAGCCGAATATCGAAGGGAAGCAGGTTTCTGATGGTGCTGACGACACCACCTCCCCTGACGATCGATCATCAAATGAAGACGGTGCCACATGCAATAAGGAAGAGGACGATTTACTTCTAACGAGTGCCATTAACAAACTTGGTGGTAATAAACGAGCGGCTATCGCAACTGCTGCGATAGTTGCCGTCATCTTCTGCTTACCCATGCTGTTTCCTCAAATGTTTTGCACCCACAAACTTTGGACCAATGCAAACTGTACAAGCCCTCGCACCTGTAAAAGTTGCGGCAAAACCGAGGGGAAACCGCTCGGACATGAATGGGAAGAAGCAACATGCACGGTTCCGAAGACCTGTCAACGCTGCGGCAAAACCGAAGGGAAACCCCTTGGGCATCAACCAGGTTCTTGGACTACCGAAGTCGATTACGTTGACGCCACCTCGAAGGAAATTCGAGAATGCGGGAGATGCGGAGAGGTCGTTGACACCCGCAACGAAAAGGAAATTACTTCCTTTCTTGGCGACGGATCGTTTTCAATTTCACCTGAAGGCTTTATTGAACGACTTAACGAGGAATTCTCCGATATTCCCAATTGCAGCAGTATGAAGGCGAGTTACGAGTTAGACGATAGCGGCACGGGACTCGAGCTTCAGATAAAAAATGGCTCTACGCTTGCCGGTATTGGAGGTTTTTTCTCGGACTCGAGCAGTCAACTACTATTCAGCTATCTTGGATCAGAAAACTGCTTCAAAAACATAGTCATGTACTTCGAAAATTCAGATTATGCCGCGGCGACAGCATTAGCAACCATACAAGCAATTGATCCAACACTCTCATTTTCCGACGCTAAGGAGATTGGCGCTGCCTGCGTAGGTACGCCAACTGTCAAAAATGGAATTACGTACGCAATCTTAGCTTCAAATGGAGAATACTGGCTGAGCACCCGAATTGAATAATTTACTTTAATTGCTAAATGCAGACGCCTCTTACTCGCGGCATATTAAAGTTCAACCCCTGTTAGCATCGTCAATCGAAATATGCCCCGCCGAGCACTTTAGCTTGGCGGGGCATTTCGATACGTAGGCGGATTTTGATACCTAGAAGGCCCACATGCCCCCACTAGGCAGCCGGCTTCGCTGCTCAAATTGCTCGAACTGCAACTTGAGCAATCAGCGGCCAGCATCTCTTTTAGGCTGCGCTAGTTTCTTTGTATTCAAAGACTGGCTCTAAGATGTCTTCGATGCTGCAGTGCAGGACTTTCGCCATATCCCTTACGGTTGTTACCGATGCTTCGTTGATGTTTCTCTGGCGCTGTTCGTACATTTGGATTGAGCGGAGTGATACGCCCGATTCGTATGCCAGGTCTTGTTGGGTTTTCTTGAGCCTCTTTCTTGCTTGCGCCAGTTTAGTTTGACGAGGTGTTTTCTTCGCCATATCGCAAATAAGACGCGCCACACGTTCCTCTGAGGCTTCATGCCAGGGATAGTACAGACCGCGCAGCGCATCAAATGGAACGACATGCAGCAGATCTTCGAAAGACTCCCCTAAACGCCACTGCAGGTATGCCAGCATCCAGCCCGCCCAATATTCCGGCGTCTTCTCAAATCGATAGGTGCAGTCCGGTATAGGCCTGTTTTGATAGCCCGATCTTTCAGCGATAAGCGCGAACAGCTCAACGCCCGATTTTCCCGATACGACCCATGCGTTGCCGCGTTCGAACTCGCGAGCTACGCCGCTGAGGCAAAAGAGTTCAGCAACTTCCGATCCCTCTGCTCCATAATCATTAACGGCATAGTCAAAGCAGTCGCCTAGGTTGTTCATTGCGTCCTCGAGGTAATAGACGGGATATGTCCTACTCGGCCCACAATCCGTTAACTCTTGGATCATTTAAATCGACCCTCCCTGCCATCAAATCCCTAATGTCGACACCCTCGGTGTCAAATCCGTTTATCGTATCCAGATACTTACGTCGAGCATTCTGTTCTCGCTCAAATCGTTTGGGATAAAACTCAGCTCCCGAGGCCTGCTTCCAATCGCGGAACCTGATCGCCGAGAACGCGCGCTCACTCATAAGAGCGTATTGGATGCCCAAATCGCCCAAACGCATAATGAGTTGCAGTTGCCTGAGCGAGATCATGCCGTTAACGAACTGTCTTGCAAACGAAAAGTAGGAATCGTCGGCGCGATAGCCTCGAATAACGTCATAGGGAGAAATATCAATCAGGCAGTTATCCAGCAGATAACGAAGCCCCTCGCGTGCTACTGGCGTCGAGACATTAAACTCCCGGTTGTCGGCCAAAATCGCAAGCCAATTAAGAATTGAAAACTCCCCGGACTCCAAATCCAAGACCGCGAGACCATCCATATCGAGCTCATATCGATTCGCGATACCATCGGACTCGGTCCGGCATGCCCATTCCATCGCCATTTCCTCATGTGGCGTGCAATAAAACCCACGTCCATAGTCGTTGAACTGCTTACATCTATCCAGCGACGGATGCTCGACAACAACCTCCGACCCGTGCCAAAGCTCCATATCGACCTCCTAAAAAATATCACCCCAGTGATAGTTTACCAATAACTATCACTGGGGTGATATAGATGAGAGCTTTTGAGGGGATGCTGCCCGATTAGAGGCAGGCCTCGGCGATGCGCTTTTTGAGTTCGTCGATGCCGGTGCCGGTCTGGGAGCTCGTGATGATTACATTCTCGGCCGGGACGTTGAGCTGCTTTTTGATGGCTGCTGCCTGGCGGGCCTGCTGGGTGCGGCTGAGCTTGTCGGCTTTGGTGAGGCAGACGATAAAGTTGAACTCGTTGCCCTGTAGGTAGTCAATCATGTCGTGGTCGAGCTTGCTGGGGTCGTGACGAATGTCCACCAGCGAGACGACCAAGTTAAAGCTGCGCTCGGAGTCGAAGAAGTCGCCGATGAGCTCGGCCCAACGGTCGCGCTCGGCCTTGGAGCGACGGGCGAAACCGTAACCCGGCAGGTCCACGAAATGCACGTCGTCGGCCTCAAAGAAGTTGATGTTGCTCGTCTTGCCCGGCGTGCTGGAAACCTTGACCAGGTTCTTGCGGCCAAAGAGCTTGTTCATAATCGACGACTTGCCCACGTTGGAGCGGCCGACAAAGCTCACCTCGGGGCAGGTGGACTCGGGAATCTGCGAAACCTTGCCGTAGCTGGCGACGAACTTGGCAAGCTGGTAGTTAATGGAATCGGCCATGGACACTCCTTGGTCGTAGGTTCTTACAAATAGACGCGCTATTGCGCAGCGGCAATGCGGCGGACGATATCGAGCGTAATGCCACTCGCGGTACGGGCATACTCGAACAGGTCGAACTCACGGTCGCAAATCGCATCGTACGCCTCGTCACAATTATCGCTGATAGCGCGCAACACCAGGCAATCGACACCATTTTTAGTTGCGACATGGGCAATCGCCGCGCCCTCCATGCCAACACAATCGGCATGCGTCGCCTCGATAGCGTCGTTGCGCATGGCGGCACCCGTCACAAAACGGTTGCCCGTGGCAATCGTGCCGACCAGGAACTGCTTGGTGCCCTCGTTCGAAGCGGCTGCATTTGTCGAAGCATTGACAAAGCCACGCTCAGCAAGCACATCGGCAGCAATATCGACCAGCGCAGGCGTCGAGCCAAACTCCTCGAGCCCCGGTGCAGACTCGGCGATAAGCGCGGTATCGGTATCCAGATAGCGCAGGCGTTTGCCAATGACTACGTCGTCGATATGGAGCTTGGGGTTCAAACCGCCTGCAATGCCCGAAAACACAACAGCCTGCGGAGCATACTTGCTAATGAGGTGCTGTGTTGCGGCGGCAGCGTTCACGGTACCCATGCCCGCCGTTGTGGCGACAACTGTCAGTCCGTCGAGCCCGCCGGCCACAACGTTCAAGCCCGCCTCCTGTACCATGCAAACGTTACTCAACTCTTCCTTAATCTGCATGATCTCTTTTTCGAGCGCACCGATAATCGCGATGGTAGCCATGCCATTCCCCAAACCTATACGAAATACTCAACCACGGTATGGTACCAGCATTTTGTTTGACCTCGCCAAACGAACACGCTAAGCCAGCGTAGCGCGGGTATCATAGAGCGCCTTGGCGATGGCAGTCACAACCTCACTCGAATGGTCGCTCCATGGCATCGATGTCATGATGCTCATAATGTAGGTGTCGCCGTCAACATCAATGAGGCCAGCATCGCACGTCGCATTGCAACCTGCCTCGCTGATCCAGCCGGCCTTGTTGCGCACCAAAGCTTGGTCGTCCACAATGCCATCGCGCACTCATTTATGTCTGTCCCCAATGAGTGCCCTTGGGGAGCGAAAATGGCTCGCTAGCCGATGGCGTTTTTGAGTTCCGCACGGCGCTTTTTCATGCCGGCCATGACGGCGTTGCGCAGCTCGGGCATGCGCGCGGTATCCATCTGGGGCACGCCCTCGAGCTTATAGGGAATACCCAGCTGCTCGTACTTGACGACACCCATCGTGTGATACGGCAGCATTTCCAGGCCCACCACGTTGTGCCATGGAGCGATCAGGCGACCGAGCTTCTCGCATTCCTCCGCCGTATCGGTGATACCCGGCACCACCACGTGGCGAATAACAACCTTAATCTTGCGACGGGCAAGCTCATCGCCAAACGCCAGGATGCGCGCAGGATCGCAACCGGTCAGCTTTTTATGCTCAACCGGATCGGCATGCTTGATGTCGAGCAGCACCATATCGGTCTCGTTGAGAACAGCATCGAACTTCTCCGGATGCTTGGGATCAAATGCATAGCCACAGCTGTCTAGGCAGGTGTGTACGCGGCCATCGGGGTTGTTGTGCATTGCACGGAACAGGTCGGCCAAAAACTCGGGCTGCAGGAGCGGTTCGCCGCCCGAAACGGTAATGCCGCCGCTACGGTAGAACTCATGGTTGCTCTGGAACTCGTCCATGAGATGCTCGACGGTCACCATCGTGCCGCCGTTAACAGACCAGGTATCGGGATTGTGACAATACGCACAACGCATGGGGCAACCCTGAACAAACACTACAAAGCGGATGCCGGGACCGTCGACCGTTCCCATCGTCTCGATCGAATGCACGCGACCCAGGGCATACGCAGAGTCCTCGGGATGAGCATCCACACCCTCAAGCGTCATCTCAGCCATTCCCGCAACCTTGCCTCTCTTTGGTTTTTGTCAATTAAAATGCCAGAGCCATTCTAGCCCATACGCCTGATGGCGAAACGGTTTAGCGGTCAATTTGATCGTCCTATTTGACTCCACGCAAAAGCGGCGGGAAGGTTGTCACAACCCGCTCGCCGCCGAAGCAATAGAAATCGATAGACGCCAGGCCCTACGCCTTAAGCGTAAGCACCGCGCCAAAGGCGGTCGGGCCGCAGTGGCTCGAGATGACGCCGCCGACCTGAGTCCAGGTAACGTCCTTAAAGCCCAGGTCGTGCGCATAGACTTCCATATCGTCGCGCAGCTCCTCGGAAAGGCCCACTGAATACGCCAAACCAATGTGCGAGTAATCAATATCGCCCTTCGCAACCATGTGGTCAATAAAGGCACGGGCACATTTGAGCATAGAGCCGCGGAGCTTCTTGGTCGCCACGAATTTGCCACCCGTTACCTCAATGCAGGGCTTAATCTTGAGCAGATGGGCGCCAAGAAACGCGACGTTGGACAAGCGACCACCCGCCTTAAGGAAGGCAAGGTCCGTAGGAACAAAGCCCAGCAGCACGCGGTCCATCACCGAATTGGTAAAGGCGAAAATCTCGTCGACGGTGGCGTCCGGATGGGCTTCGATATACTTGGCGGTCTCAACGGCGACAAGCGACTGGCCCACCGACACAAAGCGCGTATCCATGGAGAAGACGTAATCGCGGCCCTTTGCCGCAATCTTCGACGACTGATGCGAGCAGGTCGTAACCTCGGAATACGCAAGATGCAAAATGGTCGCATCGGGCCGCTCGGCGTGGATGCGGTCGTACACATGCGCAAAATCCGCCGGCGAGCAACCGCTGGTCTTGGGCATCACACCAAACTCGTTGCAGCGCGAGTAAATCTCAAGCGGGTCGATCGATCCGTCTTCGACGGTCTCGTCACCAATCGTGACATGCATGGGCACGCGCACGATGCCATAGCGCTCGCAGAGCTCCGGCGTCACATCCGAACCAGACTCAACCACGATTACGTACTTGCCCATTATCATCACGACCCATCTCGACGTTGGCTATGTATTACACGCGCACGCTCGCCGCCCAATTGAACAACGACTCCCAAGCACCAGAGAGACGCCGCCCTTCGCCACAACAAAGGACAGCGTCTCCCTGAAATACTCCGTGCTTGCCTGAGATTCTACACGGTTTAGTAATGAGTGTTACTTACTCCGCAAACGGTAGCTATACGCGATAAGTGGTAGCCACCAAGAAAGCCCGTGTATCCAAAACGCTATGGTCACTCACAATTCGGCTAGCGAGCTAGACGGTAAAACTCCATCGAGGCGTCGCCCTCGGCGCGCAACTGCATCGCCGGCGCCGCAAACGAATAGGTGCGGCTCGTAAGCGCAACCTCGCCGTCGTTGACAAATACCTCGAGCATCGTGGCATCCGAAAGGACTCGCAGGCAGTAAAGCTCGTCGAGCTCAACCGACCTCTCGTCGCGTCCATAGCCCTCATCGCCCATATCAAGTGTGAGCATTCCGTTGGCAAAGCACACGACAACGCCCTCACGAACTTCCAGCTCAATGGACTTCGTCCCCCGGCACGACACGACGGCATCAAACAGTCGACCAGGAGAGCCGACGGTCTCTCCGGCGGTCACCGAAACACGCTCCTTGCGCAGTTGCTCAACCTCGCGCGCGGGCCACTGACAGAGCTTACCGTCGCGCATATTCAGCACCCTCGGCACGGTAAGCGCGCACTGCCATCCGCGTTCCGCCGTCGGGTTTTGAGCCGTTGCATCGGGGCAGCCGGCCCAACCGATCATAATCCGTCGACCGTCGGCATCTGCAAATGATTGAGGGGCATAGAAGTCAAAACCCGCATCGACCATCGGGGGCATACCCTGCCCGGCGATTTTAAAGCTAGGCGCCTCCCAATCGGCCTCAATACGAAACCACACGCACTGATGCGGGTTTTGGTAACGCCAACCATCGGCGGGCACGCCCTGCGGACAGCAGACGAGAATAAGCTCGCTATCAAGCTCAAACAGATCGGGGCACTCCCACATAAAACCGAACTTCTCGCCGAGCTCGATACGCGTCGCATATTTCCAGCACTCAAGATCGTGCGAGGTATAGACGAGCACACAACCGCGGTCGTCTTTCGTACGAGCACCAAGAACCATATAGTAGATACCGTCGTGCTCCAGGATCTTGGGGTCGCGCACGTGCGTACTAATATCGTCGGGGTAATCGACCGGACCAACAGCTATGTGCTTCTCCCCCAATTTATCGGGGTTCTCGGTAACCATGTGAATCTGATTTTGGTCGCGCCCTGTCAGCACATAGTCATAATCATCGCGGTCAAAATGCTTGACGTTACCGGTATAGAAGTAGTGAATCTTGCCGTCGTGCATAAATGCAGACCCCGAATACGCACCGCTCGAGTCTAAATCTGAATCGGGGAATAGTGCGGGACCGCGGTTCTCGTACGTCACAAAGTCCTTCGTCGTCAGATGATTCCACAGCACCGGTCCGCCGTGTGCGGCATCAAACGGATCGTATTGGTGATAGATGTGGTATGTATCACCAACCTGCACCAAACCGTTGGGATCATTGAGCCAGCCAAGCTCGGGTTCCACATGGAACAGAAGTCTATCGGGGTCAGCCGCGATGCGAGCCGCAGTCTCATCCTGCCCGGCACGCCACAGCTCGTAGTCCGAGCGCGTCACCCTATGTTTTTGATCGAACATTCAATCGTCCTTCTTGAAGAGGAGAAGGACGCCCGGCCCATGCGAGCCAAACGCCCTTCTCCAACAGGTCAACCCGTACATTACCTTGACGGATCTGGATTAGAAGCTGACATCAAAGCCGGCGCCAGCGCCCTCTTCATCGGTGGTCGGCACGCCCTTTGCCTTGTTGTAGGCAAAGATCAAGACGATTGGCACGATAAAGGCGATGAGATTGCCAGCCACATACCACACGAGGGTCTCGGGCGTGACGATGAGCAGGCCAAGCACGCCGGTCAGACCCTGACCGATAGCGCGCACCTCAAAGAGCTTGACGAAGGCACCGCCGCAGCCTGCACCGATGCATGCGCAGATGAACGGAATGATCGAATAGCGCATGTTTGCAGCAAAGATAGCGGGCTCGGAGATTCCGACCAGCGTCGGGATAAAGGACGACATGCAGATGTTGCGCTCTTTGGAGTGCTTCTTGTGAATGAGGTACATACCGATGGCGCCGCCGCCCTGGGCGATGATGGAAACCGACCAGATGGCCTGGATGTAGTTGAAGCCAGTCGTGGCAACAAGGTTTGCCTCGATACCCTGGATGAACTGATGCGTACCGGTAACGACGAGCGGCTGCAGGAACGCGGCGAAGACAAAGGCACCAAAGACGCCCATCCTGTTGTACAGGATATCGATTACGCCGGCGAGGACGTCACCGATCAGGTTACCGAGCGGGCCGAACACGGTGAACAGGGCGACGTTAGCAAGAATCAGGGTAACGGTCGGGACAAAGACGAACGAAACGACCTCGGGGATGTACTTCTGGGCAATCTTTTCGACCTTGGCCATAAACCAGGCGGTCAGAATTGCAGGGAACACGCCGCCCTGGAAAGCAACCATGGGAATGGAGAGCGGACCAAAGTTCCAGTACTCAGCACCCGTCGGGTCCATAACGAACGTGTTGCGGTTCATAAGGCTCGGGTGAACCATGACGATACCGACGAGGATGCCCAGGATCGGGTTACCGCCAAAACGCTTGACTGCGCTGTACATAACCAGGACAGGCAGGTAGTCGAACGTGGTGGCGATAATGGCAAAGAAGCTTGCGAGGTTCTTGAGGAACTCGCTGTGATCGGCGAGGCTGCCCTCCATGCCAAAGAGGCCGTTGGCAACGATCAGCGACTTAAGGCCGATGATGATTGCAGCGCCGACGAAGGCGGGAATGATGGGGATAAAGATGTCCGAGAATACCTTGAGGACCGAGAAGAACTTGCCCTTCTTGTCCGCCTCGGCGCCCTTGACCTCGGAAGCGCTGATCTCCTTAACGCCCGTCAGAGCCATAAACTCATCGTAAACCTTGTTGACGGTACCGGTACCGAAGATGATCATGAGCTGGCCGCTGTTGTACAGCACGCCCTTGACGCCATCGATGTTCTCGAGCTCGGCCTTGTTGTATTTGCTCGTATCCTTGAGCACCAGACGCAGACGGGTCACGCAATGCGTGGCGCCCTCGATGTTCTCCAGTCCGCCGACGTTGTCGACGACTTGCTGGGACACTGCCTTGTAGTCCATGTTCCTCTCCATTCCTTTTCTAAATCATAAAACGGTTCGTTGCCGCTACAGAGACGCGATCGTTGCGTTTGCGCACTTGAGCGCACCGTCGGTGACGGTAAGCGCCACACCCTGGCCCTGCTTGTTGCAGAAGCGAGCGTTGAGCGCAACGTCATCGACAAAGATGGTCGCGATGTCGTCGTCGACGACCAGACGCACATGGTGAGTGCCCTCGCCCTTAAAGAACAACGGACGCTCGAGGCCCATGTTGTTGACCTGGAACCACGGGTACTGGGGAGCCGGCGTGAACTCGAGCTTGCCCTCGCGCAGGTTGGCGCGGAACTCATAGGCAAGACCGGTCTCGGCGTCCTCGGCGAACTTGACCGAGAAGCCGGCAGCGTTACCGCCGAGCTCAATGTCGGCATCGAGCAAGTAGGTGGAGCCGGCATCTGCGGCGAGCACCTGCTCGACCTTGCCCGACTCGCAGGAAAGCTCAAAGGTCTCGACTGCCTTAGCCTCGCCAAAGGCGCCAAGCATGCTGTCGGGGAGCTTGGTGCCGAGCGTTCCGTCGGCACGCTGAACGATCTCGAGGGGCATAAAGGTGCCACCCCATAGGTAAGAGCTGGGGTCGCCGCCCTCGTCACGCGTAGGAACCCAACCAAAGAGAACGCGACGCTCGCCATCGAATGCGGTGCGAGCGGCGTAGTACGCGCGGCCGTCGAAGGAGTCGTCAGCGGGGGTAATCCAAGGACCGTTGATGGACTTGGACATGCGGTAACGGGTCTTGTTGCCGTCGCTGTACTCGGAAAAGACGAGGTACCACCAGTCGCCCATCTTAAAGAGATCAGGCATCTCAAACATGGTGTACAGGCCCGGGTTCCACCAGTCGCCCTGGAACTCCCAGTTGGTCAGATCCTTGGAGGTGAACTTGACCAGGCGGCCGGTCATCAGACGCTTGTCCTCGCCCACACGCGTGCCGAGGATGAGCATGTACTCTTCGTTCTCCTCATCCCAAAGCACAAAGGGATCGCGCCAGTTGCGGTCATCGTAACCCTCCTGGGGCGGAAGCAGCGTCTCGGCGATGTTCTTCTCCCACTTGACGGCGTCGTCGCTCGTTGCGTGAAGAAGAACCTGCTTCATCAAACGTGCGCGGACCTTATCGCGATTGCAACCAGTGTAGAGCGCATGGTACTTGTCGCCCACCTTAAACACCGTGCCGGCATAAATGTACTGGTCGACTTCCTCGTCGCCGCCGCGCTCAAGGCTCTCGCCAAAGTCCTTGTAGTTGACGAAATCCTTGGTCGTAGCGAGTGCCCAGCCAAACGGCTCTCCGAAAGGTTCGGGGTTACGCGTGTCACGCTGATGATAGAGATAGAACGTGCCGTCCTCGCCGTACGGCATGATGTCGCCTACCCAAATTCCCTCAGGCTGGTAATACACCTTGTGCATCCGAGACTTCCTTTCCACGACATACTAACTCGGTACAATGGCAAGATATGTCAATCGTTTTCATATGTCAAACGTTTTCATACCAATACGTCTTTTCGCAGTTCCAGTCGTCGGTAAACGGTTGACATATGCCGGCGAACGGTCATCAGAGGCGTTTGAGGAATTCTTTTGGCACGGGATGAACTACGCGGTTTTGCCCTCAATGAGTTCAACGGGGAGCTTGATATTCGATTCGGGATTATCGCCGTTAATAAGAGCGATGATGGATTGCGCCGCGAGCTCTCCGATGCGATCGATATCTTGACGTACGGTTGTTAAGTCAGGCATAAACGTCATAGTTCGGCGGGCACCATCCGCGCCCACGACCTTAATATCGTCTGGAGCGCTCAAGCCGCGCTGCTTCATCACGTTGAGACAGATGGCCGCCATCGTATCGTCTCCCGCAAAGATGCCGTCAATATCGGGGTTCTCATCGAGGATCTTCGCAACGACCGCGCCCTTTTCGTCGTCGGGCTTAACGAACTCAACCTCACGGACAAGCGCGGACAAACCGGCCTGCTCAACAACATCGAGGTAGGCATCGGTACGCTTATTGGCAGGCATGCGCATGCGGCTATTGCTGCGCAGGCACAGGATACGCCTGCAGCCGTCATCAATCAGACGGCGCGTGGCGAGCTCGCCAATGCCATAGCTGTCACTTGCAATCTGGACAGAGCCCTCGCCAAGATCGCAGTCGATGCCAACCAGGCTCAAGCCCATCTCGGCATATGCCTCGGCACCGATATTGAGGGAGTTGACGATGACGCCGTCGACCATATTGCGGCGGAGCATGTCAATATAGGAACGCTCAAGATCGGGTCGATTGGCGCTGTTGCACAGCAACATCTTAAAGCCGTTTTCCGCTAACGTGCGCTCGACCGCCTGCACAACCTGAGCATGGAACGGGCTGCTCACAAAGGGAACGATCATACCGATAAGATTCAGGCGACCGTTGAGCATGGCACGGGCGATATCGTTGGGCGTATAGTTGATGCGCTCCATCGCGGCATGGACCTTATCGCGGGTCTCTTGGCTAATATAGCCGCGATTATTAAGCACGCGAGATACCGTAGTAGGCGAAACCCCCGCCACCGCTGCAACTTCCTTGATGCCAGGCTTAGCAGAATCCTTAGAACGAGCGCCCTCGCGAGCCATAGCACCCTCCCCCATCAACATGTCAAACGTTTACATACGAACAAAGCATACCCCAACAACAGCGGGAAGACGGTAACAGCACAAGTAAGTAAACGACTCATCCAAATAATTAGGAGAGTTCCGCCTAAAGGGTGACTACACAGGACCCCCGCCGGGCCGCTTTGGGTTACTTTCCAAAACATTTCCGCAGGACGCAAAGGGCTCCGCCGCGCGAAGCGCGCAGCGGAGCCCTTTGCATGTCCGAGGACGTTTTGGAAAGTAACCCAAAGCGGCCCGGCGATCCTGCGGGAGTTAAACCCCTTTAGAACTTGTCATGGAAGGTACGCGAAATGACCTCGTCCTGCTGCTCCTTGGTGAGCGTGTGGAAGTTCACGGCATAGCCGGAAACGCGGATGGTCAGCTGCGGGTACTTCTCGGGGTGAGCCTGAGCATCGAGCAACGTCTCACGGTTGAAGACGTTGATGTTCAGGTGATGGCCACCCTTCTCGGCGTAAGCGTCGAGCATGTGGACCAGGTTATCGGCCTGAGTCTCGGAAACTTCAGAAACCTTCATAATGTGTCTCCTTCGATCGATAGGCGCCGGCCGAAACCGGCGCGCTAATCAGTAATCGTTATTGTTAGTATAGCACTAACAATAGTTACTCGCCCAGCTGATCAAGGTCGATATCGCCAAAGAACACCTGGTCCTCCTTGCCGAGCGCACCCGGGATGATGGAGAAGGTGTTGGAGATGCCGTCCTGAGCATCGCGGAACGGGAGCTTGGAAACCGAAGACAGCGAAGCGATGGCGCCGTGGCTATCACGCTTGTGCATGGGGTTAGCACCCGGGGCGAACGGCTGGCCAGCCTTGCGGCCGTCGGGCGTGGAGCCGGTCTTCTTACCGTACACGACGTTGGAGGTAATGGTCAGAACCGAGGTCGTGGGCACGGAGTTGCGGTAGGTGTCGTTCATGCGAATGTACTCCATGAACTGGTGCACAACGTCGTGAGCGATCTGGTCGACGCGGTCGTCGTCGTTACCGTACTTGGGGAACTCGCCCTCGGTCTCGAAGTCGACGATGATGCCGTTCTCGTCACGGACGGGGTGGACCTTGGCGTACTTGATGGCGGACAGGGAGTCAGCCACGACGGAAAGGCCAGCGATGCCCGTAGCGAACCAGCGATGCACGTGCTTGTCGTGCAGAGCCATCTGGATGCGCTCGTAGCAGTACTTGTCGTGCATGTAGTGAATGATGTTCAGCGAGTTGACGTACACGCCAGCGAGCCACTTCATCATGTCGTTGTACTTGGCCACAACGTCGTCGTAATCGAGCGTATCGCCCTCGACGGCGCGGTACTTGGGGCCGACCTGCTTCTTGGAGACCTCGTCAACACCGCCGTTGAGCGCGTAGAGCAGGCACTTGGCCAGGTTGGCACGGGCGCCGAAGAACTGCATCTCCTTGCCGATGCGCATGGAGGACACGCAGCAGGCGATACCGTAGTCGTCGCCGTGGTAAACGCGCATGAGGTCGTCGTTCTCGTACTGGATCGAGGAGCTGGCGACAGAAGTCTTGGCGCAGAACTTCTTGAAGTTCTCGGGCAGACGGGTCGACCACAGAACGGTCATGTTGGGCTCGGGGCTGGTGCCCATGTTCTCGAGCGTGTGCAGGTAGCGGTAGCTCATCTTGGTAACGAGCGTACGGCCGTCGACACCCATGCCGCCGATGGACTCGGTGACCCACTGCGGGTCGCCGGTGAACAGGGCCTGGTACTCGGGGGTACGGGCAAACTTAACCATGCGAAGCTTCATGATGAAGTGATCCACGAACTCCTGGATCTGCTCCTCGGTGAAGGTGCCGTTGGCAAGGTCGCGCTCAGCGTAGATGTCGATGAACGTGGAGGTACGGCCGATGGACATAGCGGCGCCGTTCTGCTCCTTAACGGCAGCGAGGTAGGCGAAGTACATCCACTGGATGGCCTCCTGCGTGTTGGTAGCAGGGTTGGAAATGTCGAAACCATAGGTCTCGGCCATCATCTTGAGCTCGCCGAGGGCGCGGATCTGCTCCTGCAGCTCCTCACGATCGCGGATGTTGTCGGCGGTCATGACCGTCGGGGTGGAAGCCTTCTGGGCCTCCTTGTCCTTGATCAGGTAGTCGACACCGTACAGGGCGACACGACGGTAGTCGCCGATGATGCGGCCGCGGCCATAGCCATCGGGCAGACCGGTGATGATGTGAGCCGAGCGGCAAGCACGCATCTCGGGGGTGTAAACATCGAAGACGCCAGCGTTGTGGGTCTTACGCTCGAAGGTGTAGCGCTCGACAACGTTCTCGTCGACCTTATAGCCGTGCTGGCTGGCAGCCTGGCAAGCGATGCGAATACCACCGTTGACGTGCAGCGCGCGCTTGAGCGGCTTGTCAGTCTGAAGACCGACGATGGTCTCCTTCTCGCGGTGGGCGTTATCGATGTAGCCAGCGGGGTGGCTCACGATACCCGTGACGATCTTGGTGTCCATATCGAGGACACCGCCCTGCTCGCGCTCCTTAAGCAGCAGGTCGAGAACCTCGCCCCACAGCTCCTTGGTACGCTCGGTCGGACCGACGAGGAACGACTCGTCGCCCTCGTAGGGGGTGTAGTTCTTCTGGATGAAGTCTCGGACGTCAACCTCTCCCGTCCAAATGCCTTCCTTGAAGCCTTCCCATGCCTCCTGCATTGTGTAACCACGCTCCTAGTTACGTGTAATGCGGCGCTCTCTCACACCGCTGCTTATTGAATTCTTGAATTTTCGGCTTGCACTACCGGCTTCTTCCGTTCTTCACCACACGTTGGTGCAGGGAAAACGTTTGTCCACCTTGGAACTACAACCCAAAACCCAAGATTTCACCCGTCTGAGAAGGATAACATAGCGACCCTCTCCATCTGGGCTGTTATATGTTTCTTTTTTTATATCATAAGGGCGTTTTTTACAAATCCGCAGGAAACGCGAGCGCGAACAACTACCGTTCACCGATTTGTATGTTATTTTTCCTTGCCTTTGTACGACGTTCGCTCTAGCTGTTATGCCAGCTTTAGCAGGGTAAAGTGTCCCAAAGACCCTACAGAAACTGCAGGGCGGCCACGGGATCCCCCGTGGCCGCCCTGTGGCGTAGCTAGTTTTTAGCTTTGATTACCGTTTGGCATTAGGCGGCTGCGGAGGCCTTGTCGGTCGTTGCCTTGCCGTTGCTCTGCTGGCCCTCAAAATGCTTGTAGCACCAGCTGGTGACCAGCGGGGTCAAAATAGCCGTAACGATTGCGCAGGCAGCAACCTGTGCCGTGGCCGTCGCGAGCACCGCGCCGCCGTACATGGCCTCGTTGACGCTTGCCATGGCAGCAGGCGTGGCCACATTGGCTCCGGCGCAGCTCGAAATGGCCGCACCTGCGACACCCGTACCGCCCGTGAGCTTATCGACCGCGATAACGGGAATTGCAAAGACTACCGAGCAAATCACGCCAAGCACGATGCCGGGAAGACCGCCATTGATAAGCTGGCCGAAGGTCATGGTCGAGCCCATGGCAAAGAAGACGAGCACGATGATGGCGGAAAGTGCCGGTGCCATCATCTTCTTAAAGCTCGGGAAGAGGTTGCCCAGAATAATGCCGACGACGATCGGCAAGATGGCGCCCACGAGCGACCAGCCGATCGGAGCCTGACCGGCAGCGCCGAGCACGATCATCGTGACCGGAGGGCCGACAACCAGCGTGGTGATGGCGACGGCGCCACGCTCGGCCTCATTGCCCATGGTGCCCATCAGACCAGCGTACATAGCGTTGTTGGCGCCGGTGCAAGCCGCCAGCATCACCATGGCAGAGATGCCAAACAGGTTGTCGTTGAACACATAAAGGATGAGCAGCGACACGGCAACGACCACGATCTGCTTGACGGCGATGATGATGGCGCCGCGTGCAGCGGCGGCAGGAGCACTCTTAAACGAAATCGTCGTACCGACGATGAGCAAAAAAGCGCCCACGAGCGGGCCTGCGCCCTGCTGGGTCATGCCAAGCGTAAAGCTGCCGAGCGTTTTGAACAGGTCGGGGAATAGCGTGTTGAGCAGGCAGCCCAGCAAAAGCGGCACCAAAATATTGGCACCCGGGATGGAGGACATCTTAAAGAACGGCTCCTTTGCCGCCGGCGCCTCCACCGCAGTCGATTCACTCATATATATCTCCTTTGGATGCATGCGAATCGTAGCCGCACGCGCCTATGTCAGAAAGAAGGCGACGGTCCCGAGTCGCAGGGGCCGTCGCCAAATAATCGTCGTGGGGTATTACCCGTCCAGGACGATGCCGCCGTCGCAGTCACCGATCTCGCCGTTCACGAAGCTGGCGAGGTCGGAAGCGAAGAACAGCACCATCTGCGCAGGCTCGCTGGCCTGGGCGGCGCGGCCCAGAGGGATACCGTTGATGATGCGCTGAGAGTTCTCGTCAGAGAGAATCGAGGTCATATCGGTCAACGTGAGCGACGGGCACACGGCGTTGCAGCGGACGCCGAACTTGCCGCCTTCCTTGGCGACTGCCTTGGTCAGACCGTTAACACCGGCCTTGGAGCTGGCGTAGGCGGCTGTGCCGAGCAGGCCGCCACCGATTTTGCCCGCAACGGAACTCACGTTGACGATAGTGCCGGCATGGGCCGCCTTAAAGTGCGGGTACACGGCGTTCATCATAGTGAAGGTACCGTTGAGGTTGATGTCGATGGTGCGACGCCACTCGGTGTCATCGATCTCGTCGAACTTCTTGGTGCTGATGACGCCAGCGCAGTTAATCAAGATATTGGTTTGCGGCAGGTCCGTAAAAATCTGCTCGACGGTCTCGCGCGCCTTGGGCGCATCGGCGACATCGAGCTGATAGAACTTGTTGCCCTCGCCAAGCTCGGCCACTGCGGCCTCGCCCTTAGCAGCGTTCCTTGCGATGAGCGCGACATGTCCGCCGCCCGCGACGATGCCCTTGGCGATCTCGAGGCCAATGCCCTGAGTGCCGCCCGTGACAATCGCGGTCTTGCCCGTGAAGTCAAATGCCATGACTCCATCCCCCTTTATGTAAGGTGTCTCCTTGCGGGAAGTTTGAGCATCGCACGTGGCGCTTATATGAGTCCCAGTCGTCATGGTGGTGACAACCCCTCGCCTAACCGCGGGCATGATAGTTCTTTGAAACGCTTTAGCAATTGAATGATTTTAAGTCTTAATGAGCTCTTAATATTGCCTACTGTATGAGGCCCGCGTATGGGGGTATCATCTTCCACCGAAAATAGTTTCTAGTGTTAGGGGTTTTCGGTGGAAGATACCGATTTCCATGAGCTTGGGCGTCAGCTCCTTACCGAGTTTGGCGGCATTCACCAGCGCGTTTCGCGCTTTGTGGACAAAGCTCTCAGCGGCGAGATGGCTGTCATGCGCGCCCTTATGCTCGCTGGCGGTTCGCTCACGCCGAGCGAACTCGCTGATCGCGCCTGGGTCTCGAGTGCCCGCATCGCCAATATCTTACGCACTCTCGAAGCCAAGGGCTGGGTCGAGCGCGAGCACTCAAAGACCGACCGTCGTCGTGTACACGTCACGATGACCGATAAGGGATTCCAGAATCTCGAAATCAAACGTCGGGAATTCGAGGAGCGCACCGCGGCCTTCCTCGAGCAGCTCGGCGAAACAGATACCCAAGAGATGGTGCGCCTTCTAAGGCGTCTCAACGAAATTATCGACTGCAATCAAGAAAGGAGAGATGCCGAGTGAGGATTCTCAAGCTCTTTAAAAAGCATATCCTGGCACTGTTCGCAGCTATCGTACTTATCGTAATCAGCTGCAACGCCGATCTGGCGCTGCCTACCTATATGAGCGACATCGTCGACGTGGGCGTGCAGCAAGGCGGCATCGCCTCGCCCGTGCCCGACACCATTCGCGCCGAATCGCTCGACGACCTCGAACTCTTTATGAGCGCCAAGGATGCCAAGACGGTAGAGGCTGCGTTTGGCAAGGCGGACAAGAACGGCATCCGCACGTACAAGGGCACCGAGGACGAGCGCGCCGACGGCAGCAAGATTGCCGACATCATGAGCCTGCCCGAGACCGTCGTACTTTCGCTCAACCAAGGCATCGATGCCAGCTCCATGGGCGACATGATGGGCGCGTCCAGCGAGAAAGACAACAGCGACCCCCAGGCCATGCCCACCCCCGAGCAGATGGCGGCAATGACGCCCGAGCAGCTCGCCGAGATGCAGCAGAAGGCCGCAGCGGCGCAGAACATGCAAAAGCAGATTGATGCCGACGGCGGCAAGATCACCATGAAGAGCCTGCGTCTAGGCGTTGAAGGCGGCCTCATCGACCAAGGCAAGCTCGTCGAGGGCGCCAACGAAATGGCGGACAAAATGGGCTCCATGTCGGGCTCCATCGTCACTCAGCGCGCCGTGAGCTATGTGCAGGACGAGTACAAGGCACAGGGCATCGACCCCGCCGACGTGCAGAACGCCTACCTGGGCCGCATGGCGACCACGATGTTTGGCCTGTGCCTGGTGTCGCTTGTCGCCACCATCCTGACCGGCGCCGTGGCTTCGCGCACCGCCTGCTCCATCGCCCGCGACCTGCGCCGCGAGACCTTCAACAAGGTTATGCACTTCTCGCCGGCCGAGGTGGGCAAGTTTAGCCAGGCCTCGCTCATCACCCGCTGCACCAACGACATTCAGCAGATTCAGATGGCCGCAACCCTGTTTATCCGCATGTGCCTCATGGCGCCCGTCATGGGCGTCGTCGCCGTCATGCGCGTCCTGGCCAACCACACCGGCCTGGAGTGGACCATCGCCGTGGCCATCATCGCGGTCTCGGCCGTCGTCGGCGTGCTCATGGGCCTCACCATGCCCAAGTTCAAAAAGATGCAGAGCTTTGTGGACCGTGTGAACCTTACCTCCCGCGAGCTGCTCGACGGCCTTATGCCCATCCGCTCGTTTAACCGCGAGGAGCATGAGCTCGAGCGCTTTGACCAGGCGTCCCTCGACCTGATGACCACGCAGCTCTACACCAACCGCGCCATGAGCTTTATGATGCCGCTCATGATGCTCGTCATGAACTGCATCACCGTGCTTATCGTCTGGTTTGGCGCGCAGGGCGTGTCCGACGGCGTGATGCAGGTCGGCAACATGATGGCGTTCATCTCCTACACCATGCAGATCGTCATGGCGTTTATGATCCTCACCATGGTTTCGGTTATCCTGCCCCGCGCCGAGGTCGCAGCAGAGCGCGTGGAAGAGGTCATCACCTGCCCCACGAGCATCAACGACCCTGCCTCGCCCAAACTGCCCGCAGCCAGCGCGCCGCGCGGTGAGCTCACCTTCCGCGACGTGAGCTTCCAGTACCCCGATGCCCGCGCCGATGTCATCAGCGGCGTGAACTTCACCACACATGCCGGCCAGATGCTCGGCATCATTGGCTCAACGGGTTCGGGCAAGTCCACGCTCGTGCAGCTGATTCCGCGCCTGTACGACGTCACGGGCGGCAGCATTTCGCTCGACGGCATCGACGTGCGCGACATGACCCTTTCCGAGCTGCGCCACCGCATTGGTTACATCCCGCAGCAGGGTCGCCTGTTCTCGGGCACCGTCGAGAGCAACCTCAAGTTTGCCGGCGACATGGTGAGCGATGATGACATGCGCCAGGCGGCACGCATCGCACAGGCCGAGGACTTTATCGCCGAGCGCGAGGGCGGCTACGACTCCCCCATCAGCCAGGGCGGCTCCAATGTCTCGGGCGGTCAGCGCCAGCGCCTGGCCATCGCCCGCGCGTTGGCCAAAAAGCCCGAGGTCGTGGTGTTCGATGACTCGTTTAGCGCCCTCGACTACAAGACCGACGCGCGCCTGCGCGAGGAGCTTGCCAAAAACGTTACCGACGCCGCGCTCGTGGTCGTGGCCCAGCGCATCGCGACCATCATGCACGCCGATCAGATCATCGTGCTCGACGACGGCCACGTAGTGGGCACCGGCACGCACGAGGAACTGCTGCACAACTGCCCGGCATACCTGGAGATCGCACAGTCGCAGCTTTCCGCCGAGGAGTTGGGGCTTACCCAAGAAGAGATTGAAGCCGTCATGGAAGGAGGCGAGCGCTAATGGCAGACGAGACCAAGACTCAGATTCCCAAGCCCACCCGCCGGCGCGGTCCCATGGGCCGCATGGGTGGTATGGGCCGCGGCGAAAAGGCCAAGGACTTTAAGAGCACCATGAGGCAGTTGCTCGGCTATATCGGCCAGCACAAGATTGCCGTGTTTGCCGCCGTCGCCTTTGCCGTATGCTCGGTCATCTTTAACATTGTGGGGCCCAAGGTGCTCGGCCAGGTTACGACCAAGCTGTTCGAGGGCCTGGTTGCCAAGGTCAACGGTACCGGCGACGTTGACTTTGCCTGGATCGCCAAGACGCTCGGCTTTTTGCTCTGCCTGTATCTGGCAAGCTCTGTCTGCGGCCTCATCCAGGGCTGGCTCATGACCGGCGTCACGCAAAAGATTTGCTACCGCATGCGCAAGGAGATCGCCGCCAAGATCGCTGTCGTGCCGATGAGCTACTTCAACGGCCACAGCAAGGGCGACGTGCTCAGCCGCATCACCAACGATGTCGACACGCTGGGTCAGTCACTCAACCAGAGCGTGACACAACTCATCACATCGGTGACGCAGATTATCGGCGTGCTCGTCATGATGCTGTCGATCAGTCTGCCGCTCACCGGCGTCACCGTGCTCACGCTGCCGGCTGCCGCGATTATCCTGACCGTGATGATTCACTTCTCGCAGCCGTACTTCCGCGAGCAACAGCAAGTCCTGGGCGCCGTCAACGGCATTATCGAGGAGGACTTTGCCGGCCAGAACGTTATTCAGGTGTTCGACCGCGCCGAGGCCTCAATCGAGGAGTTCGACCGTCAAAACGACCGTCTCTTTATTAGTGGCTGGCGCTCGCAGTTCCTATCGGGCCTGATGATGCCGCTTATGAGCTTGGTGGGCAACATGGGCTACGTGGGCGTTGTCGTGGTGGGCGCACAGCTCGCGCTGACCGGCAATGCCACGCCCGGCGACATCCAGAGCTTTATCCAGTACGTGCGCAACTTTACGCAGCCGGTGCAGCAGCTGGGCAACGTGAGCAACACGATGCAGTCGATGGCCGCTGCCACCGAGCGCGTCTTTGAGTTCCTCGCCGCGCCCGAGGAGGAGCAGAAGGCCGACGCCCAGATTCCCGAGAAGCGCCCCGGCCACGTTGAGTTTGACCATGTCAAGTTTGGCTACACGCCCGACAAGACCATCATCCACGACTTTAGCTGCGAGGCGCAGCCCGGTCAGACCATCGCCATCGTCGGCCCCACCGGCGCCGGCAAGACCACGCTCATTAAGCTGCTGCAGCGTTTCTACGACGTGGACGGCGGTTCGCTGCGCGTCGAGGGCGTCGACGTGCGCGACTGGGACCGCGCGGCACTGCGCGGCGAGTTTGCCATGGTGCTGCAGGATACCTGGCTGTTTAATGGCACCATCCGCGAGAACATCCGCTACGGACGTCCCGATGCGACTGACGCCGAGGTCGAGGCCGCCGCGCGCGCCGCACGCTGCGACCACTTTATCCATACGCTCGCCGGCGGCTACGACTTTATGATCAACGAGGAGGGCACTAACCTGTCGCAGGGTCAGCGCCAGCTCGTGACCATCGCCCGTGCCATTTTGGCCGACCGCCCGGCACTGATTCTGGACGAGGCGACTTCCAACGTCGATACCCGTACCGAGGAGCTCATTCAGCGCGCCATGGATGCGCTGATGCAGGGCCGCACCAGCTTTGTCATCGCGCACCGCCTGTCCACGATCCGCAACGCCGACGTGATCTTGGTGATTCGCGACGGCGACATCGTCGAGAAGGGCACGCACGACGAGCTGCTCGCCCAAGGCGGCTTCTACGCCGACCTGTACAATTCGCAGTTCGACGAAGCGGCGTAAATTCTGCCGCAGGGAACGAATAACGCCCGAGAACGGGGACGCAGGACAATCTGCGTCCCCGTTTTTGTTTTGCAGCCCTCGAACCGCCTCCCCTGGGACCTGATTGACGCCCTCCTTCAAGGCCCCGTGGACAAAAAATGGCAAATATGAGTACTGTCACCTTTTTAGTAACAGCCAAAACTGCCCCAAACGACCTCATTGCGGCCTAGATATGCCTTCAAATTGATCAAAATGCCCGGTAGCATGCTTCTGTGTGCCAACGTTAATGAACATATTTACTGTTGTGTCTATTATCTTGTAAGATCGATATGATACTACGCTAGCAACAGTACTCATATTTGCCATTTTTTGTCCACAGGGTATGCCGCAGAAGATCCAACTTGCTCCAACGTGCCGTACGCTGACCCTCCCCTTCCGGCGAGCGCCGACATTTCCCCAGATAAAACCGAACAAAATAAACCCGTCCCTTTTTGGCAGGTTTCGCTTGCACTTTAGCGTGCGACAGCGGATAATGCCGAGCATTCGAGAATTCGCCAATTGTTGCCGTTAATTGATAAAGGAGGCCCCATATGGCCATGGAATTCAAGCGCAGGTTGCCGATCCCCATGGAGATCCGCGAGGAAATGCCGCTTTCCGCCGAGCTTACCGCCAAAAAGCAGGCATTCGACGCCGAGGTCGCCAAGGTCTTTACCGGCGAGGACGCACGCAAAGTGCTCATCATCGGCCCGTGCTCTGCCGACCGCGAGGACTCGGTGCTTGAGTACATGAACCGACTGGCCAAGGTCGCCGAAGAGGTCAAGGACAAGCTCATCATCATTCCGCGTGTCTACACCAACAAGCCGCGCACCAAGGGCACCGGCTACAAGGGTCTGCTGCACAACCCCGACCCCGAGGCGCCCGATGACCTGCTCGAAGGCGTCAAGGCCATCCGCCACATGCACCTGCGCGTCATCGAAGAGACCGGTTTCTTTACCGCCGACGAGATGCTCTACCCGTCCAACTACCAGTACCTCGTCGACCTGCTGAGCTACGTCGCCGTGGGCGCGCGCTCGGTCGAGAACCAGGAGCATCGTCTGGTGTCGAGCGGCATTTCGGTGCCTGTGGGCATGAAGAACCCCACCGCCGGTTCCACCACCGTTATGCTCAACTCCATCTACGCCGCCCAGGCACACCAGAGCTTCATCTTCCGCAACTGGGAGGTCGAGTGCGACGGCAATCCGCTCGCGCACGCCGTTATGCGTGGCTACATCGGTCTCGACGGTCGTACCTACCCCAATTACCACTACGAACACCTGGAACGCCTGGCCGAGCGCTATACCGAGCATGCCGGCTACGCCAACCCGGCGGCGGTCATCGACTGCAACCACGACAACTCAGGTAAGCGCCCGCTCGAGCAGTACCGCATTTGCAAGGAGGTGCTCGACAGCTGCCGCCGCAACGAGTCCATCTCCAAGCTGGTCAAGGGCTTTATGATCGAGTCTTACCTTGAGGACGGCAACCAGCCGGTCGATGGCGGTGTCTTTGGTAAGTCGATCACTGATCCGTGCCTGGGCTGGGAAAAGACCGACTACCTCATCCACGAGATCGCAGAGCGGGTTTAGTTACGCGGTTTTACCAAACCGCGTAACTACTCGACGCTGCGCGGGCCGCATTTGGACAATCTGACGTTCAACTTCAAGGGCGCGACCAGAAGGTCAGCGCCCTTTCGTTTCACGTCACCTTGCCTCAAATGAGCCCCACTCGCTCATATGACCCAATCCGCTGTCAAGAGCCACAATGGCCCCGCCGACCGCTTGCAATCGGTCGGCGGGGCCTGCCGTTGAACCCGTCCCGGTCCGCCCCCGGCATGTCGTCGACGCCTTCGGCTCAGTCTCATATCCGCGGATACCGCTCCGGCGGCCCGCAATCCTCTCCTTCGGCGGGGGTTCCCCAAGTCTGTCGACGCGAATGCGGCGACCGCCGCGCGCACAGCGAGAACGGGGGTATCCCCGAAGGCTGCCCGGCTCGCCGGGACGGGGGCTATGTCTATTCGCCGGCCTCCCTGCACATCATGCCGAGGGCCCACAGCCACCTCACGAGCTCGGCGGCGGTGGCGGCGTTCGCCTTCGCCTGGGGCACGAACGTATGCGCTGGTTGGTGATCCTGACCTCCCGGGCGGCGACCTCGACGCGCGTCATCTCCTCGAGGGCGGAGGCGAAGCCCCGCTCGCCCGCGGCGACCATCCTCACGTAGTCGGGCAGGGACGCCGCCATCTCGTGCAGCCCGAGCGCGGAGAGGTTCGCCTGCGCCCTGATCGAGGGGCTGCCCTCCGCGACGGCGCCCATCACGCCC